>MKRK01000101.1:332-5224 GCA_001896915.1 Clostridiales bacterium 43-6
GTCAAAAAAGCAGAACGTTATTTTTCTCTTGAGAATTTAAACGACCCGGACAATATTACCATCGCCCATCACGTCAATCAGGCCATCAAAGCCCACGGCATCATGCAGAACGACATCGATTATGTGGTCAAGGACGGGGAGGTCATCATCGTTGACGAATTCACCGGCCGCCTCATGTTCGGGCGCCGTTATAACGAGGGGCTTCATCAGGCCATCGAGGCCAAAGAAGGCGTCAAGGTGGAAAACGAGTCCAAAACGCTGGCCACCATTACCTTCCAGAACTATTTCCGTTTATACAATAAGCTGTCGGGTATGACCGGTACCGCCATGACGGAGGCGCAGGAATTCACCGAAATCTACCGCCTGGACGTTGTGGAGATCCCGACGAATCGTCCCATGGTCCGCATTGACGCGCCCGACGTGATTTATAAAACCGAAAAAGCCAAATTCAACGCTGTCATCGAACAAATCAAGGAATGCCACGAAAAGGGTCAGCCCGTTTTGGTGGGTACCATCTCCATTGAAAAATCCGAAGTACTCAGCAGCATGCTGAAGAAAAACGGAATTCCCCACAATGTGCTGAACGCCAAAAACCACGAAAAAGAAGCCGAAATCGTGGCACAGGCGGGCAAATTCGGCGCTGTTACCATTGCCACCAACATGGCAGGACGGGGTACCGATATCGTGCTGGGGGGTAACGCTGAATATCTTGCCAAAACCGAAATGCGGAAAAAGGGCATTTCAGAGGAGCTTATCATTGAGTCCACGGGCTATGCCATTACCGACAACCAGGACATTCTTGACGCACGGTCCATGTTTTCCGAGCTCTCCAAAAAGCACAAGATTGACATTGAAGCGGAAGCCGAAAAGGTTCGGGACGCAGGCGGTCTGTGCATCATGGGTACAGAGCGGCATGAATCCCGCCGGATTGACAATCAGCTGCGTGGTCGTTCCGGCCGTCAGGGCGATCCGGGTGAAAGCCGTTTCTTCATCTCCACGGAAGATGATTTGATGCGTCTGTTTGCCGGGGAGCGTTTGTTTAATATCATGGAAACCTTAAAGGTGGATGAAAACACACCCATTGAAACAAAATTTTTATCCAAAACCATCGAAAACGCACAGACCAAGGTGGAGCTGCGTAACTTCGGCATCCGAAAGAGCGTGCTTGATTTTGACGATGTCATGAACACCCAGAGAACAATTGTCTACAAACAGCGTGACCGTGTACTGGAGGGGGAAAACCTTCGCGAAATGGTTTATAAAATGGTGCAGGACACCATCAAATCCACCTGCGATCTGTATCTCTCCGACAGCTATCAGGAAAACTGGAACCTGGAAGCACTCAAGGATTCTCTGATGAGCTGGCTTGATACGGAAGACCTTCTTGACATTGACGCCGCCCGGCTTGAAGAAATGGACAAAAAAGAGATTGAAGAAAAGCTCTATGAAAAGGCTGAAAAGCTATATGACCAGCGGGAAGAGCAGTTTGGTTCGGACCTGATGCGTGAAATCGAGCGCGTGGTTCTTTTAAGAAGCGTGGATAATCACTGGATGGATCACATCGACGCCATGGATGAGCTGCGTAGCGGCATTTATCTGCGGTCCTACGGTCAGCACGACCCCGTTGTGGAATATCGCAACGAGGGCTATGATATGTTCAATCAGATGACGGATTCCATCCGAGAGGAAACCACGAAGATGGTCATGACCGTCAATGTGCGTCGTGAAGAAGACGTCCAGAGAAAAGAAGTCGCGAAAATCACAGGCGAAAGCGTGGGAGGAGACGGCAGCGACAGCAGCTCTAAAACCGTCCGCAAGGGTGACAAGATCGGCAGAAACGATCCCTGTCCCTGCGGCAGCGGCAAAAAGTATAAAAAATGCTGCGGCGCCGAAGAATAATCGTTTGTATTTTCCTTTCAATCGGCAATACTAAGATAAGCCGAGGAAATGATTGATACAAGGAGGTTTTTTATGAAACTAACGGTTTATTTGGCTTTCACAGGTGACGCAAACGCTGCCATCGAGCTATATCAAAAAGCTTTTGATGCAAAAGTTGTGAGTTTAATGCATTACGGCGATATGCCTGTTTCGGATAATTCCACCCCGATGCCGGACGCAAAGAGGCATTATATCATGCATGCCCTGCTGGATTTGGGCGAGTCTCAGCTGCGCCTATCCGATTCTGTTCTGCATGATGTTGTTAAGGGCAACAATGTTTCCATCGCTGTTTCTCTTGACAGTCCTCAAAAAGTAAAGGATGCATTTATGCTGTTAAATCAAGACGCAACCGTTGTTATGGATCTACAGGAAACTTTTTTTAGTCCCCTGTTTGGCGAGCTCATTGACAAATTCGGCGTAAACTGGAAGCTGATCAGTGATTAAAACAAAATATCAATATAAGAGCACAGGCAAATCTGCCTGTGCTTTTTTGGCAAGTTTTTGTCGTTTACAGCGTTCTGTTTTTTCGATATAGTAAGGAAAAGACTTGCGTGTGATACGGAAAGGATTGTCCATAAAAATGAAAAAAATTCTTGCTTTGCTTTTTGTTTTGTCCATGGTTTTTATTGTTGCCACCGCCGGCATCAAGCCTAGCCACAACAACAAAAAACCGGTCAAAACAACAACGACGACCACAACCGCAACACAAACCACAACCAAACCCACTGCCACCGCTTCCGTTACAACAGTAACGACAACCCAATCAACCGTTTCCCCTACCACTGTTTCCACAACAACGACAACAAACATACCGGTTCCTACAACGACACCCGCTTACATAACAACCACAACAAAAGCACTCACAACACCTTCTTCTTCCGCAAAAAAAATCTTTGGCTATTATGCGGGCTGGTCTGCTTACAGCGGATATACACCGGATAAAATAGACGCAAGCAAGCTGGATTTCATCAACTATGCCTTTGCGAATATCGGCAGTGATTTAAAAGTTGCTGTCGGGGACACTTCCATCGACCCGAGTAATTTTACAAAGCTGAAAGCCTTGAAAACCAAATATCCCAATGTAAAAACATTGATTTCTGTGGGTGGCTGGACATGGTCCGCAAAATTTTCTGATGTTGCCTTGACCGATGCATCCCGCACTACTTTTGCCGCCAGTTGTGTGACGTTTCTCAAGCAATACGGATTTGACGGAATAGACATCGACTGGGAATATCCCGTGGGCGGCGGCCTGAGCACCAACACCTACCGCACAGCCGATAAAACAAATTTCACCCTCCTGATGGCAAAAATCCGCGAAAAACTGAATGCCCAAACCGCTCTTGACGGCAAACAATACTATCTGACCTTTGCCGGCGGCTGCGGAAGCTGGCACGCCAATAATATGGAACTGCAGAAGCTGTCCGCCCTTGTGGATTACGGCATCATCATGACTTATGACATCCATGCCTCTTGGGAGGAATATACGGATTTCAACGCACCGCTCTATGCCCAATCGGCGGCTTCCGGCAATATTAAATGGGGGGTGAACGACGGCGTGAACCTCTGGCTCTCGAAAGGCTTTTCTTCCCAAAAGCTCATCATGGGCGTTCCTTTTTACGGCTATGCCTTTTCCGGTGTAACAAATGCAAACAACGGGCTGTTCCAGAAGTTCACTGCCGGTAAAAGTGTTTCTTACAACACGATAAAGGCAAGTTATCTGGGCAAAGGATACACCCTGTACCGCCATGCCGAAACCAAAGCGCCCTGGCTGTGGAACGGCAGCACCTTTGTTTCTTATGACGATGCCGCTTCCATCACCGCCAAAGCGCAGTATGCCTTGTCCAAAAGCCTCGGCGGAGCAGCGGTGTGGGAAATCAGCCAGGACACCTCCGGCGAATTGATGGGTGCGCTGTATCAGGGCTTGAAATAATTTTTGAACATCGGACTTATGAAATATGGCGGTTCCACCGCCTGTAAAATGAAATCAGCGGGCAGAACAAACATCTGCTCGCTTTTTGTGTAATTTTGTATCGGAAAGATATTGTAATGAATAAAAATGCATGGTATAATAACGAGATATCCGTGCTATTATTGGGGAGGTAACATCTATGCAGGACACAAAGCTGATCAGCTATCTGGCTGAGCTTAGTAAAATCAATATGTCTGATGCGGAGCTTTTGCAGGCCGCAGGTGATATGAATGATATAATCAACCTGATGGACAGCATCAAGGACTTTCAGGTGGATGAAGCTCTGGCGGACACGGAAAGCGGCGTTTATTATGACGATTTGCGTGCCGACAATGCCCGTCCGTCCTTTGAACGTGATGAAATACTGAAAAATTCCGAAAAAGCAAAGGGCGGCTTCTTTACCGTTCCGAAAATCGTTGAATAAGGAAGGTCATGAATATGGATTTCAGTAAAGCCGGCATTAAAAAGCTTCGTGCTATGCTTGACACAAAAGAGATTTCTGTTACAGAGCTGACAGAGTTTTTTCTGAACAAAATAAAAGAATTCGACGGGAAGGTAAACAGCTTCATCACCGTTTGTGAAGAAGAAGCCTATCAGGAGGCGGAAAAAGCACAAACTCTGATCAACACGAATTCCATCCGCAGCTGGACAGGCATTCCCATCAGCATCAAGGACAATATCTGCACCAAGGATATTGTAACAACCTGTGCCTCCAAGATGCTGTATAATTTCAAACCTCCTTATGATGCAACCGTTGTAAGAAAATTAAACGGCTACGGCGCCGTTATCATCGGCAAGACCAACATGGACGAATTCGCCATGGGCGGTTCCTCTCAAACCTCTTATTGCGGCGCCGTAAAAAATCCGTATGAGCTCACGAGAGTCCCCGGCGGTTCCTCCGGCGGCGCGGCCGCGAGCGTCAGTGCCGGCTTTGTCCCGTATGCTCTCGGTTCCGATACCGGCGGTTCCATCCGCCAACCGGCTT
>MKRK01000101.1:5265-12694 GCA_001896915.1 Clostridiales bacterium 43-6
GGCTCATTGCCTTTGCCTCCTCTCTTGACCAGATCGGTCCCATCGCCAATTCTGCGGAAGACTGCGGCATTCTGCTGGACGCCATCACCGATTATGACCCCAACGACGGCACTATGCAGCAGCCCAATTGCTTCAACTACTGCGCAAAAATCGGTGCTTCCGTAAAAGGGCTGAAAATCGGCGTCCCGGCTGAGTTTTTCGGCGACGGAATTGATGTAGAAGTAAAAGCCTCCGTGATGGCAGCCATCAAAGAATACGAAAGCATGGGCTGTGAAATCGTTTCGGTTTCCTTACCCAGCTTAAAATACGCTGTCGCGGCTTATTATCTCATTTCCTCCGCCGAGGCATCCTCCAACCTTTCCCGCTATGACGGGATCAAATACGGGTTCCGCAGCGAAAACGGCGAAACCTATAACGAAATTATCAAAAACACCCGTGACGAAGGCTTCGGCGCAGAGGTGAAACGCAGAATCCTGCTGGGTACTTATGCCCTTTCCAGCGGTTATTATGACGCTTATTATAAAAAGGCGGTTTTGATCCGCCAGAAGATCAAAGAGGAATACAAAGAGATTTTCAGCAAATGTGATGTGATCATCACCCCCACCGCTCCCTTCACCGCATTTCAAATCGGCGAGCTGGAAAACGACCCTGTTAAGATGTATCTGGCCGATATCTGCACGATAACAGTGAACATTGCCGGGCTGCCTGCCATCTCCACCACCTGCGGTTATGACAAAAATAATCTGCCCATCGGCATGAGCATCGTCGGCAAGCCCTTTGACGAAGAAACCATCATTGGCGTTGCGGATGCCTTTGAAAAGGGCTTTGCCCGTAAGGAGGTAACCCTATGAGATACATTCCCGTCATCGGTCTTGAAATCCATGCGGAGCTTTCTACAAAGTCGAAGGTTTTCTGCACCTGTACCGCCGAATTCGGCGGCGAACAAAACACCCGCTGCTGCCCCCGCTGTTCCGGCATGCCGGGCACTCTGCCTGTTTTAAACAAGGGCGCTGTGGAATATGCCGTGCTGGCAGGCACCGCCCTGAACTGCTCAATTAATTTAAGAAACTGTTTTGACCGCAAAAACTATTTTTATCCCGATTTGCCCAAAGCTTATCAGATCTCCCAGTTTGACAGACCCATCTGCATCAATGGTCATGTGGATGTGGAGGGCAAAACCATCCGGATCAACCGTATCCACATTGAAGAAGACGCCGGCAAGCTGATGCATGACGATTTTGAAGGCGTTTCTCTGGCGGACTATAACCGCTGCGGCGTGCCCCTCATTGAGATTGTTACAGAACCTGACATTGGCTCTGCCGAAGAGGCAAAGGCATTTGTGGAAGAGGTTATTTTGCGGCTGAAATACGCCGGTGTCTGTGACTGCAAAATGGAGCAGGGCTCTCTGCGGGTGGACGTGAACATCTCCATCATGCCGGCCGGCGCAACCGAGCTGGGTACCAGAGCGGAGATTAAAAACCTGAACTCCTTGAAATCCATCGTCAAGGCGATTGAATACGAAATCACTCGGCAGGCAGAGCTGCTGGACAACGGCAAACGGGTCATTCAGGAAACCCGCCGTTTTAACGACAATCACGGCACCACAAAATCACTGCGTTCCAAAGAGGAAGCCCACGACTACCGTTATTTTCCGGAACCTGACATCCCTGCGGTCATTTTCTCCCAAGAGGATATTGACGAAATCCGCAAAAAGATGCCCAAAATGCCGGCCGAACGGTTCACAGAATATACCGGCGTCTATGGGCTGCCTGCAGAACATGCCAAGCTGATCATTAACGACAAGGATTTATCGGACTTTTATGACAGCGCCGTTGGTGTATACAACAACTACAAGGGAATTGCAAGCTTTATCATCGTTGAGCTGCTTCGCAGACTGAACGACAGCGAGCAGTCTGTCACCGAAGTCAGCTTTTCACCAGAGGACCTTGCAACCTTGGTCAAAATGAGCGACGACGGAATTGTCAGCAAAAACGCCGCTAAGGATGTTCTTCGTTTTATGTATGAAAAGGGCGGCAAGCCCTTGGAGATTGCAAAAGAAAACGGTTTTCTGATGGACAACAGCAGCGATGCTGTGGCGGCTGCCATCGCAGAGGTGCTTACAGAGAACGAAAAGGCCGTGGGGGAATACCGCAGCGGCAGCGAAAAGGTTTTTGGCTTCTTAATGGGTCAGGTATCCCGCAAAATCGGCAAGGGTTCCAACCCGCAAATCATAAAAGATGAGCTTATCAAAGCTTTGAAAGGTTGATAGAATGTTTAATCTGAATGGGGAAAATCTGACCCTTGCAGTTTGTTTGGAGGAAATCAAATCTTCGGTCGGCAGCTCTGTCACATTAAACGCATGTGTTCATAAGGTTCGCCAGATGAGCGGATTTGCCTTTGTCATTTTACGCACGGGCCGTTACGTGTTCCAGTCGGTCTATTCCGCTGACACCTGTACCGACAGTATAGAAAACGTCAAGGAAGGCTGTTATGTTACCGTTACAGGCAAGGTAAAGGAAGACAAGCGGGCGAATTACGGCATAGAAATTTTGCTGCAAACCATCACTGTACTGTCAAAACCGGCGGCGGACTATCCCCTCCATGTATCGGACAGACGGTTGGGCTGTTCCATCGAAACCAATCTGGATTATCGCAGTGTTGCCTTACGTAACCCCTTTGAACGAGCCGTGTTCAAGCTTTCGGAAGGCATTGTTTCGGGCTTCCGTGAATTTATGTTAAAAGAAGGCTTTACAGAAATCCACACGCCGAAAATCGTGTCTGCCGGTGCGGAAGGCGGCGCCAATATCTTCAAGCTGAAATATTTTGACAAAGATGCTTTTCTGGCACAGAGCCCCCAGTTTTATAAGCAGACCTGTATCGCTTTTTTTGACAGAGTGTTTGAAATCGCCCCGGTCTACAGAGCGGAAAAGCACAATACCTCCCGCCATTTAAACGAATACATCGGTCTTGACTTTGAAATGGGCTTTATTAAGGATATGGGCGACGTAATGAACATGGAAACCGCCATGCTGAAATATGTTATCCATTTCTTGAAAGAAAACTATGAAAATGAACTGACCATCACCGGCGCCGTTTTGCCGGTCATCACCGACATTCCCGTGTTCAGCTTCTTTGAGGCGCTGGAAGCCATCGGTTCCCGCCCCAACAAGTATGATCTTGACCCGGAGGATGAAGTGAAGCTTTGCGACTATGCCAAAGAAAAATACGGCAGCGAGTTTGTCTTTATCACCCACTACCCTGCCTCCAAGCGTCCGTTTTATGCCATGGATAACCCCGAAAACACGAAGCTTGCCGAAAGCTTTGACCTACTGTTCAGAGGGCTTGAAGTGACCACCGGCGGACAGCGAATTCACAGCTATGAGGATCAGGTTGCTAAAATGCAGTCCATGGGTCTCAATCCGGAGGATTTCAGCTCCTATCTGGAGGCCCATAAATACGGTCTGCCTCCCCACGGCGGGCTGGGCATCGGTCTGGAGCGTCTCGCCATGAAGCTGCTGGGGCTTACCAACATTCGTCAGTCCAGCCTCTTCCCCAGAGATTTGACCCATCTGGACCCGTAATAAGCGCAGTATGATTCTACTCTTTCTTTATGGATAGGGCTCCCCGGGGATCCCATCGTTACAAGAAAAGAGTAGAATTCTCTTTTTTATTTTCATCTGGTCAAACCCGAATTCCCCTTCATAAAACTGCGGTATAATCAACAAAAATCAACTGGAAATGATGAATATTAAGTTGAAATTAAATTAAAATTAAGTGAAAATTAAAATCTTATTAATATCCTATTGATTATATATTAAATTTGGAGTAAAATTAATCGAATATATAATTGAGGGGATAATAAAAAATGTTTCGAACAACAAAGAAAGAACAGGTTTTTTTTGACCTATTTGCCTGCACCATAGACGATATATGCAAGGCAGCCGGTTTACTGAACGATTTAATGCAGGACTATAAGGATGTCAATCAAAAAGTCCTTGCCATCGAAGAACTGGAACATACCTGTGACATTCATTTTCACAACATGATGGAGCAAATCAACCATGCTTTCATCACACCCATTGACAGAGAAGATATCTTCGCCATCTCAAAACAGCTGGACGATATTGCCGACAATATCGAATCCACCGCCCACCGCTTCATTCTGTTTAATATTGAAACCATCCGCAGCGAAGCCAACGAAATGGGTCGGCTTATTGTGAAATGTACTGATGAATTGAGAAACGTTATTTTTGAACTGAAAAACATGAAAAGAAGCACCACGCTTCACGATAAAATCGTTGAGGTCAACAACATTGAAAATCAGGGAGATACCCTTTATCGCAACTTTATCATGAAACTCTTCCACGAAAAGGATTCTGTTGAAATATTAAAATGGAAAGAAATCTTTGAGTTTATGGAAAGCACATTGGACGCATGTGAAGATGTTGCAAACGTCATTGAAGGGGTTGTCATGAAGCATGCTTGAAACAGTGATCCTCATTACGGTCATTTTATTGGCGCTTAGCTTTGACTTTATCAATGGCTTTCATGATACAGCAAACTCCATCGCCACCACCGTTTCCACCAGAGTATTAACCCCCCGTGCTGCAATCTTAATGGCTGCAACCCTGAACTTTATTGGCGCCTTGACCGGTCATAAAGTAGCAAAAACAATCTCAAGCGGTCTTGTGTACGGCGATGTCAGTCAGCATGTTATCATTTCAGCACTGCTGGCAGCCATCATCTGGAACCTGATTACCTGGTATCTCGGCATTCCCAGCAGCTCTTCCCATGCATTGATTGGTGGTTTGGTCGGCTCTGCCATTGCATTTACGGGCAGAATTGATAAAATTCAATGGGATGGCGTTTTAGATAAAGTAATCATTCCGTTGTTTACCTCCCCCTTAATCGGATTTTTTGTTGGTTTCCTTGTGATGAAACTGATTTATTTTATTTTTCGCTCCGTCAGCCAGCACAGCGTTAACAAACATTTTTCCGTGTTACAGGTGATTTCTTCTGCTTTTATGGCATTGTCCCACGGAGGAAATGATGCGCAAAAGTCTATGGGTATCATCACTCTGGCACTATTTAGTGCAGGCGAAATCACAAACAAAGATGTACCATTTTGGGTTGTTTTGGCTTGTGCGCTGGCAATGGCACTGGGCACCTCTGTGGGCGGATGGAAAATCATCAAAACCATGGGAGTCAATATGATCAAGCTCCAGCCCTCCGGCGGATTTGCCGCAGAGACCTCTGCCGCCGCCGTGATTCAGACCATGACCTTTTTGGGTGCACCCGTCAGCACCACTCATATCATCTCTACCGCAATTATGGGAGTGGGTTCTGCCAAAAGACTGACCGCTGTCAGATGGTCTCTTGCCAAAAGCATTGTAACCGCATGGGTTGTCACCATTCCTGTTACCGCTCTGATCGGTATGCTTGTCATGTCCATTCTGGATGTATTCTTTCAATAAAAGGGTGTTTCGTAATGCATGAGCTTTCCATCACAAAGCAAATTGTTGCAATCTGCGAGGATTTTGCCGGGAAGCACAGTGCAAGCAAGGTCACCAAAATCAATCTTGTGGTGGGCGAGGCAACCGGCTATATCGCAGAGTCAATCCGGTTCTATTTTGATATACTGGCAAAGGATTCGATTTGTAAGGATGCGAAAATCACTCTGGAAACCGTCAAGCCGTTGCTGTTGTGTACAAGCTGTCAGCAGTATTTTGAACGGGTTCCCTTTTCCTTTGACTGCCCTTTGTGCGGCGGGCAGGGAGAACCCACGGAAATCGGCAGAGAATTTTATGTGAAATCCATAGAAATTGAGGAATAACGAACCGAAAAAACGGAAAAGAGGCTACCCATGGAACACACAGAAGTTACCGTTATGGAAGATATTTTTGAGCGCAATGATAAAATTGCCCTTGAGACCAATCAGGCACTTTCCGAGCGCGGCATTTTTACCGTAAATATCATGGGTGCACCGGGCGTTGGTAAAACCACTTTTCTAGTCCGTCTCATTCAACTGCTTGCAAAACCTGCGTTTGTCATAGAAGGCGACATTGAATCCGATATTGATACCAAAAAGCTGTTGGATCTGGGCATTGCGGCACTACAACTGAATACCGGGGGTGCCTGCCATCTGGAATCCACCATCATTGCCGATGCCGTGAAGACCGTTTCTCTCGAAAACGGCTATCTGTTCATCGAAAATATCGGCAATCTTGTTTGTCCTGCCGAATTCATCATCGGAGAACACATTAAATTGCTGATTTCCACGGTGACGGAAGGAAGCGACAAGCCATACAAATATCCTCTTGCATTTGAAAAAGCCGATGTTATAATAATCAATAAAGCGGATCTTTCAGCCTATGTGGATTTTGATGAAGCCTATTTCATCAAGGGTATCCAAGCGCTGAATAAAAACGCTCCTATTTTTAAAGTATCCGCCAAAACAGGCGAAGGCTTTGGGGAGGTTGCGGCGTGGATAACCGAACAGGCGAAACAAATCAACTCGTCTATAAAAAAATAACCGTTTGCGGCATTGTGCAAGGCATCGGGTTCAGACCCTTTGTTGCCCGGACGGCAAAACAACATCACATCACAGGCACTGTGCGGAATCTCGGAGGTATGGTAGAAATCCATGCGTGCTCCGATATCGCCGCATTCAGTGCTTTTTTTGCGTGTCTTTCCGGCTGTTCCCTGGCAGGTGCACAAATCGTAAAAATGGAAACCGAGGACACCGACCCCTTTGATACGGACGGATTTTCGATTCTCGACAGCGACGACACCCGAAACGGTCTGATCATGCTGCCGGCGGATTTGCCGGTTTGCGAGGATTGTCTCGCTGAGTTAACGGACCCCAACAGCCGCAGATACGGGCATCCCTTTAACAGCTGTGCGTCCTGCGGTCCCCGATACAGCATCATGGAAAGCGTTCCTTATGACAGACCAAACACAACCATGGCGGATTTTGAACTGTGTGAAGACTGTAAACGGGAATACGGTTCTTTGGGCAACCGGCGGCATCATGCCCAGACGATCTCCTGTCATCGCTGCGGACCGTATTTGATTTTTCGGGACGGTGACGGTGAATGTGTCAGAGAGCACGCACTGGAAAAGGCAGTTGATGCACTGCACCAGAATAAAATCATTGCCATCAAAGGGATTGGCGGATATCATCTTTCCTGTAGTCCCTTTGATGAGAAAACGGTGCAGAGCCTACGGGAGCTAAAAGGAAGAGAGACAAAGCCCTTTGCCGTGATGTTCCCCTCTCTGGAGAGCATCCGGGAGCATTGCGATGTAAGCGAAAAGGAAGAGGCACTTTTGCTCTCTCCGGCCCGTCCCATTGTAATCCTGCGACTTATGAACGACAGTGTTCCGCTTGGTGTCAGCGGCGGAACCCTTACCTGCGGCTGCTTTTTGCCAT
>MKRK01000101.1:12729-13670 GCA_001896915.1 Clostridiales bacterium 43-6
CAAATATTTCTGATAACCCCATCATCAAGGACGACAGCGAAATGTTATCGGTCCATTCCCCTCTTTTGGCGGGCGTGTTGTATCATACCCGGAGAATTGTCAGAAGGGTGGAGGATTCGGTCTGCAAGGTTGTAGCCGACAGAACACAGATCATCCGGCTTTCCCGGGGATATGCACCTCTGGCTTATCCCATCAAAACAGACAAGCGCATGTTCGCAGCCGGCGGGGATTTAAAGGCGGCATTCAGTTTTTCCGATAACGGGTATGCGTATATCAGTGAGTATTTCGGCGACCTTGCAAACCGTACCAATTTTGAAAGCTACCTTTCCGCCGTAGAAGATTGTTCAGAACTATTTCAGGTCAAACCCGCTACCGTGATATTTGACCTTCATCCCTTATATCACAGCTCCGCATTAAAATCGAAATTTCCCTTTTCCGTTCCCGTTCAGCATCATCATGCCCACATCGCTTCCGTAATGGCAGAATACCAGCTCCCCCCCCCTATCCTCGGGGTTGCCTTTGACGGTACCGGTTTCGGGACCGACGGCAATATCTGGGGCGGTGAATTTTTTGTTGTACAAGACGATGGATTTCAACGGGCGTCCCATTTGGCTTATCAAAAAATCATCGGAGGGGACGAGGCAGCCAAGGACGCCGAAAAAACGGCCTTTTGTTATTATCATGCGCTTGGGATCACGCTGGATAATCCCCACCGTGCCGTGATCACCGCCGCTTTGCAGCACAACATCAATACGGCACTGACCTCCAGCATGGGTAGGCTTTTTGATGTGGCGTCCTATGTTCTGGGCATCAAAAGCCATAACAGCTATGAGGGTGAATGTGCCGTTCTGCTGGAAGCGGAAGCGACAAAGGCGCTGTATCAAAATAAACCTCCTTATCAATTGCAGTTTTCGGTGAAAGATACTATAATAGAATTTGAT
>MKRK01000101.1:14036-14648 GCA_001896915.1 Clostridiales bacterium 43-6
TATTGTCCTTGATATATTGCCCTAGGGAACGGATTTATTCGTTCCGCTTATTTCCTATATAAACAGGTCATTGCTAACTGTTTACCGTATCACTACAGACTTTTGCTTTTAATAAAGAAAAGGGGGACGGGTAAAACTCGCCCGCTTGTATACTGCGCTATTATCTTTGCACGGAAAAAGGTACCCGTTCCACCTGTTTTTCATATAAATAAGTTATTGTTGATTCACACCACATTACTATAAATCTTTGTTTTACAATATTGCTTTCATAAAAAAGCGCGCCCCTACATTGGTATATTGGTACATCCGTACGTTGAGCATTGGTATGTTCAATGCTGTTTGCTTTTCCTGGCAATATCATTTTATATAGTATATTTAAGTAAAAACTGGTAATAATGTTATTGAGGTGATTTTTTATTGAAAAATAATAACGAGCGGGACTTAGTTGTTATGGAAGCGGAAGAGATCATTAATAACTATATAAAAAAACAATCTGAATTTTCTCATAAATTTGTCTTAAAAAAGAAGAAAGACTTCCTGATCAAACACAAATATCTATGTTTGTTTCTTATGGTAAGTGCAGTTTTATTTTATTTTTGGCTGAAATAATCA
>MKRK01000101.1:14747-16730 GCA_001896915.1 Clostridiales bacterium 43-6
GAAACCGTTTGCTTTCCGACTTTCGGGATTGAAATCAGCTCTGATTGCGTTGCAGTCAGAGTGTTTTTCTTTTTATGGTAGGTAATGGCATTCTTATGCGTTTCCTCCTGTATTTTGGAAACAAAGGTGAACAGCTCCCTGTTTTCTCTGACATTGTAGTTTTTATAACCATCGGTGATATCTTTTGTCCGGTGCTTGTCATCCTTTACAAGACCAAATAAAGGAATATCCAACTCATAATTTGCCAGGGCACTTTTGCCCATTTTGACCTGTCCTTTTCCGCCGTCAAGAAAAATCAGGTCAGGCCTTTGTTCAAAACCGGCCGTACCGTCAACAAAATTCCTGAGCCGCCTGTCCAAAACCTCATATATGGATGCGTAGTCGTCAGAACCGTTATTTCCCTTGATGGCAAAGGTACGCTTGTCCTTTTTGGACACCGCGCCGTTTTCAAAAACCGTCATAACGCCGACAGGGTTTGAGCCTGCCGTATTGGAAATATCATAGCTTTCAATTCTGGTCGGGACACTGTATAAATTCAACTTTTCCTTCAGCAGAAACAATTGGTCGTCAATTTTGGTTTCCAGCCGTTGCTTAATGGCGTCAATGGCATTTTCCTTTGCCATCAAAAGCAGATTCTTTGAAAATTTGCCTCTGCCGGCAGAGATGCCTACATCTCTCATTCCGTCAATGCTCAGGCTTTCCCTTAAAACATCAAAGTCAATTTGTGTATCTTCCAAATTTGTTCCCAAAACGATCCGGTTTGTTCGTTCGTTCTTTATTAAATAGTATTGCTCTAAGAAGGATGTGATAATTTCATCGTTTGCAATATCGTCTGTTTCCAAAAACGTATAGGATTTTTTATCGTTAATGATACCTTTTCTGACTTCTATGATAATGACGGCGGTGATCCCCTGTGTATAATAGAAATAAACCACATCCAGATCAACCTTTTTCACGGTTACTACCCGGTGCTTTTCCGCAAACTTTTCAATTGTTTTGATTTTGTCGCGCATCATACCGGCATTTTCAAAATCAAGCGCGTCAGCAAAGTCCAGCATACTCTTTTTTAATTTGGGCAGCATTTGCCGAAGCCCGCCGTCCAAAGCTTCAATTGCACAGGATAAATTTATTTTGTATGCGTCAGAGGAGATCAGCCGGGTGCAGGGCGCGGAACAATATCCGATATGATAATTCAGACATTCCCTTTTTTTCGGCCTGGTCAAGTCAAATTTACAGCTTCTGATCTGATATTCCTTTGAAACGATGTCTATAATTTCATTGACAACATTTGCATTCAGAAAAGGCCCGTAATATTTATTAGAATCTTTATGCGTTTTTCTCACCAAAGAAAGATAAGGGTACTCGTTTTTCATATCAATTTTAATAAACGGATAGGTCTTATCATCCTTTAATAAAATATTGTACTTGGGATTATACTTTTTGATCAGATTTGATTCTAAAATAAGGGCGTCTTTTTCAGATTTTGTGATAATATATTCAAAGTTGGTGACATTGGACACCATTTGCATTGTTTTCTGATCTCTGGGCGTCCCGATAAAATATTGTGCCAGCCTGTTGTAGAGAATTTTTGCCTTGCCAACGTAAATAACCCGGTTATCTACATTTCTCATAATGTATACACCGGGTTTTTTAGGCACTAATTTTAACTTTTCACGGTTTGTATTTTCTTGCATAGCACACCAGTTAAATGACTCGTTTGTCGATCACTCTTTTCGCTTTGCCCTCGCTTCTCGGGATATGGTTCGGCTCAACCAGCTTCACATACGCGCTTACGCCAAGGGACGAAGCAATTTCATGATTCAGCTTCTTTTCGATTTTTTCTATTTGCTTCACTTCATCCGAGAAAAACGCGTCTGACATTTCAATTTCAATTGTCATAATATCAAGGTTATCCACTCTGTCAATATAAATCATATAATGCGGAACCACCTCGGAGAATTCAAGCAGCACCGCAGCACCGAT
>MKRK01000102.1:0-1115 GCA_001896915.1 Clostridiales bacterium 43-6
GACCAAATAAGTACAGACATTTTTTGTAGTCCAAACCCAATAATTCTCGCAGTGCCTGCAAGTCTCCACTCGTCATCCGTCGTCCAGCTGTGTTACTCTGCACCCGGCACCCCTTTTGCATTTTTCTAGCTACCATGTTAAACAATCATTTGACATGCAGCAAGCTTACGATGTAGGCGCACATCCCGCGTTCCGCCTTTGAGCCATCCACAGGAATGATCCATGGAGCTATCTTTCTCCACTTTTTTGAGCATCCCGCCGAGCACCAGCCATGATGAATTGCCATCCATACGCTCGGTGCCGTTCACTCGTGGCCAAGGGCCTAATGGCCGGCTAACGGGGGTGTTCGGCATCAAGGACACATTGGCCCTTATGCAAGAAGCACGGCGGGCCGCCTACATGATTAGCGACATCCAGATTGTGCGAGTGGACTTGAGCTTGACGGTTCCCGACGTACCCACATCGCAGCTTTGGCTTAAGGCGCTTCCGGACACCGACTACCTCCATATCCCACGTGCTCGTCTCGATTTGATTCAACACATATGCGATCGGCTCAATCTCAAAGAATCACGCCCAGATCATCTCTCACAGGCCATCAACGTAAAACCAGAACTTCTGAATACCTTATGGGCACTTCCCGAGTTCGCGCACATCAAATGCTTCGTCTGGGCTTCCGCATGGAGCGTTACCGAAGCCCCCGCTCCTGGCCTCAGACTCTGCGCCTCGGTTCGAAATATTGAAGATATTGATTCCGTCAAGATCTGGAATTATCCAGATGCACATCCGGGCTTTGAAGTTTAGCGCTTTGAGTCCAAAAGTTGGGCTAAAATCTCCATTCGCGATGCCACGCGTGATTGAAAACTTTCTTCATGCTTGCATTTAATGCCTGCTAGGGAAACGCCTACCGCATCATTCTTCTCAACCTCAAATTCCTCACCCCAGACCGCCACCTCATGATCGCAGACATCCAAACTGTCGTACGCGATCAGAAGCATGTAATCGCCATCTCCGGCTTTGTAGCCTACCCAGATTCTCCGGTCGGAAGATTCCAACAAAGAAAACCCCTTCGTTAAAAATTCCTGTAAGCGTGGCCACGCTTGCAGCGAACGAAGGGG
>MKRK01000102.1:1137-7074 GCA_001896915.1 Clostridiales bacterium 43-6
GGATTGAGCAGGAGCCGCGGATGGCTCAAAATCTGTTATAGGGGCCTCATGGCCGACAGCACACGGAATAGGCCGCTGCAGCGCCCCGTCGACAACCGCTTCAAGCTGCCGAAAAACACTCTGGTGGCCCAGACTCACTCCAGAACTAATGCCTAACGCTCTGCACACGGCATGTAGAAAATCATGCAAAGCTGCCAGTACACCATCAAACCACCGGTCTTGACCGTATTTGCCCCGGTTAATCGCAAAAAACTCTTCTGCTAGAAGTCGCCGTCGTTTTTCGGGAGAAAGCCTGTCAAAGATTCCCTCATAGGCACCTCCAGGCTCAGCTAGAGCGTCAATTTCGGACTGGTGGGCGACATAAAGCGCATCAAGGGCCATGGCGACTTTATGGGCTGCCGTATCGACATCTCCACCCAGACGGTCTCCTAACAATCGAGTGTACCGCGCCAATCCCAAATGCCGTAACTCGTGCGAAAGGGTTTCCTGCAACAAACTCGACGTTGTGAGGTTTTCAGCGACCAAATAGACTACGCCGTCAGCCCTATCGTATAGGCCGGGCGAGCCCTCCGAGTCAGTCACAGACATGTGGGCGTAAAGCCCCCAAGGGAGATCCTGGACTCTGTTGACGACCCGCAGAGCAGCTAGTGTATCTGGAGAAAAAATGGGCTTGAGTTTTTGCTCCAGCAAGCCCTGTAAGCGCGTTGCACTATCCATGCGCACATCTCGTCTCGAGAAGAAGCTGGCCTAGCGGTTCTGGCCTCCAGTAGTAGCCTTGGCCCCAGCAAGCTCCCAGACTTTGAGCCAATTCAAGATCATTAGGCGTTTCAATCCACTCGATACATGTTGAGATTCCTAGCTCGGAAAACATCGCGATGTACAATCTCAACACCTGCTCCACATGTTCGCACGAGCGACAAGCTTGAAAGAAAGGTCCGTCGATCTTTATTACATCAATCACATCAGGGTTCCCGTTCCTCAGGAGGGCCACCAAACGAGTCATTGCATCCTCGCCTGCCCCCATATCATCCAAGGCTATTTTGAAACCACAATCACGGGCAATTGAGACTAGATAATCTCCAGCTTCATCAACTTCGATTCTCCCAACTTGTTGATCCCGTCTTTCAGTCCACTCCACCATGACTGGATATGAAGCCAACTTGCCAAACGAATCCCGGATTGTAGAATCGAGCAAATGTACAGTATCGACGTTCACTGCGACCATCTCAAAAGAGGACTCACTCAACGCTTCTTCCACGAGCAGTGGCAACATCTGATACCATTTACGCCACTCCACTACAGAGTTTGGCAGGCTTGGCCCTGGTGTCGCGCCAAAAAGTAGTTCTGCCCAAGCTATTTGTTGCTTATCTAAATGGATAATGGGTTCTAGGCGGTAAGACGGCAGCATCACTTTTTCCCTCGTTTAGCTTTTAAACTCGCTTCAAAGGGGTCTCCTGGCCGTCCTTCAACGTCTTTCCGGATTGGGTGCGCTTTGTTTTCACACACCCAGAAAAAGCAGCCTGCCTTTTTGGAACTCTCCAGCCTTCGCATATTCTTCCCGCATCCCGGCTCAGGACATGGAATCATAGGTCCAGTGGCCACTGCTGGTTCCCGCTTTTTACCCGGCCGCCCATTGTCATCCGGGTAGTAGGCGTTCGATCCGTTGTGTCCTGCCTTATTGAAACAGGCCCAGTACGCTCCACTTTTTTTACTCGACATGAGTTGTAGCGCCTGCCCGCACTCGGGACAGAGCGTCGGAGGCTTTGCGCCTGGGAATTTGACCAACTCTGTTTGCTGAAGCAGGGAACGCACAAGGCGCTCCTGCTCCGACATGAAGGCTTCAAACGCAATATCGCCCGACGCCATCTTGGATAGCAGTGCCTCCCATATCGCAGTCGTCTGCACGTCCTTCAAAGGTAGAGGTACAGCGTTGACCAGCATTCGTCCCAACGCTGTTGACACGAGCTGCTTTCCCTTGCGTGAAAGAAATCCTCTCCCCTTGAGCGTCTCGATAATGCCAGCTTGAGTCGCGGAAGTTCCGATGCCCTTCGCGTCTTTAAGATACTTCTTCATGCGCGGATCGGTGACGAAGCGATCCACGTGCTGCATGGCGTCGAGCAACGTGCCCTCAGTGTAACGAGCTGGAGGTGTAGTCTTCTTGGCCTCATATTCTGCTTTCAGGCATTCAATGGGATCTCCTTTGGCCATTCCAGCGGGAAGCAACAAATCTTTGGTTTCGTCATCGGCCGTGAAGATGCCGCGCCAGCCGAGATCCACAACAGAGCGACCGGAGGCCTTCCATACGTTCCCGCCAAGATCCACGACGACGGTATGAGCCATGTATTGATAGGGAGGATAAAACTGGCAGATATAACCCTCGGCAATCAAGGCATAGATCCGTTCTTCATCGGGCTTCAGGCCTGAGGGTTTCACCCCAGTTGGTATGATGCCGTGGTGGGCTTCAACTTTGGCAGAATTCCATGCTCCGGAGCGAAGTTCATGATTTGCATTCTCTGCGCCCCTACATCCTGCCTCAGCTAATGATTTGAGAAGTTCTTCAGCGTCTGCAAACTGCTCTTCTTTCAGGTAGGGGCAGTCTGTTCGTGGATAGGAAGTGAATTGCCGCTCATACAAACTCTGAGCAATGTCCAGTGTCGCCTGCGCACTTAATCCATACTGGCTATCCGCAGCCGCCTGGAGGGATCCGAGAGTGTGAGGCAACGGCGGTTCCTTCTTCTGGAGCTTACTCTCCATGGAGGTGACAACACCTGACCTCCCCGTAGCTGCGTCAACAATCTCTTTCGCCACCTTCTCACTCACAAGGCGATTGTCGCTATCCAACCCCTCCATGTTTTCTTGTGGATACCATTTGGCCTTGAACTCTCCATTTTTGTGTGCTGCTTGAATGTACGGAATGAAGAAATCTCTTGGAACAAAGCGCTCGATTTCTTCGTCACGCATCACAACGATATGGAGCACTGGAGTCTGGACCCTACCCACCGACAAGACTTGTCCACTAGGAATCACGCCTTGACTTCGCCCTATGAGTGTCAGCGCCCGAGTGAGGTTCAACCCAACCAACCAGTCTGAGCGACTGCGGGCTAGTGCTGCATGGCTCAGGTTCACATAGTTTGCATTGTCACTCATGCTGGCTAGCGCCTTGCGGATACTTTTTTCGTCTGTAGAGTTCAGCCATAGCCTGAGAGTATGGCCTTTCCACGCCAAATGTTGCAGCAACTCATCCACGATAAGCTGCCCCTCACGCTCGGGGTCGCCAAAGTTCACGACTGTTGAAGCTTGGCGCAGCAGTTCGCGAATCACCTTCACCTGCCCCTTGGCATCCTTCCGAGCTTCCATTTTCCACGTGTTGGGAATAATAGGAAGACTTTCCCGACGCCAGATCTTCAGCTCTGGATCATAGCCTTCAGGGGGCACAGCTTCTAGCAGGTGGCCAAAGCACCAGGTAACGGCATCATCTCCAACTGCAATGTATCCCTCTTTGGGAACGGGCCGTCCCAGTATAGCTGCAAGGGCCCTCCCCATGGAGGGTTTTTCAGCGATAAACACACGATTCATGTACGGACTCCGTCAAGTTAAGCCCCTCCAACCAGCACGGGTCTGGGAGCTGGCAATGAAGGACTTGGAACTCCCCAAGGTCATCAGGGGCTGTAATGTGGGCCGCAGAATGGGCGTCAGCACGCAACTGGAGGGATGCTGAAATCTTCGTGGGATGCTTTATCAACACATCTCGGAGCAAATTAGGTTCGAGTTGGCGATAATCCCGGTCTTCTTCTGACCCTTTCAGGTACAGCCAATCGTTTATTATTTCGCAACAAGCATGTATGGAAAAAGGCCAATCTTCTGTAGCATTTAGCCATTCCATCGCACTGGCTTGATGATCGCCGCTCTGCGACGTTAAATCCCTAGCGGTTTGGCCAATAATCGCGCAGGCCACTCTCGCCAAAGCGGCGATTAGAGCCCGCTTATCATCGCGTGGAGTATGTGTGATCATTGTAGCATCCCGTTTTCCGTATTGTTCCCATCACGCAAACTTCTGATTAGTAACGTATTTAGATCTCGTGCTTCACGAACTTCTATGTTGAGTTTCCTTGCAACAACTTCTATTGGATTGTTGTGCAGATATAATTCACGCCATAGACACGATGCGAGACTGGCCTTTTCTGAATGTAGACCGGCTTTTTCGAGAAGTGCTCGCACCACTTCCTCATCAATTTCCACTCCCCCATCCTTAAAAAGAGGTTTGTGCGACCAGGCACTCTTCCTCATGGCTTTCGCCATGAAGTGGCCATGTATCCTTATGTGGGAACCATGATGGAGTGGGCTGCTTTCCGGCCACGACATCAAGCACGACTTCAAGCATCGACGACGCTTCAACTGCGGCAGCAAAAAGCGTCTTTGAGTCATTCTTCAGACTATTCTTCCAGTGCTCGATGTAGGCTGCATGCTCAGTCAAATCGAAGGGCAAACCAAAGGCCTTTCCGACCAAAAGGCTGAAGGTTTCAGCGCGTAGCTCTTCAAATGCGTAATGTTCGGGATCAGACCGCCCGATCAGGCCGCGGTCAGCACGCGAGGCGGCTCCGGTCCAGTGGTAGAATTCGTGAGCCTTCGTGGCATAGTATTGCTCTGCCAAATCAAAAGAGGCCTTAGGAGGGAGCTGGATGTGATCCGACAGGGGGCTGTAGTAGGCGCGGTTGCCGCCATGTCGGCAAACGGCACCGCTGGCAGCAACAAAGATCTCGACAGGATTGGTGTCTTGATCATCCCATGCCTGAATGGAGTCGGAGGGCGACAAAGCAGGCAACCCGTCGATCTGCTCCGCGTTGAACACCGTATACGGCCTGAAGAAAACCAATTTCCTAGAAGATGGTTGGGGATCAACAAATGCAAGATCTGGCGTAACAAGTTCATCTGGATCCCGTTCTTCTGGAGCGTCTTCTACCTCTTTGACCATGGGCCTTAGCAGCGTGATGCCACGTTCTCCTTTCCGCACGTGAACATCAGGTCCAAAGGACTCACACTGCTTGAAGGTCAAGTAGCGAGGGTCTCCGTATCCTCGCACGAATCCTTGAATCATGAGAAGCAAGGCATTGCCTCGAGTATAACGATGCCCGGTAACGGGGTTGTAGGGTGGCTGGTCTGTACCTGGAACATCCTTCCAAGGCTTGACCCATCCTTGCCCGTTCAGTTCCTCCATTTGGCTTATGAGCTGCACCATGCTCTCTTGTACAAGGGCATCAAACTTATCCCGAGAACGAACAAGGTCGTCTGCCGAAGCGGACACTGGGTTACGCTTCTTCATCCGCATCGCTGTGCCCCTCATCGTCGGTCTCCGTTATGGGCCAGCCCAAACGCCGTGCCTCATCCAGATCAATTCCTCCAATCAGTTCTTCTGTTTCGCAGGTCATGACGGCTCCTTTTTTTAAGCTTCACAATCGCCTTTTTTTGAAATATTGTAGTTAAAATATCACAAACGATATGGCAAGGGAAGCGAGACGATATGGCATTCCTCACATTCGCAGCGACCTTAGAGGCTCTGGCGTTTTTCCGACGCATGGAAGTCGCAGGAGAAGGCCGAATAATCACCAAGGCCCCGAACATCATCCGATGTCGCCTCTCAGACGCCTTTGCCCGGGAACGGTTTCACTTCGGATATGATGAGGACGGCTCTACGTGCTTCTATTATTCAGACACTTTGCAGTGGGTAGGAGTCATGCCCTGGACTGGTGTGTACTCGAACACCAACAGAACAATACTGGCATTGGCGTGCAGGGCTGAAATCAATGCTGCTGAATTACCGATCAAAAGCAAGATCTCCACCGGCGTGGGACTCTGCCTTGACCTTCCCTGCAATCCGTGCCTGTTCAGACAAGTCATTGAAGACGAAATCTGTCTGGCGAGCTTTAGAGCTTTAGAGTA
>MKRK01000103.1:0-7433 GCA_001896915.1 Clostridiales bacterium 43-6
CGAGGTTTTTATTACACGGAACCCGGCATCCTCATAGATTTTTATAATGCTGTCATCGTCAGACAAATCACATTTGTTGATAACAATTACCGGCTCAATGGATTTGTCCTCTGCAAAGACAGTCATAGTATCAATCACAAAGGCATTGGGTTTTGGGTCAGACAACGAGGATACAATAAATAACTTGTCCAAATTGGCCAGCGGCGGTCTTGCCAGGCTGTTTTTCCGCTTAGCGATTTCTTCAATCATCCCTTTGCCGTCCTTGCCGATGGTGACCGTCACCATATCACCGACCAATGGTGTAACCCCGCTTTTTCTGAAAATACCCCGGGGTTTACACTCAATGAGTGCGTCGCCGACCTCTACATAGTAGAAGTCGGCGATATTTTTCATGATCAATCCTGTGATAGTATTATTCATTCTGCATATTCCTTATGGTTTGGCTGTTGTGTTTGCTGCGGTTGAGGCATTTGTTTTTCGCAGCTCATCCAGCGGGTCTTCATAGGTCATGGTGTACAATCCTGTTTGAAAATTCATTGCATATTGTTTGTACTCATAGTCACTCAGATAAATGATCAATGACCCCGTTGCCTGAGTTGACTTAACGGTAAAGGAGTAATTCTTTGCCACCGATAGATTAATTTCACTGCTTTGATGAACCTTAACACCGTCAAGTTCTGCTGTTAAAATGACTTTCTTATTGATATTTTTCGGCAGGGTAACGTTAAGGTTTGCGGTATAGGTCACTGTTGTGGGTGTTGTTACAGGAGGAGCATGGCCTGTGCTCACGGTTAAAATTACCGTGCTGCCTAAGGGCGCTTTCTTTCCTGCCGCCGGGTCCTGTACCTTAACGATGCCTTCCTGGGTATTCGGATCGTCAATCGTTTTTATTGTGAAGGTAAAGCCCTTTGATTCCAGCAGCTTCTTAGCGTCATCTTTTGATATAAAAGTAACATCGGGGACATCTTCCCACAACACAACAGCACCGAGACTGACATATACGGTGATTTCGTCGCCTGTGCTCACTCTTGTTCCCTTCGGTGGATCGGTGGAAATTACAAAATCAAGCGCAACTTTATCATCGTTTCTTTTCACCACATTTGGCTTCAGTCCTTGGTCCGTCAGTGTTTCCAGCGCACTTTTCACTTCAAAGCCTTCTACGTTGTCCAGTGCAAAGGTGCTTTTTCCCTTGCTGATTTTTACTGAAATGGTTGACTTTTGTTTGATCTGCTTATTGGCTTCGGGAACTTGTTCATATATAATCCCCATTTCGTATTCCGAATTGAAATCCCAGGAAAGCTCCTTAATTTCAAATTGACCTTTGTATTTTTCTCTGGCATCGTCGATATTCATGCCTACCAGCTTGGGGCAACTGACGGATTTGGTGGACGAATTGAAAATCAGGTTCCAGCCGATGACCCCGACGATTAAGATAACGATAACAAAAGCGGCAGCAACGCCTGCCAGAATAGGAACCACCGGTGCCGGCTTTTCCTCTTCCTCCTCCTCGTCATTTTCAATACCCAAATCGGGTATGTATTTAGTTGGCTCTTCGTTTTGTGAATAGGTATAGCCAAAAACCACCTGAGGATTGCGTTTGAATTCTTCAATGTCGGATAACATATCAGCAGCGGTCTTGTAACGGTTTTTGGGTTCCTTTTGCATGGCATGGAGGATTATTTCCTCCAGTCCTTTGGGGATGGATGCATTGATTTCGGTGGGTTTTTGGGGTTCGTTTTGCAGCTGCATGATTGCAACTGAAACAGCACTGTCTGCCTGAAAGGGCAAACGGCCGGTTATCATTTCGTATATCAGAACACCGACGGAATAAATGTCTGCCTTTTCATCGGTAAAATCACCCCTTGCCTGCTCGGGGCTGATATAATGAACAGAACCGATGGCTTTGTCGGTAATGGTCCTCTTTTCACTGTGGGAAAAACGGGCAATGCCAAAATCGGTAACCTTGATGGAACCGTCAGGCAGTAAAATAATGTTTTGCGGCTTGATATCCCTGTGTACAATTCCTTTTTCATGGGCATGCTGTAATGCCTTTAACACCTGGGTGATGAAATGCATGGCATCTTTCCAGCGGATAACGCCCTGTTGATCGATGTATTCCTTGAGAGTAATCCCGTCAATGTATTCCATAACAATATACTGCAAGATATCGCCGAAACTGACATCATAAACCTTGACAATGTTCGGATGAGACAAAACAGCGATGGCTTTCGATTCATTTTTAAACCGACGGCGAAATTCTTCGTTGGCCAAAAACTCTTCCTTCAGAATTTTGATGGCAACAGTTCTGTCATCAATATTGTCGTAGGCTTTGTATACAATCGCCATACCTCCAATCCCAATGAGCTCTCTGATTTCATATCTGCCGTCGATACGTTTACCAATAAACCTATCCATGTTTATAACCGTTCCTTTCCTATCACAATGAAATGCCTTATGCTGCTTTTATTCCACTGTAAACACAAAACCTTGTACATTTTCATTGCTTTAATAAAATGACAACTGTTATGTTATCTCCGCCGCCATTTTCATTTGCATTCTCAATGAGCTTGTCACATAAATCCTCAAATTTGTTATGGGTGAAAACCTCTAGCATATCGGTTTCACTGACATAATTGGTCAGTCCGTCGGTACACAATAATACGATATCATCTGTTGATAATTCGATTTCGGTATATTCCACCTCAACCGTTTCGTTGACGCCCAAGGCTCTGGTAATCACGTTTCTTCTAGGGTGATTCATGGCTTCTTCCTTGGTCAGCTCGCCCATTTCCATCATGTGCTGAACGACAGAATGGTCACGGGTCAACTGTTCGGGCGTTTTATCCTGAATAAGATACACCCGACTGTCCCCTGCATGGGCAATGTATGCTATATCCTCAATCACAAGAACAATGACCAGTGTCGTGCCCATTCCTTCTAAGGTTTTGATGGATTTCGCCATGTCATATATGGTGATATTGGCAGCAAATGCAGCCGTTTGGAGCATTCTTTGGACAGAAACCGAATTCATTCCCAACCGATAGGAATTGGCAAGCTGGTCGGTTATTATTTTAACTGCAGTATTACTGGCAACGCTTCCGCCGTTGGCACCACCCATACCATCGCAAATAATCGCAAAAACAGCACCACCGGGCAATTCGCCTGTAGCAAAGCAATCTTCATTGACCGATCTTATTTTACCGGTATCGGTTCTTCCGATGATTTGCATGTGAATCCCATCCTTTCATAACAGGGTCGGAAACTTTCGTTGTGTTTTCTATGAAAAGCATTTTTATTTTTCGGCTCTCAGCTGTCCGCAGGAAGCATTGATATCGGATCCCAAGGTGCGTCTTACGGTTACGTTAATTCCGTTATTTTCTAAAATGTATTGAAAACGATGGATTTGGGTCACGTTGCTTTTGGTATACTGATCGTGAACATCGTTGGCAGGGATTAAATTCACATGGCAGAGCATACCCTTCAGTCGTTTCGACAGCTCCGATGCACACGCATCACTGTCGTTGATTCCATATATCATTGCATATTCAAATGATATGCGCCGTGAAGTAGTTTTGATGTATGATTTACACGCCTCCAGCAGTTCAACCACACCCCATTTCCTGTTGACCGGCATGATCTGACTGCGGATTTCATCGTTTGGCGCATGCAGAGAAACCGATAAAGTGATCTGGAGTTTCTCCTTTTCTAAAAGCTTCATCTTATCAACCACACCGCAAGTGGAAAGGGATATATGCCGCATTCCGATATGAAGACCGTCTTCTTCGGAAACCAGCGAGAGAAACCGCATTACATTCTCGTAATTGTCAAGAGGCTCTCCCATTCCCATGAGCACGACATTGGATATTCTGATATTCAGGTCGTTTTGTGCTTCTGTGATCTGTGACAGCATTTCTCCCCCGGTAAGGTTTCGGCACAGACCGCCGATGGTGGAAGCACAAAACCCGCAGCCCATGCGACAACCAACCTGGGTTGAAATGCAAATGCTGTAGCCGTGCTTGTATTTCATAACAACGGATTCGATGTACTCGCCGTCGCTGAGTCGATATAGATATTTTACAGTATCATCCACAGAAGAATCAAGTCTTTTTTCTATAGAAACATTGGAAACGTAATAGTTTTCTTTTAGTTTTTCTTTCAGCGTCTTACTGACATTGCCCATTTCTTCAAAAGAATGCACGCCCTTTTGCAGCCAGCCGAATACTTGCTTGGCTCTGAATAAAGGCTCTCCGCATCCCTTTACCACTTCGGTCAGTTGCGGCAGGGTCATAGACTTAAGGTCCGTTTTATCCAAACTGTCACCCTTTCTTTTGAAACGCAGAGATAAAAAAACCATCTGTCCCATGGAGATGGGGAAACAACGTAATCATATTTGTCGGCTGCTCATATGCCCGCTTCAGTTCGGGCAATACGGGAATCGGCAGAAATTCCTTATGGTTTTCGAGGAACCGTTGGGCAATTTCTTCGTTTTCCTTTTTGCGTAAGGTACAGGTGGAATAAACCAAAATACCGTTGTCCTCCACGTATTGGGCGGATATGCATAGTAAAGAGTACTGTATTTTTGGCAAATTGTCAAGAAATGCTACAATATTGTAACCTATTTCGGGCTTTTTTCGGATGATTCCCAATCCGGAACAGGGTAAATCGCACAGAACCTTGGTAAATTTACCTAATACAGGGTTGTATTGGCCGGCATCATTCTCGAAAGTACGAATGGATTTCAGCCCCAGCCGTTCTGCCCCATTTTGAATCAATCCGATTTTATGGGGATGAATATCCAGAGAAAGTACCTCGCCCTCGTCCTCCATCCTTTCTGCAATGGTAAAGGATTTTCCACCGGGTGCGGCACACACATCAAGCACCCTCTCACCCTTTTGAGGATCCAGCGTTTTTACACAAAGCTGGGAGGCCGTATCTTGGATATGAAAATAACCCTGATGAAACGTAGCTAGCTTTTCAATGCTGCCCGTGCCGCTGAGGTTCAGTGCATTCTCACAAATGGGGGATGACACAGCCTGGATCCCATTTTCAGCAAACAGTTCAATGAGCTTGTCTGTCTGTATCCGTGTTGTGTTCACCCGTATTGTAATCGGCGGCTTTTCCAGATTGGATTTCAAGATTTCGATTGCCATTTCCTTGCCGAAATCCTCTATGTAGCTGTTCATCAGAGGAATTTGGCAGGAATATTGCACCGACAGACGCTCCCTCTCTTCCGTTGGCAGCTGGATGTTATGGCCGGTTTTAATGACGGCACGCAGCACGGCATTTACAAAACCTGCCGTGTGTTTTTCCTTGGAAGCCTTCACGATATTGACAGATTCGTTCACAGCAGCACTGTGGGGAATTTTGTCCATATATAAAATCTGGCAGATACCGATGCGGATACATTGCAGTGCAAGTGGCGATATTTTGGCTACCTTTATTGTTGCATGTTTTTTGATATAATAATCAATGGTTATTTTTCGTTCCAGAACACCATAGAAAATTGCGGTAGCCAAAGCGGCATCCCGCTCGGAGCAGTCATGCTTTTTCAGCTCGGCGTCAATCACCAGATTGGAATAGGCTTGTTCCTTGTCCACCCTCAATAGCGACCAAGCGGCGATATATCTTGCATTTTTCATCAGTTTCTCCTGCTTGAACGCAGAAAGTAGTATATCAGCATCATAAGGGATTGAAGAAGGGCGGCAATGTAGGTAAGTGCTGCTGCTGTCAATACTTTTTTTGCTCCTTCCGCTTCTTCAGTTGTCAAAAAACCGCTGGTTCCGATTGCGTTCAGCGCTCTTCTGCTGGCGTCAAATTCCACAGGCAGTGTAATCAGCTGAAACAAAACAGCAAACGCAAAGAATATCAGACCGATATAGCTGAGAAACGGAAAATTAAAAATAATACCCGCAATGATGACAAGCGGTCCGATGCTGCTTCCTAAGCTGCTGACAGGGAAGATCGCATTTCTCGCCTTGATGGGTGCATAACCGGTGTTATGCTGGATGGCATGTCCTACCTCATGGGCTGCAATGCCGATGGCAGAGATGGAATTCCCATTATACACACCCTCAGACAGGCTGACAATTTTTGTCCGCGGGTCATAATTGTCTGTCAGTTTTCCTTCGATGGGCACAACATTCACGTCAAAAATTCCGTTCGCATGTAAGATTTCCCTTGCCGCGTCTGCGCCGGTCATCCCTTTTGCATTGACGATTGCGCCGTATTTACTGTATCGTGATTTCACAAGAAACTGTGCCAACAGCATGAGCGCAATGGGTGGCAGCATAAACATATAATACATTGGATCAAAATAATGAAACATACAGATACCCTCCTGTTTATCCTAATAAAGTACCGCTTTCTATTTTTCGCCCTCTCAGCATATCGCAAGCAGCCATTCGTTTTGAGCCTTCCAGCTGAAGCTCTGTGATTTCCAGCTCTATCCCGTCGCCGCAGGCAACAATCAGGCTGTTTCTGGCTTCGGTCACTGTTCCCGCTTTTTTGTCCGTTGTTCCCAACACAGCGGTTTTAAAAATTTTCAGCAGCTTTCCCTCCAGAATTGTATATGCCGTCGGCCATGGGCGAAGCCCTCTTGCCAGATTGTGAATGCTCTGTGCGCCGGCGGTCCAGTCAATCAGACCGTCCTCTTTTTTGATGATGGGAGCATAGCTCGCTTCGCTGCTGTCTTGCTTGACCGGCGTAATGGCTCCGCTTTCCAGCCCTGTGAGGGTTGATAGCAATAACTCAGCACCCAGATCACAAAGACGTGTCATCAGCTCCTCAGCGGTTTCATCAGGACCGATGGCAATCTTTCTCATTTGCAAAATATCACCCGTGTCCATGCCCTCGTCCAGCAGCATGGTGGTGACCCCCGTTTGGGTTTCGCCGCACACAATTGACCACTGCACAGGAGAAGCTCCTCTGTATTTTGGCAGGAGGGAGGCATGGACATTCACACAGCCGTATTTCGGCAGCTGCAATATTTCCTTGGGAAGAATTTTGCCGTATGCCACTACAACAATGAGCTCGGGGTTCAATTCCTGCAATATTTTCAGTGCTTCCCCGTCCCGCATGGAATTGTTTTGATACACCGTAAGATGATGCGCCAGCGCACATTCCTTGACCGGCGTGGGAGTCAGCGCATAGCCTCTGCCCTTTGGTTTGTCCGGCATGGTAAAGACGCCCTGAACCCTGTGACCGGCACCGATCAATGCCTCTAGCGGTGGCACGGCAAAGCCCGGTGTTCCCATATAAACAATATTCAAATCAATCCTCTTCTTCCAGCCTGTTTAATTCTTTTTCACTTAACATCGTTGCTTTTGTCTTAAATAGTATGCCATCCAGGTGATCAATTTCATGACAAAATGCCCGGGCCTTCAGTTCTGTCCCGTCCACCGTGAATTCATTTCCGTCTCTGTCCTGTGCTTTGA
>MKRK01000103.1:7466-8225 GCA_001896915.1 Clostridiales bacterium 43-6
CTCAATGAGCCCGTCACCGGCATCCACAAGGCAAACACGCTTCAGCACGCCCACCTGGGGTGCCGCCAATCCGGCTCCGTTGGCTTCCTGCAGTGTTTCTGCCATATCATCAAGCAGTGTATGCAGTCTTTTGTCAAAAACCTCAACCTGTCTGCACGCTTTTGTTAAAATTTCGTCGCCTTCTGTCACAATATTTCTGATTGCCATAGCTGTTCCTCCATGTTTCTGTATCAATGAATTGTCAAGGGATTGATATCGATCGAAATCGTAATTTTTTTATACTTCTGGTTTTTGCCGTAATCCTTGAGCAGTGTTCCGATCAGCTCACGCATCCGCTTTGTGTTTTTGCATTTGATGATGATGCCATAGCGGTATTTGTTGCTGATTTTCGGTACAGCCGCTACCGAGGGACCCAGCAAAATAAATTTCTGGTCATTATATTCATATTCAGCTTTTTCCTTGATAGAAGCAAAAAAAGCCGAAGCACATTTTTCAGTTTCTTCTCTGTCCTCCCAGGAAAAGCCCACATGATAAATATCGCAATAAGGCGGATAGACCATCAGTTTTCTGGAAAGAATTTCTGTTTGGTAAAACGCTTCATAATCCTGATGTTGTGCAAGTCGTATGATTTCATTTTCGGGGTTCAGGGTTTGAATGATGGCGATGCCGGCGTCTTCCCCTCTGCCCGACCTGCCAACCACCTGTGTCAAAAGCGAAAAGGTTCTTTCATAGGCTCTGAAATCCCCGTTGTACAAGGAT
>MKRK01000104.1:0-3208 GCA_001896915.1 Clostridiales bacterium 43-6
TTGCCGACATTGGAGTAGGAATGAGGGGCAAAGGCATATCCCGTGATATTGCCCGAGTTGGTCAGCTTCAGGTCGCCGCCGGTATAGACGTTTCCTGTGATCGCCGTGTTGTTGATGGATACATCGGGATACGGGGCAAAAACGTTGGCGTGCAGGGTGCTGTTATCAAACAAAACGTCGCTGTCATTGGCAGAGACGAAAATAGCCAGATCGTCCTGAGAACCGCCGGCATTGAAGAAAGATGCGCCGCCGGTTGTCAAAGTGTCGAGATATAGAATGGCTCTGCCGCCGCCGACAACAGAAATGGAGCCTCTGATCTCTAAGGTTTTGATGCGGATGATACGAACCTCACCGGTGCCGGCCTGAATATTCAGGTTCAGTGTATCCCGGATGGTAAGCTTGTTGAGATAGGAATTTGCGGAAAGGGTATAGTTGGTTGAAAATTCATCGGAGCTCCAGCCGATGGTAACGTTTTTGGTGCCGTCGGAATAGGTTCCTCCAAAGCTGGTGGGGAACGGGTGATAAGACGAAAGGGAATAGCTGGCCACGCTGCCGGTGTAATCCTTGATGATGCTTTGGTTTACAGGGTAGTTGTTGGTCAAGGTGACATTTCCCGTTTTATAAATAGAGCCGGTTGCCCATGGATTGTTGGAGCCGGATAAATCACCCTCTGTGATAATTGCGTCGCCGCGAACCTGACCCGAACCGTCAAAACGAAGGCTGCCGGTGGAATAAATCGTCGCTGCACCGGGAGAAACAACCGTGGCAGAAACCGATAACGTCATTGCTGTTGAAAGTAATACAACGCTTAATACGAGGGACAAAAGCTTTTTTCCTTTTTTCATAGAAACCTCTCCTTATTATGTAGTCAAAAATATTCGGGAAATAAAAAAAACAGGCTACAAGATTTACATCTTGCAGCCTGACAATCATAGTAATGAAAATTACCTTAGACCCACAGCTTTGCGTCCTTCACTTTCGTGAAGTTTGCCCTTTGATAGTTTTCTATATTATACTGCCGTTTTTTTATTTTGTCAATATAAATTTATAAAATATTTACCATTATTTACCTAATCGAATCATTTCATCAATGCATTTTCTGGCTTTGTGAATGGTGTCTTCGTCCATATCGATTTCCAGACCGCCTTCGCCGGTCAGGGATTTATAAACGTCCATCAATGAAGTGATTTTCATGTTGGGACACAACAGCTTCTTGGACAGTATATGAAAGTTTTTCTCCGGGCATGCATAAGCCAGATGCTCGGCAATGCTGACTTCTGTTCCGATGATAAAATCCTTGGCGTCCGATTGTTTGGCATATTCCATAATGGCGGAGGTGGAACCGACAAAATCAGCCTTGTCCACCACGCTGGGAGTACATTCCGGGTGCACCAGCACCAATGCGCCGGGGTGCAGCTCCTTGGCCTTGTCCACCTCAGCCGGGTTGACCGCCGCATGGATGGGACAGCCGCCCTGCCAGAGCTTGATGTTTTTGCCCGTCACATTTTTGCTGACATAGTCGCCCAGATTGCAGTCGGGCAAAAACAGAATGTTTTCGTTTTCGATGTTTTGGACGATCTTAACGGCAGTGGAGGAGGTCACACATACATCGCAGACCGTTTTCAGCGCCGCTGTGGTGTTGATATAAGCAACGACGGTATAACCCGGGTTGGTTTTTAAGAAATGCTCCACAAAAACAGGCTCCACTTGTTCCGCCATGGGACATCCCGCTTGGGGATGTGCCAGAATGACCCTTTTTTCCGGCGATAAAATTTTGACGGTTTCGGCCATAAAATGAACGCCGCATAGGATCACCGTTTTTTGCGGTGCGGTCTGCGCCATCACACTGAGCTGGAAAGAGTCGCCTGTAAAATCGGCGATTTCAACGATTTCAGCAGCCTGATAGCTGTGGGCGAGAATACATACATCATTTTCTTTTTTCAGCTTTAGGATTTTATCCTGTATCGTTCTAACCATATTTCATGTCCTTTCGAAAGTACTGCTATTAGTGTAACACAAATCCGTCGCTTTTTCAAAAAATTATTTGCAATTTATATGGAGATACGTGGTGATGGGTGTTGGGAGAGATAAGAATGAAGCATCGGTTTCGTTCTGATGAATGTAACACTTCTTTAATTACAAACCAAAAAGAAACGATCGCCCGTTTCTTTTTATCCAAATAAATCAGTGGATAAATACCGTTCGCCTGCATCGGGGAACAGCACGACGATCTGTTTGTTCAGATTGCGTTTCTTTTTTGCAAGGGATGCGGCGGCGGACAAAGCGGCACCGGAGGAGATTCCTGCCAGCAGCCCCTCAGATTTTGCAAGAGCCTTCACAGCGTCGTAGGCATCGACGGTTTTGACCGTAATCACATCGTCCACAATGTCCGGGTTGTATATCTTTGGCACAAAGCCGGCACCCAAGCCCTGTAATTTATGCAGTCCCGGCTTGCCGCCGGACAAAACAGGAGAATCGAAGGGCTCGACTGCAATGATTTTTATTGCCGGATTATGCTCCTTCAAAGCCTCGCCGACACCGGTAATGGTGCCGCCGGTACCAACGCCGGCAATAAAATAATCAATATTACCGGCGGTGTCCCGAAGAATTTCCTTCGCTGTCGTCATTTTATGAATCAGCGGATTGGCAGGGTTTTCAAACTGGTGGGGCGTGTAAGAGCCGGGGATTTGGGACAACAGCTCATTGGCTTTTTCGATTGCGCCGTTCATGGCTTTGTCTCCGTCGGTCAGGATGATTTCGGCACCCAATGCCTCCAGCAGACTTTTACGCTCAGTGCTCATGGTGTCCGGCATGGTCAGAATCAGTCGATACCCCTTTGCCGCACAAACACTGGCAAGCCCGATCCCTGTGTTGCCGCTGGTGGGCTCGATGATCACAGAACCCTTTTGGATCAGCCCTTTATCCTCGGCGTCCTTGATCAGGGCATAGCCCACCCTGTCCTTTACCGAAGAAAGAGGGTTTAAATATTCAAGCTTTGCGGTGATGATGCCGTGCAACCCCAATGCAAGCCTGAAACTGTTCAGGCGCAGCATGGGTGTGTTACCGATCAAATCGGTCAGATTATCAGCGATCATATGGATATCCGCTCCTTTAACGATGATGAATGTCTGTCTTTGGCACTGCGATTGGATTATTGGTTGAGATTGATTTTTTTCACGATGTTATTGACAATCGGAAGTAATAAGAT
>MKRK01000104.1:3242-9748 GCA_001896915.1 Clostridiales bacterium 43-6
AATGACAAAGTCGGCGGCAAAATAGCCGGCTACGTTGATGATGCCTGCCAAAACCACAGCCAGTACTGCGCTCGCCAGATTTTTTTTATGATAGAAAACCTTGCTGAATGCAAATGCCATCATGGACTTGATGACAATGGTGAAGGGCAGATAGGCGCCGTATCCCCCGAAAAAGTCAGAAAAACCGGCACCGATGGCGGCGGCGGCCATTGCATAAGGCGTAGGCAAAAAAGCCGCGGCAAGATAGATCACAGAATCGCCAACATGCCCATACCCAACCACAAAGGGGATTTTTGTTAAATAAGTCACGGCAAAAATCAATGCGGCAAAGATGGATGCCGCAGTCAGGGTCGATATTTTCTTTTTCATTGTTCCATTCCTTTTTCTAAAATTACGATGATAGCACAGCATCGGCTCTATATCTTATGGCGTCAGAACCACCGGGGACATGCACAGTTCATACAGGTTTCGATAGCGTCATTACGAACCAGTCCGCAGAGCCGCCGGGGGTATAAGCACAGTTCATGCAGGCTTCGATAGCGTCATTGCGAACCAGTCCGCAGACCTGGTGCGGCAATCCGCAACTCTTGCCACATGATGTTTTCTTTTTGCGATAGGTACAGGGGAATACGGATTGCCACGCTGAGGCTCGCAATGACGCGGAGGGGGGCATGGATCGCACCGCTTGCCCTTGTGCGTTATTGTGGGTCGGTCTTCCGAGACCAACGGGGAAACAAAGAAAAAAGCACAGTTCTCTCTTAGCGTCATTGCGAACCAGTCCGCAGACCTGGTGCGGCAATCCGTTCTCCATGTAATTGAAGCATACTGCTACCATCATAAGAGATACGCATTGCCCGACCATTCATCAGAATGGTTTATGGCGCTCGCAATGACGCGGGTCATAGAGGCACAGATTTTTATGCAAACACTCAAAAAGTTGATTCATTTCATCAGTATTATAACACAAAATATCCTATTAATCATATAAGAATTAAACGGATTATAGCAATCGCAATGAATTTTGTCAATTATATATTTTGTTACAACATCAAAATTGTATAATTTTAGTATATATTAATAGAAAATTATGAATTAACACTTGCTTTTTATGCATTATTATATTATAATTGGTTGTACTTAAAAATAACTAGAAAAACCAATCAACATTTACATAATGAGGTTAAATATGCCATTTACTATATTATTTGCAATTTTATTTGCAAAGTTTAAGGGGTATAAGGTAAGTTTACTATTCAAAAGTTGGACAATCTATCCGATATTGGTTGCTGAAATAATTCTATTATTTTTTCAAATATCTGTTTTATTTGGGACATATTATTTTGTTCAGTTTGCTCAAATCAATAAAATTTTTCATCTAATGCTTTTTTTGATTCCTTTTTTTTGTTTCAAGCTTTATAAAGAGGGTTTGATAGGTTCTATTTCTATATTAATTGGAACATCAATGAACAAATTTGTTATGTTTCAAAATGACGGCAAAATGCCGGTTTTTCCATCTTTGTCTTTTTTAACAGGAAATGCAAAACACAATGCAATTGAAATTGCTGATAATGTAAATAAGGATTGGGGAATTTTTAATTTTTTATTAAATTTATTTCCTTCAAAAAACATTCATACTCTTGGCAATATAAACACAAAGTGGAAATTTTTTTCTGACTATATTGATTTTGGTTATACAATATTAAGTATTGGCGATTTATTTGTTCATTTTTTTGGTTTTTTAATTATTTATGGATCTATTAGATTCTTAAATAAAGAGATTTACAAATAGAAAAAAGGAGAAAGAAAGATGAGATTAACGCTATTACAGTTATTAATTAAGGGTTTTCCCGAGGGATTTCTAAGTGTTTTAATAATATATTTTATATCGCATACAAAATTTAACAAGATTAAATTTGTTATGGTAAGTTTAGTTTATATATTTTAAACTTTTTTCATTAGAATGTTGCCGATTTATCAATATGTTAATACCATTCTAGGATTTTCTGTTTTGGTTGTATCAATGATAATAATTAGTAACGCACAACCGCCTAGAACAATATTAGCTGCTATTATAACAATTCTATTAATCAATGTATGTGAAATGCTAAACTTACTTTATATTTATTTAGTTTTAGGACAGGGTACCGTTGAACTGTTAGCTAATCCAAAAGCTGAACTAGATCCAACATTTAAAGCCATAGCTACAATGCCATCTACTATATTTTTCGCTATATCTGCTCTAATAGTATATTTTATAACAAAAAAGATAGCCAGAATTAAAGAAAGCAAGAAGAAGGAAATAGATGGAAACATTAGCGCTTAAAATTGCAGACAAAATTGCTTTTGAGTTAGGTTATGACAGCGAAAAAAAAATGATTGTTCAATATGGTCTATTTGGATTAATTCAAATAGTTACAATCCTATTGATTAACATAATAATAGGATTATTATTTAATATCTTATTTGAAACACTAACCATGACATTAACATCGAGCATATTAAGAAAATATAGTGGAGGTGCCCATTTAGAAAAGTTGGGAGTATGTACTTTACTAAGTGTAGCGGTATCGACTATATTTCCATTGATGATCAAGTCATACTACAAATATTTAGGCGTTTCATTTGTATTAATATCAATCATTCTTGTTTTCGTATTATCTTTTTTTCTTATTTATAAATTAGCTCCTATTGACAATCCTAACAAACCGATAAAAACTGAAAGAAAACGAAAAAGAATGCGTAAAGGGTCATTTATTGTATTAATATTTTTTATGGTTGTTACATTTTTGCTTTTTATCTTAGGTATACAAAATCAGAACATTTTTAGATATTGCTGGTCTATTTTAATTGCAATATTATGGCAAGTTTTTTCTTTAACAAAATTATGGGTTAAATTCTATCATTTTATCGATTTTGTTTATTGTAAAATTAAATTATTAGGGAGGTGAAAATATGAAAAAGTTTTATGCTGTCATTGCTGCTGTTGCTACAGTATTAGCAACAATGTTCGCCACTTCTGCTTGTTTTTGGTTTGGCAATCAACCTGTAGAACCAGCATCATTAAGAGACGAATAGTTTTGGAAAATTAGGAGGTCATACTATTTGACCTCCTAATTAACTCCAAAATCGGCAAAGGGGGAGATTAAGAGTGGTTAAAGATAGTAACAATCTTTTGAAAATCAATCAAGTTTTATATTTAGTTAAATTCGCATCACTTTTCTTCTCTGCTATGGCATTTTTTCAATATTACTACCAAAATGAATCTGCAAATAATATATATTCATTTGGTATTTTTGCTTTCATTATATTAGTTATTCTTTTGTTGTACATATTTTGGGATTTTTTATGGTCAAAAAAAATTAAATATAAATTTTTACTTACTTGGATTCAACCATTAGTTTTCATAAGTTTTTCTACTGTTGCGATCTTATTAACAGGTTCGTATGAAAGTAATTACAAATTTCTATTTATGTTTATAATTATATCATCTACAATAGAAAGTGGCTTTAAGTTAGGTATTACCACATCAAGTGTTTGTTCCTTAATTATATTATCGCTTGACCTAATTCTCGTAAAAACGCATAATAGTATCAATTCATATTTTGGAAGTGATCTTGTACTTGTCGGTGCTTTTTTAATTTTAGCATACACCATTGGTATCTACGTTAAAACGGAAAAAGAACACATTGAAGAATTGAAAGACCGAGCCAATATAGACGGGTTGACTAATCTTTATAACCATCGGTATTTTTACGATGCCATCGCAAAGGCAATCAAAGAAAGTGATGAGAATAAAACCTCTTTGTCACTTCTTTTTATCGATATTGATTATTTTAAATATTATAATGATTTACACGGACACCAGAAGGGTGATGAGGTGTTAAAAATCATTGCAAGGGTTTTGAAATCCTCCGTAAGGGAAAAGGATCTGGTTGCACGGTACGGCGGTGAGGAATTTGCGGTCATGCTGCCTGATACTGTTGAAGATGAAGCCATTGAAATTGCTGAAAATTTGAGGCTGAAAATTCAGAATGTCACGTTTGAGGGACAGGAATATCAACCCAATGAAAATCTGACCATATCATTGGGGGTTTCCGTATATCCTCAAAAAGCAAAAACAGAAACAGAACTGATTAAATTTGCCGACGAAGCATTGTACAGGGCAAAATTCTTGCGAAAAAACAGAGTGGAAGGGTATTCTTCTATTTTTGAAGATTTACAGGGTGATCTGGACAAGGATGACCGGGAGGTTGTCACTTCTATCAAAACGCTGATTGCCGTAATCAATGCAAGAGACAAATATACATACGGTCATGTGGAACGTGTGGTTGCCTATTGCAAAATTCTTGCCGAAAAGCTTGATTTGTGCATCAAGGACAATAAAAATCTCATCTACGGCGCTTATATGCATGATGTGGGAAAAATCAATATATCCAAAGAAATATTGGTGAAAAATACACCCCTGACACCCACGGAATGGGATGAGTTAAAAGAGCATCCTCAGAATGCGATTGCAATCATCAAGAATGTAAAAGCGCTGAATGACGTTATCCCGATTATTTTACAGCATCATGAAAAACTGGACGGAACGGGATATCCCTTTAAGCTGGAAGGGGACAACATCAACTATCTGGCAAAGGTACTATCGGTAGCAGACAGCTTTGACGCAATGACATCGGACAGACCTTATCACAGAAAGAAATCCATCAGTGAAGGAATTGAAGAATTGCGTAAATGCGGCGGGTCACAATTTGATCCTGAAATTGTTGAGAAATTTATTGAAGCCATCAAAGAAAATATGAACCATCTATAAAACCGCAGCAAAGATGCCCGAAGGGATTCTGGGTTTGATGCGGTTTTTTTTATGTCGTTTTTTAAGAAAGAGGGAGAAAAAATGCAAATGCCGCCGGGCCCCATCGGAGATCATATTATTTTATATTGCATTGCGTTAATTATGAATCTCTTTTTAATTTTATCAATCAATACAATGATGGATTTTAAATTCAGCAAGGTGAAAATACTAATTTGTGCTATGAGTGCAGCTGTTTTTAATATTGCAACAATGGAACTGACCACAAGCGAGTCTACGGTGTCCTTTGTGGCGATTGTATCCTTATTATATTATGTTCAGGTTTTTATCTTGTATCTTTTATTTGTAAGGGAGCTGAAACAAGTCATACTGGCTATGGTGATATTCATCATATATGCCGGGTTAATCAGCGCATTTACATTTATTTTTGTCGCAATATTTATTTCAAATTATAGTGAATGGGTGGTGAAATCCACTTATAATGTGATTTTATCCAAATCAGCCGGTACGGTTTCCTGTTGCATTGCATACATTTTTATTCGCTATTTTAAGTCTAAATCGAACAAAGGTCATGGAATCGGAAGTAAATTATTTCGATTTCAATTAAACAAACGGGTTTCAAAATTGGTTTTGATTAATATTGCTTTCCTGGTGTTATTGCTCATACCGAACTATATTATGATTGAGGGTTCTGATATTGGCATCCCGGGTTATATGCTTGTTTACGACATCATCCTTCTGTTCGTCATTGCCATATACGGCATTGTGAACCTGATCAATTCCAATGAGCAGGAACTACAGAAGCAGCAGATGGAGACCCAACAGATGTATGTGCAGTCCATTGAAGCGACCGTGGACAAGCTGCGCAGCTTCAAGCACAATTTCGCCAACATCATTGCCTCCATCCAAGGATATGCGGCACTGGACAAAAAGGACGAGCTGCAAAAATACCTTTCGGATATCCAGACAGAGTTTGCCCCGTTACATAACACCGACATCATCAATTCGAACCTGAAAAACATGCCGGAGCTATATGGCATATTGCTGTCGAAAATCTCATATGCCGAGGTTAACAACGTCAGCTTTCATATCTATATCTTCACCGATTCCTTCCGGGTGACCAAGCTGAAATCCTATGACCTGTGCAAAATCCTGGGGGTTCTCATTGATAATGCCATCGAAGCCGCCATTGAATATGGAGAAAACGGCAATGTCAGCGTGATCATCGATCATTCTGAGGGCTATACCGTCACCGTGACCAATACTTGCAAGGGAGGAGGGATCGACGCGCAGAAAATTTATGAAAAGGACTATACCACCAAGGAAAATCATATGGGCATCGGACTGTATGAGGTGGATAAAATCCTGCAACGATACAAAAAGCAGGGGAAAATTGCACTACACACATTGTGTGAAAATGATGTGATGATTCAGAAATTAAATGTGGAATAGAGAGAAAAGGGAGAGAAAACTATGCAAATGCCACCGGGACCAATCAGCGATTATTTTATTTTAATCGTGGTTACGTTTTTACAGAATATGATATTAATCGCAACGCTTGGGATATTATTGAACTATAAAATTCACAAAATGAAGGCGACCATTGGTGCCATTATTTTTGCCATCGTCAATATCGGTTCAATGGGATTTGTGAGCAGCCATTCGACCGAAGGATTTGTAACGGTGGTCAGTATTT
>MKRK01000104.1:9860-10358 GCA_001896915.1 Clostridiales bacterium 43-6
TGCGCTTATTTTGAGCTTTTTTATCAGCGATGTTCCCGAATGGATCAATGAATCAACCATGAATTTTATCATCACCAAAACGGAAACCGTCGTGATCGGATCATTGTTTCTTCTTCTTGTTTCTGTGATCAGACGAAGAAATCTGGGCGACAAAGCGAAAAGCAAATTATTGAGATTGGCTGAAATCGGTAAAAACAAAAGGCTTACCAGAGCCATCCTGTTTAATCTGGCATTTTTGCTCTTGCTGCTGGTCCCCAATACAATCATACTGCAGGGCAGTGACATCAGAATTCCTATGTATATGAAAATCTACGATATGATCCTTCTGTTCGTCATTGCCATATACGGCATTGTGAACCTGATCAATTCCAATGAGCAGGAGCTGCAGAAGCAGCAGATGGAGACCCAGCAGATGTATGTGCAGTCCATTGAAGCGACGGTGGACAAGCTGCGCAGCTTCAAGCACAATTTCGCCAACATCATTGCCTCCATCCAGGG
>MKRK01000105.1:0-635 GCA_001896915.1 Clostridiales bacterium 43-6
CTAAGTTCATAACCAGTGCTTTCCCTTGCTTGGAAACACGATAACCGACACCGTTAACATCCAGCTCCTTTTTGAAGCCTTTTGTAACACCGTCAACCATGTTGGAGATCAGTGTCCGGGATAAACCATGAAGTGCTTTGTTATCTTTGTCATCATTCGGACGGGTAACATTGATTTCGCTGCCTTCTACCGTTATGGCGATATTCTTATGAATGGCTGTTGAAAGACTGCCGTTTGGTCCTTTTACAGATACCAGATTGTCCTCAATCTTAATTTCAACACCAGCCGGAATTGCGATTGGTTTTCTACCTATACGTGACATTTTCTGCACCCCCTACCATACGAATGCCAGGACTTCGCCGCCGACATTGTCTTTGCGAGCTTGCCTGTCAGTCATAATGCCTTTTGAGGTGGAAAGAATTGCGATACCCAAACCTCTGATTACTCTTGGCATATCTTCTACGTTTGTATAGATGCGAAGACCTGGCTTGGATACACGCCGTAGTCCTGTAATAACCTGTGCCTTGTTGGGGCCGTATTTCAGTTGAATACGGATGATCCCCTGCTTTCCGTCTTCTATAACCTGAAAGCTTTTTGCATAACCCTCATTAATCAATATTTCGGCAATCGCCTTT
>MKRK01000105.1:675-4176 GCA_001896915.1 Clostridiales bacterium 43-6
GCATCGGTAATTTGCATGCCATCAACCTCCTTTGCAGATGCTTCTATTTACCAGCTAGCCTTCTTCACTCCCGGAATCTGACCCTTATGGGCCAATTCCCTGAAGCAGATACGACAAATACCGTATTTACGAAGATAGGCGTGGGGGCGGCCACAGATTTTACATCTGTTATACTCTCTACTAGAGAATTTTGCAGCACGTTGCTGCTTGATTTTCATCGATGTTTTGGCCACAATAATTCCTCCTTACTTCGCAAATGGTGCGCCCATTAATGTTAAAAGCTCACGAGCTTCTTCATCGGTGTTTGCAGTGGTTACGAATATGATATCCATACCGCGAATTTTGTCAACCTTGTCATATTCAATTTCCGGGAAAATCAGTTGTTCTTTGATACCAACCGAATAATTTCCGCGACCATCGAATGAGTTGGGGTTGATTCCTCTAAAGTCTCTTACTCTTGGTAATGCTGTTGAGAAAAACCGATCCACAAACTCATACATTCTGTTGCCTCTCAGCGTAACCTTCACGCCGACCGGCATACCTTCACGAAGCTTGAAGTTTGCTACGGATTTCTTCGCTTTGCATGTTACCGGCTTTTGACCGGTGATGATGGACAAATCATTGACGATTGCATCGATCATCTTTGCGTTGTCTTTTGCGTCGCCGCAACCTACATTAATAACTACCTTATCGAGCTTGGGGATTTGCATGACGCTCTTATAAGAAAATTTCTTCATTAAAGCAGGTGCGACATCACTTTTGTATGTGTCCCTTAACCTTGGCATGTCATGTTTCCTCCTCTACTCAAAGGTTTCTTCGCATTTTTTACAGACTCTTAGCTTTTTGCCTTTTTCGCTTACCGTATGTCCTACACGGGTTGCCTTGTTGCATTTAGGGCAAACGGGCATAACCTTACAGGCATAGATTGCACTTTCCGCCTTTACAATACCGGAAGGATCGCCGGCTTTTCTTGGCTTCACGTGCTTGGTTACCATGTTGCGTTTTTCTACGATTACCTTCTGCTCAGAGGGGCTGACCTCAAGCACCTTGCCGGTCTTGCCCTTATCCTTGCCGGTGATAATCATAACATTATCGCCTTTTTTGACATGAACTTTATTACTCATTTCGTACCTCCCATCAGAGTACTTCGGGAGCAAGAGATAGAATCTTCAAATACTCTTTTTCACGAAGTTCTCTTGCAACCGGTCCAAAAATACGAGTACCTCTCGGATTTTTGTCTTCTCTGATTATAACCGCAGCGTTTTCGTCAAAACGAATGTAAGTACCGTCTTTGCGACGTAAGCCCTTAACGGTTCTTACGACAACAGCCTTTATTACATCGCCCTTTTTCACAACGCCGCCTGGTGCTGCCTTCTTAACAGATGCAACAATAACATCGCCAATATTGGCATACCTCCTGCCGGAGCCTCCCAAAACACGGATGCACATTAATTCCTTTGCACCGGTGTTGTCAGCAACCCTGAGGTAACTCTGTTGTTGTATCACAGTGTCGTCCTCCTTCGAACAAGGCTTATTTCGCCTTTTCTAATATTTCTACTAAACGCCATCTCTTGTCTTTGGACAGAGGGCGGGTTTCCATCACGGAAACGCGATCGCCGATGCCGGCTGTGTTGTTTTCGTCATGTGCTTTCAGTTTGATCGTTTGCTTTACAATTTTTTTGTAAAGCGGATGTCTTACGTTATCCACAATTGCAACGACAATGGTTTTGTCCATTTTATCGCTGACAACTTTTCCAACTCTAAGTTTTCTGAGGTTTCTTTCCATCAATTGCTTCCTCCATCTCTTACGATTCAGTGCTGTCGTTTTGGATTTCGTTCGCACGGATAGCCGTTTTAACGCGAGCGATATCTTTTTTAACAGCCTTGATACGTAAAGGGTTTTCGAGCTGGTTAATGGCGTGCTGGAAGCGCAGGTTGAACAGCTCGGCTTTCAGTTCTTTCAGCTTATCGTTAAGCTCGTTGACAGTACTATCTTTGATCTGACTTCTGATCTGACTGGCTTTCATTATTGCTCACCACCCATTTCTTGCTTCACGACGAATTTACATTTGATTGGCAGCTTGTTTGCAGCAAGACGCATGGCTTCACGAGCCAATTCTTCTGAAACACCACCGATTTCAAACATAATTCTGCCGGGTTTTACTACAGCAACCCAATATTCAGGTGAACCTTTACCGGAACCCATTCGAGTCTCGGCGGGTTTTTCTGTGATTGGCTTGTCTGGGAAAATCTTGATCCATACCTGACCGCCACGTTTAATGTAACGGGTCATAGCAATACGTGCGGCTTCAATCTGGTTGGAAGTAATCCAAGCGCCTTCGGTTGCTTGCAAGCCGAAATTGCCGTAATTGACTTCTGTGCCTCGTGTCGCTTTGCCTTTCAGGCGACCTCTGTGAACTCTGCGATATTTAACGCGCTTTGGCAATAACATTAGAGACTGCCTCCTTCCCTGCGGGGCTTGGGTTTTGCAGCCCTCTTTAAAACCTCTCCGGAATAAATCCAGATTTTAACGCCGATTTTACCGTAGGTTGTGTTTGCTTCGGCAAAACCATAGTCAATGTCGGCTCTGAGTGTCTGAAGCGGAATGGTACCCTCACGATAATGCTCGGTACGAGCAATTTCTGCACCGCCCAAACGACCGGATACCTGTGTTTTAATACCTTTTGCACCCAATTTCATGGTGCGGCCCATTGCTTGTTTCAACGCACGACGGAATGAAATACGTTTTTCCAGCTGTGCGGCAACTGCTTCTGCAACCAATTGTGCATTCAAGTCAGGGCTCTTGACCTCGACAATGTTCAGCACGACAGGCTTTTTTAACATGCTCTCGCATTTAATCTTTAATTTATCGATTTCAGAACCGCTGCGACCGATTACCATGCCCGGTTTTGCACAATGTACAAAAATACGCACACGGGATGCATCACGTTCTATTTCAATTTTTGGAACGCCAGCCATGCGAAGGGTTTCTTTTAGAAACTTACGCAGCTTATAGTCTTCCACAACCAAATCACCGAAATCGCTGTCCTTTGCAAACCAACGGCTATCCCAATTTTTAATTACGCCTACACGAAGACCGTGGGGATTAATTTTCTGGCCCATAATTTACCTCCTTCTCCATTATTCCTTTTCCTTGAGCACAAGGGTAATGTGTGATGTTCTCTTAAGAATCTGGAACGCACGACCGTGTGCTCTTGGGCGAATTCTCTTAAGAGTGGGGCCCGGACCAACAAGACATTCAGCAACATAAAGATTATTGATATCCATATGATGGTTGTTCTCAGCGTTGCTGATTGCTGATTTTAACAGCTTTTCTAAATACTCACAAGCGGCCTTTGGCGTAAAACGAAGTATAGCCATGGCTTTGTCAGTAGGTTGATTGCGGATCAAATCCAGAACAATCTGTACTTTACGGGGTGAAATACGGGCGTGCTTTATCGATGCCCTTGCTTCCATAGTCTGTCTCTCCTTCTACACTAT
>MKRK01000105.1:4194-6608 GCA_001896915.1 Clostridiales bacterium 43-6
CTTGAACCGGCGTGACCTCTGAAGGTTCTTGTCGGCGCAAATTCTCCCAGCTTATGACCAACCATATCTTCTGTTACATAGACAGGCACATGCTTGCGACCGTCATGAACAGCAAAGGTGTGTCCTACAAAATCAGGAAATATTGTGGATGAACGGCTCCATGTTTTCAAAACACGCTTTTCGCCGGCGTCGTTCATTTCCTTCACTCTTTTTAAAAGTACCGGTTGGACAAAAGGTCCTTTTTTAATACTTCTACCCATGATTAAACGCTCCTTTCGTATGCCTATTTAGCACCGCGACGCTTCACGATATATTTATCGGAGCGGTTATGCTTCTTACGAGTTTTGTAACCGAGTGCTGGTTTACCCCAAGGGGTTACAGGACCCGAACGGCCAATCGGAGATTTGCCTTCACCACCACCGTGTGGGTGATCGTTGGGGTTCATAACAGATCCGCGGACGGTGGGACGCATACCCATATGACGGGTGCGGCCTGCTTTACCAATGTTCACGTTTTCGTAGTCAACATTGCCGACCTGACCGATGGAGGCCATACAAATCACCGGAACGTTACGCAGTTCGCCTGAGGGCAAGCGAAGCAGAGCCATGTTGTTTTCTTTCGCCATCAGCTGTGCCATGTTACCGGCACTACGTGCCAATTGACCGCCTTTTCCGGGATACAATTCAACGTTGTGGATGAAGGTACCAACCGGGATGTTCAAAAGCGGCAACGCGTTACCTGGCATAATGTCGGCCTTCGGTCCGTTCATGATTTTGTGACCGACCTTCAGCCCGACAGGAGCGATGATGTAGCTCTTAACGCCGTCTTCGTATTGAATGAGCGCAATGTGTGCAGAACGATTGGGATCATATTCAATGGTCTTAACCTCAGCAACAACATCGAACTTATTGCGTTTGAAATCAATGATTCTGTACTTTTTACGGTTTCCGCCGCCACGGTGACGAACGGTGATTCTTCCGTAGCTGTTACGACCGGAATTCTTCTTCAGGGATTCCAACAAGCTCTTTTCCGGTTCAACCTTTGACAGACTAGAATAATCGATAACTGTCATTCCCCTTCTGCCGGGGGTCGTTGGTTTATAATGTTTCACTGGCATTTGGATTTCACTCTCCTTGTATTCGGCTTTGCGGGATGTGCCGTCATCCCATAACCTGCCGCTGCTTTTCATTCAGCAGAGTTTCCCGCGTTACGAGAAACGTGATTATAACATACCCTCAAAGAACTCAATAGCCTTTGAATCTTCTGTTAATGTAACGACGGCCTTTTTCCAGTCTGATTTGTAGCCTGAATATCTGCCGTAACGTCTTGCCTGTCCTCTAACAGAAATAGTGTTGACCTTAGAAACCTTAACGCTGAACTGTTTCTCAACCGCTTTTGCAATTTCGATTTTATTGGCGTCTTCCAACACTTTGAATGTATATTTCTTATCTCTTGCGCCGGCCATGCTCTTTTCTGTGATGATCGGCTTAATGATAACTTCGTTAGCAGGTCTCATTATGCATATACCTCCTGAAGCTTCTCGACAGCACCTTTTACAATCACCAGTGTAGTTGCGTTTACGATATCGTAGGTGTTGATGGTGTTGACCTGTGCCGTTTTCACACCCGGGATATTTCTAGCGCTGGTTACTGCCATTTTGTTGTTGTCCTCAAGGATAATCAGTGTCTTCTGAGAAGCTCCGACTGCCTTTAAGGTGTTCACAACAAATCTGGTTTTGAACTCTTCGGGGTTAAAGCTGTCAAGAACAATAAGGCTGTTCTCAAGAACTTTATCGGAAAGAGCGGATTTGATTGCAAGCTGACGAACTTTTTTGTTTAAAGCAAAACGGTAATCGCGGGGCTTTGGTGCGAATACGATACCGCCGTGTCTCCATTGCGGAGAGCGGGTCGAGCCCTGTCTTGCATGGCCTGTACCCTTTTGTCTCCAAGGTTTGCGACCGCCGCCTCTTACCTCGGCGCGTGTCAGAGCGGATTGTGTGCCCTGACGCTGATTCGCCAAATAATTCACGACTGCCATGTGGATGACGACTTTATTCGGCTTTATTCCGAACACAGCATCGCTCAATTCGATATCAGATACCTTTAAGCCTGCTGTATCAACTACTGCTAATGTAGGCATTTAAACTCTCCTCCCTTAAGCGTTTTTTACGCTGCTAGCGATTAAAACCATACCGCCACGGGGACCGGGAATGGCGCCCTTGATTGCGATAATATTGTTTTCCGGATCCACCTTGATGATGTCAAGGTTCTGGACGGTAACACGAACAGCACCCATGCGGCCCGGAAGCTTCTTACCTTTAAATACACGTGAGGGCGAGCTACAAGCACCCAATGAACCTTGGTGTCTTGCAACAGGACCGGTACCATGTGTCATCTTCAGACGTGAAAATCCGT
>MKRK01000105.1:6643-8035 GCA_001896915.1 Clostridiales bacterium 43-6
CTCTTGCCGATTACATCAACGCAGTCTCCTATTTCGAAGAGATCGGCTTTTAAAATGTCGCCGACGTTTACATCATCAATGTTGTCAAGCCTGAACTCACGAAGAAATCTTTTCGGAGCAACATCGCCTTTTGCGAAATGACCCTTCAGCGGTTTGGTAACCTTGTGTGCTTTCAGTTCGCCGAAACCGATTTGAACTGAATTGTAGCCATCGTTTTCCACAGTCTTTTTCTGTGTGATCACACAGGGTCCTGCTTCCACAACGGTTACGGGAACAATGTTTCCTCTTTCGTCAAAAAGCTGTGTCATTCCAAGCTTTTTTCCTAACATACCTTTTTTCATTTATAATCCTCCTTTGGTTATTGGTTGGCCTTCGCCAACTTGACCGTTCGACGTTTTACAATTGCAGAGTCGCTTTGCGACATTATATAATTAATGTTTTGGCAAACTCTTTCTTTGTATGTGATTGAAATTAAAGTTTAATTTCAATTTCAACGCCGGCAGGAAGCTCGAGACCCATAAGTGCTTCCACTGTTTTGTTGGAAGGTCTTAGAATGTCTATAAGCCTTTTGTGGGTTTTGGTTTCGAACTGCTCACGGCTGTCTTTATACTTGTGAACAGCGCGTAGAATCGTTACAAGCTCTCTTTCGGTGGGCAGCGGGATAGGCCCTGAAACCCTTGCACCCGTACGTTTTGCAGTATCGACGATTTTTTCAGCCGACTGATCAATTAACAGGTGATCGTAACTCTTGAGTCTGATTCTGATTTTTTCTTTTACTGCCATTGAAGTTTTACCTCCTATAATGTGGAGCGCCTTCCACTATTATGTTCTACACTGTTCCGGGTGTTTCATACCTTGGAAACAGAAAACCGGATTAACTTACATAAGTTAAATCCGGGTAAACACATAGTGCTTCAAAAAGATCGCCCGGTTTAAAATCGGACATACTCCGCGATAATTCCCCACTTCACGAGTGGCCACCTACCGCATCAACGCATATCTGCGCAATCGCGCTTGATTATATTATCACAATCATTTCTAAAATGCAAGCACTATTATTAATTTTTTTCAGTTTTTTTTACATAGATAGAAAGAACCGTCATATATTTATCAAAAAGGGTGTGATTTTGTGATAATCAGTATGAAAAGATGGAAGCCTGTCTCTATCATTTTTGTTTTAATCACGGCAATTGTACTGTCGTTTTATTATACCAACGCCTCCGTTGAACAAAAAGCGGAGGTTCCTATTTTAATGTATCACCACATTACCGTAAAAGGAGATTTTTTGTGTGATTACTGCATCGACATCAAGGAATTTGAGCGGGATCTGAACTATATCAAAGACAATGGCTATACTACGATTCTGACTACCGATCTGTTGAAATATGTGAA
>MKRK01000106.1:0-1370 GCA_001896915.1 Clostridiales bacterium 43-6
GGTCGCAAGGGAGCTAAATAGAATCGGAGTAAGGGCTTTTTGTGTCGCTACTGTTTCGGAAGGGATTGAGCTTCGGAAAGGGGGAGTGAAGGGTGAAATTTTGATTCTCGGTTACACCCATCCGTCACGGATTTCATCTCTTCGCCGCTATCGCCTGATCCAAACGGTGATCGATTATCCTTATGCCAGCGTCCTAAACGACTGCAAAAAGAAAATCCGTGTTCATATCGGGATTGACACAGGAATGCACCGCCTGGGAGAACGGTGTGATCATTTTGAACAAATCTGCAGTATTTTTCGGATGAAGCATCTAAAGATTGAAGGAGCTTTTACACATTTGTGTGCGGATGACAGCACAGAGCCAATGGAAAAAAGCTTTACACAAGGACAGGGAACGGCGTTTTTTGAAACAATGAAACAGCTGAAAGACCAAGGTTTTTCTTGTAAAAAGGTTCATTTGCAGGCGAGCTACGGTGTGCTGAACTATCCGGAGCTTGGGGGAGATTATGCAAGGATCGGCATTGCGCTGTACGGTCTTTTGAGCACAGGGGCAGACACAGAGAGATGTAATATTGTTCTAAAGCCGGTACTGGCTGTCAAAACACGTGTGGCAGCCGTGAAGGGGTTATACTGCGGTGAAACAGCCGGCTACGGTCTTTCTTTCACGGCAAAACGGGAGATGAAAATTGCTACGGTAACCATTGGTTATGCAGACGGTCTTCCCCGTGCCTTGTCCGGCGGCACCGGCAAGGTTCTCATTCATGGTTTTGAAGCGCCTATTCTGGGATATATATGTATGGATCAAACTATCATTGATGTGACGGACATACCGGATGTAACACAGGGTGATATTGCTGTGGTCATTGGAAAATCAGGCGGCAAAGAAATCACTGCCTGTGATGTTGCCCAACAGGCAGATACCATTGCCAATGAAGTCTTGAGCCGATTGGGACAACGGTTAACCAGAATGGTGGTGTCATAAAACATTATCCTTTCATCAAAACAAAAGCCCCGCTGTTTTCACAGCGGGGTTATATCTGTTATTATTCAACCGTAACGGATTTGGCCAGGTTTCTTGGTTTGTCAATATCGCATTTTCTTGCTTTGGCGATATAGTAACCAAGCAGCTGCATGGGGATCACCTCAAGAGAGGGCATGATCAGCTCATGGGTATCGGGGATGCTGAGCATATGGTCAATTTCGTCCGAATTGTTGATATCCAGGCTTTTTCCTTCGCCGGTCAGCAGCAGGACTTCAGCGCCCCGTGCTTTTACTTCTTTGATATTGCTCATGGTTTTGGCTGAAAGCCGTTCACAGCAGGCAAGGGCGATGACCAGGGTGCCTTCTTCAATGAGCGAAATCGTGCCGTG
>MKRK01000106.1:1379-2226 GCA_001896915.1 Clostridiales bacterium 43-6
CAAAGTCAAGGTTACGACCGATGAAATAAGCGTGCTCCAAGAAGGCATACCGTTCTGCCAGCTTTTCAATTTCGGGAGCCATGGCCAAGATGTCGGAGACTTTATCGGAAAGTGCCATGATATCGGTCAGAAGCGCGCGGACAAAGGTATCGTTTACCAGTCCCAGCTCTTGTGCGATATGCAGAGCAATGAGATAGATCATGGTCAGTTGGGTGCTGTATGCCTTTGTGGTGGCAACAGAAATTTCGGGACCCGCCCAGGTATATAAAACATTGTCGGATTCGTTGGCGATGGAGCTGCCCACAACATTGACGATAGAAAGAATTTTGGCACCTCGTCTTTTGGCTTCACGAAGAGCAGCCAGTGTATCGGCTGTCTCGCCGGACTGGCTGATGATAATGACCAGTGAATTTTCATCCACAATAGGGTTGGCATAACGAAACTCAGAAGCATATTCCACCGAAACAGGAATTCTGCACAATTCTTCCATCACATATTTGCCGACGACACCTACATGATACGCGGAACCACAAGCAACGATGTTAATCCGACGGACGTTTTTCAGATATTCTTGTTCGAGAGAGATGCCGTCTAAAATAATATGACCGTTGTTGTCGATACGGGGTGCGATGGTGGCAGAAAGGGCAGTGGGCTGTTCCATGATTTCTTTGATCATGAAATGGTCATATCCGCCCTTTTCCGCGGCGGAAACATCCCATTTGATGATAGAAATCTCTCTGTCAATCTTATTTCTGGCAGTATCGAAAATTTCCACGCCGCCTTTTGTCAAATGTACGATTTCATCGTCATTGAGATAATAAATCTCGCGGGTGAAGGGGAGAATGGC
>MKRK01000106.1:2257-4799 GCA_001896915.1 Clostridiales bacterium 43-6
TCGCTCAACCCGACAATGAGCGGGCTGGAACGGCGGACTGCATACAGTTCATCGGGTTTTTCGCTGTTTAAAATGCCGAGGGCAAAGGAGCCTTCCAGCGTTTCTATGGTTTTGACCAGTGCATCGAACAAATCTTCACTGCTTTTGAAATTTTCTTCAAGCAAATGGGCGATGACTTCGGTGTCTGTTTCGGACAAAAATTCATATCCTTTTTCAATGAGTTCCGCTTTTAAGGATGCATAGTTTTCTATGATACCGTTATGCACAAGTGCAAATTGTCCCTGCTGGCTTTTGTGGGGGTGGGAGTTTTCGTCCGACGGTTTGCCGTGGGTGGCCCATCGGGTGTGACCGATACCGACGCAGCTGTCAATGTTTTTGCCGCCGTCAATTTTATCCGCCAGGTTCTGCAACCGGCCTTTCGTTTTGTTAATGGTAATTTTATCATGATCGATACAAGCAATACCGGCCGAGTCATACCCTCTATATTCCAAACGGGCAAGACCTTCCAGCAGTATCGGAACAGCTTTTTTATTGCCAGTAAAACCAACAATTCCACACATAAACCATAACCTCCAAATTCTATTGTTTTGATGCTTCTATCATATGAATGAATCTGTCAAAAAGTGCTTTGGAATCCAGCGGACCTGCACACGCTTCCGGATGATACTGAACAGAAAATATATTTTCTTCCCGATAATACAAACCTTCCACCGTGTTATCCGTCACATTGATATGACTGATTTCAGATCCGGGAGGCAGGTTGTCTTCATGTACCGCGTAGCTGTGGTTTTGAGAGGTAATATAGATTTTTCCTGTTTCCACATCACGGACAGGGTGATTGGCACCTCTGTGACCGTATTTTAGTTTGTAAGTATCGGCTCCCTTCGCAAGTGCAATCAGCTGGTGACCAAGACAAATCGCAAAGATCGGCACACCGCTTTTGCAAAGCTTTGCTATTTCTTCGATGATGCCGTCGCAGTCCTTCGGGTCTCCCGGTCCGTTGGAGAGCATGATGCCGTCGGGCTTTATGGCGAGAATATCCTCTGCCGTTGTTTCGGCAGGGAACAACACAACCTCACAGCCTCTTTCCTCCAGGCTGCGTACAATGTTGCTTTTTGCGCCAAAATCCATCATGGCGATTTTATATCCCTCACCGCTGGTCCTGACTGTGTCACCGGTAACCTTTTTTACGACGCCGGCCGGGGTGAATTCTTTGATTTTTTCTAGATCAAATTCTTTTTGTTCGGTTAAAACACCGTTCATTGCGCCGAATTCTCTGATATGGCGGATGATGGCGCGGGTATCCACACCCACAAGACAGGGAATATCATATTTGATTAAAAAGTCGTTTAAGTCTATTTCACTGGAGAAGCTGCTGGCACAGTTCGAAATTTCTCTTACAATAAAAGCAGATAGCCAAGGTCTTACGGATTCCATGTGTGAAAAATTGACCCCGTAATTTCCTATCATGGGATAGCTCATGACAACACCTTGACCGGCATATGAAGGATCCGACAATATCTCAACATAACCTGTCATAGAGGTGTTGAATACGATTTCACAAATGGTCTCTTTAAATGCGCCCATCTGGTAGCCTTTAAAAGTAGTTCCGTCCGCCAGTATTAAATATGCTTCTTTCATTCAGTTTATCCTCTCATTATGCTTTATAACTCGCAAAAAAGGAACAAAAATGCATTCACTACGCATTTGTCCCCTTCCTTTTTAGTATAATAGCATTTTTGGTGAAAAAATGCAATAAAAAGTTTAATTGGCCCGAAGTTTACTGGGGTTTTGAATAGAAAGCTTGAATTGTTTCGGAATCAGATTCATGGCTGTTTGAGATATTCTTGATTGGGATATTTTTGATTAAATTGATAGCAGATAAAAATTTGTATGCTTCCATATAATACCCTCTCTTTTTTGATACATTCATAGATTAATACTTAAAGTAAGGGATAAGGGGGATTTTAGTATTTCCATATCAAAGAAAAAAGGATAACTGAAATTGATATCAATTACCCTTTTTTGTGTTATGTTTATCTTGTTATTTTACAATGGAAATCGCGAGGATCAGACCGGCGAAAACGATGGAGACCATGGATAGGAGCTTGATTAAGATGTTGATAGAGGGACCGGAGGTGTCTTTGAAGGGGTCGCCGACTGTGTCGCCGACGACAGCGGCCTTGTGGGCATCGGAGCCTTTTCCGCCGTGTTCTCCGCTTTCGATGTACTTTTTCGCATTGTCCCAGGCACCGCCGGCATTTGCCATCATGACCGCAAGGATAAAGCCGGTGACGGTTGCGCCTGCCAGCATACCGGCGACGCCGTTGATGCCCAGCAGAACACCCGTGACAATCGGAGCGCTCACAGCCAGAATTGCAGGCAAAATCATTTCCTTCTGTGCGGATTTCGTGCAGATGGTCACGCACTGCTTATAATCCGGCTCAGCCTTGCCTTCCATCAGTCCGGTGATTTCCCGGAACTGACGGCGCACCTCCATAACGATGCTCTGTGCCGCTCTGCCCACCGCTTCCATGGTCAA
>MKRK01000106.1:4824-5575 GCA_001896915.1 Clostridiales bacterium 43-6
GGAAGCATTCCGCCGATGAACAGACCAACCAGAACCGTGGGGTTAGTGATGGAAAGATCGAACTTGAACTCGGGAGCGATGATTTTGACCTCTTCGATATAAGATGCGATCAGCGCCAGCGCAGTGAGTGCCGCAGAACCGATGGCAAAGCCCTTGCCCGTAGCGGCGGTGGTGTTGCCCAGAGAGTCCAGGGCGTCGGTGCGGCGGCGGACATCTGCACCCAGATGTGCCATTTCTGCTATGCCGCCGGCGTTATCAGCCACAGGACCGTATGCATCGGTGGCCAGGGTAATACCCAGGGTGGACAGCATGCCCACGGCGGAAAGACCGATGCCATAAAGACCGGCATTGTAATCTGCGCTGCCGCCAGCCGAATAGAAGGACACAAGAACAGAGGCGCCGACGATGATAACAGGTAGCGCAGTGGACAACATGCCCAGCGACAGACCGCCTATGATGATGGTGGCTGGACCGGTCAAGGAGGTTTTGGAAAGACGTTTGGTGGGAGAATAGGTATCAGAGGTGAAATATTCTGTAAAAAACCCGATTAAAATACCGGCTAAAAGACCGGAAAGCACTGCAAAGTACACTCCGATTTTATCAGAGCCGAGGAAATGCGTTACAACGGGATAGGCAATGATTGCAATCGCCAGTCCGCTGATCCAGACGCCACGACGCAGGGCGGACAGAAGATTTTTCTGGCTGGCGCCTTCCTTGGTGCTGACGAAAAATGTTCCGATCAAAGAAGCGA
>MKRK01000106.1:5607-12989 GCA_001896915.1 Clostridiales bacterium 43-6
GCAACTGCCAATGCAGCAGTAGAAACAACAGAACCAACATACGACTCATAGAGATCTGCGCCCATGCCGGCAACATCGCCAACATTATCGCCCACATTATCAGCAATAACCGCAGGGTTCCGGGGGTCGTCTTCGGGAATGCCGGCTTCCACCTTGCCCACAAGGTCAGCACCCACATCTGCGGCTTTGGTAAAGATGCCGCCGCCCACACGGGCGAACAGGGCCATCGCGGAGGCACCCATACCGAAGGTGAGCATGGCGGAGGTAATCAATTGAATTTGTTTGCTTTGATCTGCTATCACATCAACTGAGGAATACCAGAATTTCAAAAAGAAAAACCAGACGGAAATATCCAAAAGACCGAGACCGACCACCACAAAGCCCATGACGGCTCCGGCGGAGAAAGCGACTCTCAGTCCGGAATTCAAGCTGTTTTTGGCGGCGTTTGCCGTTCTTGCGTTGGCGGCTGTAGCGATTTTCATTCCGAAAAAGCCGGAGAGACCGGAGAAAAAGCCGCCGGTGATAAATGCGAAGGGTGTGAATGCGGACAGATATTCAAAACGGGATAAAATGAACAGTACAACAAACATTGCAGCAAAAAACAAGGAGACGCCGGCATACTGTCGTTTCAGATATGCATTGGCGCCTTGCCGAATGGAATTTGAAATGCTGATCATGAGGGGGCTTCCCTCCGGTGCTTTCAACACCGAAAAGGCGAGATACGCAGCAAAGATGAGTGCAATGCCTGCACCGACCGGTGCCAGATAAATGAGATCCATATGTCTGTGCCTCCAATTAATAGTAATAAAAAAATAATAACATAATTACCAGAACAGTTCAACTTGTTATTATAATTTTGGTCAGAGAAGACAAAAAAATGCGGATAATCAAAGGTTTTGAGTATGAAAGCAGAGTTGTTTTGTATTCCGTTTATAAATTGCTGCTGTTCAAATATTCCTGCAGCCCATTTACCAGCTTGCCGACATGGATCCCGTCTACAAAGGAATGATGCACCTGAACCGAGAAGGGAAGCAGAATTTTTCCTTCACGGGCGAAATATTTGCCCCAGTCAAAGAGCGGAATGGCATTGTCTTTTTTGCCGGAAACGGTGTGGGAAATGTGAGTATAGGATACCCACGGCAGGGGGGAGAACAGGAAGATGCCGTTGTCAAGGGGACCTGTGAAATACTCGGTCTGGTTTTCGGCGGCTTCGCCGGCACGGCGGACATATTCGTCCATGCTGTCCGTCATTTCTGCAGGTACTACCTTGAACAGCTCTGTTTCGGGGTTGAGATAAGTAAAGGTGGTATTAATTTTGTGATATAACACAATTTTCCCGTTAATAAAGCGATAGCGAAATTCTTCGATCCGGTTGGCGCATTTGGTGACGGCAAATATCATGGAAAGGGTGAAGGAAAGTTTCTTTTCTTTCACCTTATGTAAAAATCTCGTAATATCCAGCTCCAGTGTCACACAGTAACAAGGCTCCAGGCTGTTTCGGAATATCCGACAGTGCTCCGCCCGTTTCCAGTTTTGTTCGTCAATTTCAATGTATTTGTCCGTCATAGTCTATCCTTCCCCATGTGTTTGTACATAGTTTCTTATTTCTTTATAACTGTCAAATTTGCATTCGTTTTGAAACTAACTCTATTTATAAAAATGTGTATGATGGTTGTATTTTTCCTTAATATTGTAGTTTCTGTCTATAGTACCATTGTTTTCCTCTATCTTACCATCATACAAAACCAAAATCAAGGGATGGGTCAATGGTTTTTGAAAGTCATATTTAAACATATGAGAACAGATGAAATTCTTTTCTTTTTTCATGAAATAAATATTGGTTTTGTTGTTGAAATAAGAAATGATTTATGTTAAAATGATTGAATTAAAAGGGATAACATAATCGGCTGTTTACGGTGCAAACCGTTTGTAATTTTGTTATGACTCTGGTAATCAGGGTCATAGCATTGTTAGAGGTGAACATCAGCCGGTATTTTATTGTGCGAATGGGAATAATGGAGGAGAAGTAAATGGCTACAAAGTATATTTTTGTAACAGGTGGCGTTGTATCAGGACTGGGAAAGGGGATTACCGCAGCTTCGCTGGGTCGTCTTCTAAAACAAAGAGGACACAAGGTTTCAGTGCAGAAGCTGGATCCTTATCTGAACTTTGACCCGGGTACCATGAACCCGTTTCAGCACGGAGAGGTGTTTGTTACAGAAGACGGAGCGGAGACTGATCTTGATCTGGGCCATTATGAACGTTTTATTGATGAAAATTTAAACAACAACTGTAACCTGACCTCAGGCAGGGTGTATTTTTCGGTAATCTCAAAAGAACGCAGCGGTGATTATCAGGGCAATACCGTTCAGGTCATCCCCCACATCACCAACGAAATCAAGCAACATATAGCAGCCGGCGGCAAGGACAGCGATGTTGCCATCGTTGAAATCGGCGGTACAGTGGGAGACATTGAAAGCCAGCCTTACATTGAAGCCATCCGTCAGTTTGCTTTTGATATCGGTAAGGAAAACTGCATGTTTATCCATGTGACCTTGGTTCCATTCTTAAACTCTAGCCACGAACATAAAACAAAACCCACACAGCACAGTGTGAAACAGCTGTTGAGCTTCGGAATTCAGCCGGATGTGATTGTATGCAGAACCGAAAAGAAAATGGAGAACGGGTTAAAAAACAAAATTGCCCTGTTCTGTAATGTGTCCAATGATTCAGTGATTGAAAACTGTGACCTGAAATTATTGTATGAAGTTCCGCTTATGTTGGAAGAGGAAGGACTGGCAGACGTAACCTTAAAAAGGCTGGGTCTTCCCAAAACAGAGCCTGATTTGACAGAATGGACAGGAATGGTCCACAGAATGAAAAATTTATCCTCCAGCGTGAAAATCGCCATTGTGGGAAAATATGTGGGTCTTCACGATGCCTATATCAGCGTAGCTGAGTCGCTGAAGCATGCGGGTGCGGAAAATGCACTTGCCGTAGATATTAAATGGATTGATTCCGAAAATATTGATGACGACAATGTGGCAGAGGTGTTAGGCGACTGTAACGGCATTTTGGTTCCCGGCGGTTTTGGCTCCCGTGGAATCGACGGAAAAATAGCAGCCTGTAAGTTTGCCAGAACCAACGGAATTCCCTATTTCGGTATTTGTCTCGGTATGCAGATCGCATTGATTGAGTTTGCCAGGAATGTCATCGGCTTCCATGACGCTCATAGCTCGGAAATCGACCCGTCCTCCACCCATCCGGTCATTGATTTGATGCCGGAGCAGACAAGTGTTACTCAAATGGGTGGCACCATGAGACTGGGTAGATACCCCTGTGTACTGGACGACAGCTCAAAGGCTATTCAATTATACGGCAAGAAGGAAATTTCTGAACGCCATCGTCACCGTTATGAAGTGAACAATGTGTATCGTGAGGAATTCACAGAAAACGGAATGTTTTTGGCAGGGATTTCGCCGGACAAGCGTATTGTCGAGGTGATTGAGCTACCGGAGCATCCTTGGTTTATCGCCTGCCAGTTCCATCCGGAATTCAAATCCCGTCCCAACAGGTCACATCCCTTGTTTTTTGGGTTTGTCAGAGCGGCAGGACAACAAAAAAATCAATAATCTGTATAGAGCCATTTTGCCGGCGAAAATGGCATGAACAGAGAAAACACGCCGGGGAACGGGGCTTATTTATGATTGCAATCATCGATTATGGCGCAGGAAATATCAGAAGTGTACAAAAAGCGGTTGCGCATTTGGGGCAAAAGGCCGTTATCACATCGGACCATAAAGAGATTTTGCAGGCGGATAAGGTGATTTTACCCGGTGTGGGTGCGTTTGGCAGCCTGATGGAAATACTAAAAAAAGGCAGGTTGCATGAAATCATCAAGCAAACTGTTGATGGCGGTAAGCCGTTTTTGGGTATCTGTCTTGGTTTGCAGGCGCTGTTTGAAAGCAGTGAGGAAAGTGTGGATGTACAAGGTCTTAACATTCTGAAAGGTAGGATTGTAAAAATACCCCAAGGAGAAGGGCTGAAAATTCCGCATATAGGATGGAATTCTCTGAATATTTTAAAATCTGACGTTTTATTCAAAGGGATACCTCAGGGAGAATATTTCTATTTTGTCCATTCCTACTATTTAAAAACAGAGGATACAGACATTGTGTCTGCTGAGACCACCTATGGCGAAAACTTGCAGGTTGCCGTCGAGCAAGGCAATATCCATGCCGTTCAGTTTCACCCGGAAAAAAGCGGCGAAGCGGGACTGATGGTTTTGAATAACTTTCTTTCACTATAAACAACAAAAGGAGGAGTAACGATGTATGCAAAGAGAATCATTCCTTGTCTTGATGTTTTTGAAGGCAGAGTTGTAAAAGGTGTTAATTTTGTAAAGCTTCGTGATGCCGGTGATCCTGTTGAAGCTGCCATTGCATATAACAAAGCCGGTGCCGACGAGCTTGTTTTTCTCGATATTACAGCCTCCTCAGATGCGAGAGCAATCGTGATCGATATGGTTCACAGAGTCGCTGAACAGGTTTTTATTCCTTTTACTGTGGGCGGCGGCGTACGCAGTGTAAAGGATTTCAGAGAAATTCTTGCTGCCGGTGCTGACAAGATATCTGTAAATTCCGCAGCAATTTTATATCCCACTTTAATCAGTGAAGCGGCTTATGTGTTTGGGAACCAATGCGTAGTATGCGCCATTGATGCCAAACGCTGTGATTTTGGAAGCGGGTATGAGGTGTATATTGAAGGCGGAAGAAAACCCACCGGGATTGATGCTCTGAAATGGGCGGAAAAGGCAGTGAAAATGGGTGCCGGTGAGATTCTTCTTACCAGTATGGATGCGGACGGCACCAAAGACGGCTACGAGATTCCATTGACCCAACTGGTTGCAGAAAATGTTTCTGTTCCTGTGATCGCGTCAGGCGGAGCAGGGGACAAAAGGCATTTTCTAGATGTGCTTACGGCAGGAAAGGCAGATGCGGCTTTGGCGGCATCGCTGTTCCATTATAATGAGCTGCCGATCAAGGAACTGAAGGAATATCTTCGGAATAACAATGTAAGTGTCAGAATATAAATCAAAACCACTCCAGCCGGAGTGGTTTTTTGTGCCCAAGAGTGATAAATTATAAAATACGGATGGACATCGGCAATGATGGAATCAATCAAAAAAATGCGAATAATATGGATGAAATATGAATAATTTATTAAAATGAGCAATTATTACAATAAATATATCAATATAGCGGATTGCAATTTCTGATAAATAGGTGTAAAATATGACAATACTAACAAAAATATTCATTTGTTGGTATAAAAATTGTTCAATATATGGAGGGGAAAAAATGGAGATCAGTAACAAACGCAGAATTCTCAGTATTATTATCGCTTTAGCGGTAATAGTCACAGTCACACTAACGGCAATACCACTAACGGCATCGGCAAACAACACCACTTACTATGTGGCCTCGACAAATGGCAACGACACAAACAGCGGCACCAGTCCAGGCAGTGCATGGCAAACACTCAACAAAGTCAACTCCACCACCTTCGGCCCGGGAGACACAATTTTATTTAAGAGAGATTGTACCTGGGTAGGCACCCTATATCCCAAAGGCTCCGGCTCTGCGGACGGACGTATCACCATTGATGCGTATGGCACCGGGAACCTTCCGCTCATCAACGGAAACGAAGCATATTACACAGCGAGCAATCCTATTGATGCGGCGGTTTATCTCAACAACCAAAGCTACATTACCATCCGGAACCTGGAGGTCATCAACGACTCCCGCGTGCTGGCAGATCGCGGCGGTATTCACGTGGATGCAACCTCAACTGCATGTACCGATATAACCATTGAGTATACCAAAATACATAATATTGCCGGTAACGGCGATGACAGCGACCATGGCGCCATCGGAGCGTTGGAGATCAGACCGAGAGGCTATAAGGTCATGTCCAATGTTCTCATCCAGTATAACGAAATTTATACCACAGGCAGCACAGGCATTTATGCCAGCGCGGGGAGCAATGGCACCACACCCACCAACATGATCATTCGTAACAACTATCTGCACGACATTGGCGGAGACGGTATTCTTGTAATCGACTGTGAAGCGCCCCTGGTGGAATACAATGTAGTCGCAGGCTCACACATTCGCTCGTCTCAGTATTGTGCCGCAATCTGGCCTTTTAACTGTGATAATGCAGTCATTCAGTACAACGAAGCCTATGACACACGCACCACCATTGATGGTCAGGGCTTTGACAGTGACTATCAATGCACCAATTCTTTGTTCCAATACAACTATGCCCATGACAATCAGGGCGGTTTCTTCCTTATTTGCTGCGAGCCCACCACATGGAGCGGCGGCACATCATGGAACAGCGGCACTATCATTCGTTACAATATTTCGCAAAACAATGCAAATGCACAATTCAGCCTCGTGACGAAAATTACCAATACGACCATCTACAACAACACCATCTACGTTCCCTATGCATCCAGTGCGCACATCGTAACCCAATACAGCAGAAACGGAGTGTATCCGGACGGAACAAAATTCTACAACAACATCATTTATAATTTAGGCTATGGGGAATATAACATGGCCAACTGTACCAACACGGAGTGGGATTATAACCTGTTCTTCGGTAACCACCCATCCACCGAACCGGCAGATCCCCATAAGCTTACCTCTGATCCGCAATTTGTCAGCGGTGGCAGTGCCGGTGTGGGTAGAAACACCTGCGACGGCTATCGTCTGAACAGCGGATCACCCGCCATCGGATCAGGCAGATTGATGGCAAATAACGGCGGTTTGGATTTCTTCGGCAACGCCGTATCTTCCTCAGCGGTACCAAACCGGGGTGCTTATAACGGCGCCGGGATATCAGGCACAACTACAACTTATCCAACGACACAGTACATAACGGTCGATCCTCTGGAAACATCCTCACCTTATGACCAATGGGGTGTGGGACCAAAAACAATCCTTGAATTAAGTACCCAACAGTATAATGCTGCATCGGGCAGCACCAGATCCATGAAGGTGTCCTTTACACCTACAAGTACCGGCACTGCTCAAATGCACACAGGCAGCAGTACTATCATCAATAACATTAAAACTGCTTCCACTACTTTGTATCCGCAGGGTATGCGCATGTGGATGAACTTTACACAAGGCACTGCTTCTAAATTCAAAGGATCCATCACCCTGTTCTCCTCCTACAGTGCACCAGGCATTGGAACGGCTGTCAACTGTGCAAAGGTAGCACCGGACGCAAACGGATGGGTCACTTTGTATTTTGGAAATTTTGGCGGCAGCAAGAAATTCACCCAGCTGACCGATGCAGCGATGCAGAAC
>MKRK01000107.1:0-7144 GCA_001896915.1 Clostridiales bacterium 43-6
CATTGCCCACCGTTTGTCCACTGTCAAGCGGGCAGATAAAATTATTGTTTTGCAGGAGGGCAAGATCACCGAAGAAGGCACCCACGATGAACTGATCACCAAAAACGGCGCCTATGCCAAGCTATGCAATGTACAGAACTTAGGGAAGGATGAATGACATGAACAAAGGCACTCCCCATATTGCGGCGTCAAAATCCGATTTTGCAAAAACAGTATTGATGCCCGGCGACCCGCTGCGGTCCAAATTTATTGCTGAACATTTTCTAGACAGTCCTGTTTTGGTGAACAACATCAGAGGAGTTCAGGGCTACACAGGCATCTACCGGGGCAAACCGGTATCCGTCATGGCTAGCGGTATGGGCATGCCCTCCATGGGGATTTACTCCTATGAGCTCTTTCATTTTTTTGATGTGGACAATATCATCCGCATCGGCAGCGCAGGTGCGATTCACAAGGATTTAAAGCTGCTTGATATCGTGATTGCCCTTTCCGCCAGCACCAACTCAAATTATGCATCCCAATACAGTCTGCCCGGCACCGTTGCCCCCACGGCGGATTTCGCTCTGGTCAGCAAAGCCTATGAAGCTGCCATCGGGCTGGGCATCTCACCCCATGTCGGACCCATATTTTCCAGCGACACCTTTTATGACGATGCCCAAAGCCTTGCCGCATGGCAGAAAATGGGTGTTTTGGCGGTAGAAATGGAAGCCGCCGCGCTGTATCTGAACGCCGCCCGCGCCGGCAAAAGCGCCCTTTGCATCTGCACAATATCCGACACGCCCCTGCAGGGCAGCGAGGAATGCTCCCCGCAAGAACGGGAACAAGGCTTTACCAAAATGATGAAACTTGCGTTGGAAATAGCGTAACGGAGGAATTGATATGAATTATAACGAACTGATTACAGCGGCGATCGACGCAAAGCTCCAGTCCTACTCACCCTATTCCATGTTTGCGGTGGGTGCCGCATTGTTAACCCCGGGCGGAACGATCTATACCGGCTGCAACATTGAAAACGCGGCATATACCCCCACAAACTGTGCGGAAAGAACCGCATTTTTCAAGGCTGTTTCGGAAGGACACCGGGAATTTACCGCCATTGCCATTGCCGGCGGATATGTCGACCAGGACGGTGAGAGCGATTATATTTATCCCTGCGGCGTTTGCAGACAGGTGATGAGCGAATTTTGCTCCGGGGATTTTGTAATTCTATCTGTGAAGGACGAGGAGCATGTTCAGGAAACGACGTTGAAAGAGCTGCTTCCCCATGCTTTCGGTATGAGCCTATGAGAATGGTGGATCTCATCTCCAAAAAGAAACAGGGTGAAGCTCTGACCAACCCCGAAATTGATTTTATTGTAACCGGTTTTGTGGACGGCAGTGTTCCCGATTACCAGATGGCGGCGTTTTTGATGACAGTTTATTTCAAGGGGATGTCAGCCGAAGAAACCACAGCACTGACACTGGCGATGGCAAGGTCCGGCGAGAGGATGGATCTGTCCGCCATAGAGGGAATCAAAGCAGATAAGCACAGCACCGGGGGTGTGGGTGATAAAACCACGCTGATCGTGGCTCCCATCGTAGCGGCCTGCGGTGTGAAGGTTGCCAAAATGTCCGGCAGGGGGCTTGGGTTCACCGGTGGAACGATTGACAAACTAGAGTCTGTCAAGGGGTTTCGGACTGATTTGTCTACCCGTGAATTTATTGAAACCGTCAATCAAATTGGAATTTGTGTGACCGGCGGCACGAAGGACCTGGCACCCGCCGACAAAAAAATTTATGCCCTGCGGGATGTGATTGGTGCGGTGGACAATATTCCGCTGATTGCTTCCTCTATCATGAGCAAAAAGCTGGCCAGCGGTGCGGACTGCATTGTGCTGGACGTAAAAACAGGTTCCGGTGCTTTTATGAAAAGCGTGGAAGAGTCCATTTTGTTATCGGAAATGATGGTTAACATCGGACATCTGGCAGGCAAAAAGGTATCGGCATTGGTTACGGATATGGACATTCCTCTGGGGAACTCTGTCGGCAACCAGTTGGAAATCATGGAAGCGGTGCATACGCTGCAGGGAAACGGAGAAAAACGGTTGACGCAGCTGTGTCTCACCCTTGCTGCAACCATGCTCATGCTGGCGGGAGCGGGCGACAAAACCGCTTGTGAAGCAAAAGCGGCAGATGCGCTTTACAGCGGCAAAGCCTTCGAAAAGCTATGTGAGCTGGTGACCGCACAGGGCGGTGATGCAGCTGTGATCAGAGATGCCGCCCTGTTCACGCCGGCCAGTGTTGTTTATGAACTGAAGGCGGAGCAGAGCGGGTATATAGGCAGAATGGATACCGAAAAAATCGGTATCGCCTCCATGTTGCTGGGCGCCGGACGGGAAACCAAGGACAGTGTGATTGATTTCAGCGCCGGGATCAAAATCATGAAAAAGACCGGGGACTATGTGAAACAGGGTGAGGCACTGGCGATTTTGTATACCTCCGATCAGGGACTTTTACAACAAGCATCTGAAAAATATACCGAATCAGTTACCTTTACCACTGAAAAACCACCGGAAACACCTCTGATCTACGCTTTTGTTGAAAAAGACCATATCATAAAATATTAATGCCTCACTGCTCCCCTCATACCACAGACAACGGGAGAACAAGATGATTGATATCCATGCTTTCTGTTTGTTGTCTCTAATAACGACCCACCCCCCTGAACGCAGTAAAATACGTTCAGGGGGGTGGCTTATTTTTATGAAACTTAACTATTGTTATACTCAGAAGTCAATTCACTTATCAAATCCTCGACCTTTATAATGCGGTCCGCTTGATACGCGTTGGTGCCGGCAAAAGCAAATCCGTTGTTCAAATTGCCTTTTTGTGCGTTGATCAGAGCAAGGGCAATGCAATACGGGCTGTTTTTATAATCACAGGTAACGATACAATGATACGGACATTTGTACGGGATTCTTTCACCCAATTCAATTTGTTCCACAAACTGATTGCGGATTACTCTTCCCGGCAAACCAACGGGACTTTTGATGATTGAAATATCTTCTTCCCTTGCGTTCACATAGGCTTTCTTAAAACCTTCCGCCGCATCGCATTCTTCCGTGGTTACAAACCTTGTTCCCATCTGAACACCGGATGCACCCATCTCAATAAATTTCCGTATATCGGAACCGGTATAGATTCCGCCCCCTGCGATGACCGGTATCTTTTTCGCATACTTTTCACTCACCGGTGTCACGGTATGCAATACATCGGTCAAAATATGATCCAATGAATAATTCGGATCGTCCAGTTGATCCGGCTTGAAACCCAAATGTCCGCCGGCTTTTGGACCTTCCACAACAATGGCATCCGGCACATACTTATATTTGTCGATCCACTTTCTCATAATAATACTCGCCGCTCGGCCGGAGGAAACAATCGGCACAAGCTTCGTGTGTTTTGAGCCTTGTAAAAACTCGGGTAAGTTCAGTGGCAGACCTGCACCTGAAAAAATGATATCAATTTTCTCTTCGATGGATGTTTTCACAACATCCGCAAAGTTGGACAGGGCAACCATTATGTTAACGCCCAGTATCCCCTGGGTCTTTTCTCTTGCTTTTCTGATTTCATTTTTCAGTGCTCTGATGTTCGCTTCGAAATAATTCGAATAGGCATCCGTTTCAAATAAACCGATTCCCGCTGTTCCGATCACTCCGATTCCGCCTTGATTTGCCACCGCTGAGGAAAGCCCCGACAGGGATATGCCGATGCCCATACCGCCCTGAACCACCGGGAGCTTCGCTTTCAGGTCGCCAATGACCAATTCTTTGAATTTATTCATTTATATAACTCCTTAAACTTGCTTATATTTCATTCTCATACGAAAATCAACTTAAAAAATCATATAACAATACTAGTTTGTACTACCATCGCATGAAATATAACAATAAAAGCAAATTTAAAGAAAACAATACAATTACATTCTAACACAAATGAAACAATAAATATATAGCAAAATAAGCATCACAAACATTGCAAAACTGTAACCTTTTCAACCAGTATATTACAACACTGTAACTTGCTTTTTGCAGCCATTCCATTATAATGGAATAGTCATTTGAACTTCTCCTACTTTTTGGAGGCTGCCCATATCAGCATTGCTGATATGGGCAGATTTTTATGCATATACAATGGCAGTTCCGGAAGCGGTGACCATCAGCATGCCATTGTTGCTCCCCAAAACCTCATAATCAATATCCACGCCGACAACGGCGTTTGCTCCCAGTAATCGGGCACGGTTCTCCATTTCCTTCATGGCATTTTCACGGGCCTTGATCAATTCATCCTCATAGGTGCCGGAGCGACCCCCGAAAAAGTTAGAGAGACCGGCCGTAATATCCTTAATGAAATCCACGCCCGATATCACTTCGCCGAACACGACTCCTTTGTACTCGACGATATGTTTGCCCTCAATGGACGGTGTGGTTGTGATAATCATTTTTGTCACCTTTCTTTGGGTTTATTTTTCTTCCGGGGTTAGATCCGCCAGATCAAGCAGCATGGTATGTACCTTACTCTGGTAGCTGTTTAACAGCAATGCAAGCATGGGATCCTCGATTTGGATTGCGGGTGCCACTGCCGCTTGTGTCGTTCCCTCGGGAGAATCGGTTTCCCCCACCTTTACAAAACCGGCGGTAATGCTATCGTCATAATATCCCATAACCTTTTTCACATAGTTCTGCGTTTCCTTGAAGGGCGGAATTCCGCCGTATTTTTTCACATTGCCTGAGCCTGCATTGTACGCCGCAAGGGCAAGCTCCGTGTTGCCGTCGTAATGCTTGAGCAGCCCGCTTAAATACTTGGCGCCGCCCATGATATTCTGTTCCGGGTCGTATGCATTGGTTACCCCAAGGCTCTTGGCGGTCCCCGGCATGAGCTGCATGATACCCTGCGCGCCGCAGCGGGAGGTTGCATCGGGATTAAAGTTCGATTCCGCTTTTGCCACAGCTTTCAGGAGTGCCGAGGGTACCTCATAGGTTCGGGACGCTTGGTCAAAAATCTCGTCAAGATTTTTCTTTGCCGCCTCCTGCAGTGCACCAGAGAACCCACCGGGTTTCGCTGTTTGCTTTGTCGGGAGCACTTTGCCGCTTGTGCGGTTATTGACGGATTCCACAGCCATTCACAGCCCTCTTTTCTTTTATTATCATATTAATTCTATGCTATAACAAAAGAAGAAATTTGTCAATATTTTATATCACTTTCTGAAAACATACTATTTACTTTATCATTAACATATGTTATCATTAACACATGTTAATGAGGTGATATCATGTCAATTGAATGCGCAATCCTTGGATTACTGAGTAAGCATCCCTATTCCGGCTATGACTTAAAAAAAATTATGGAAAAGTCTGATTTTATGCCATGGTCCGGTAACAACAATCAAATCTACAAAGCGCTGGTTACGCTGTTGAATGAAGGTTATGTTACAACCAAAACCGTTCACAACGATGGGTCACCGTCCAAAAAAATATATCAAGTCACAACCAACGGGCTTGATAAGCTGCAAAAATGGATCAAATCTGCCCCAGGCGTGCCGGACTTCAAAAATCCCTTTCTGGTACAGCTGCTTTTTGCAGATCAATTGGAACACCCTGCATTGATGGAACTGCTGCAAGCATATGAAAACGAAATCCGCCTTCGCATTGCTCTTCATAACGAAAAGAGAAAACGGGAAACAGGTGCAGCTCCCGTTACTCGTTTACAGGGACTGTTAACAGAATCCATCCACGATAATATCCTTTCGGCATACCAAAGCGAGCTTTTATGGATCTGCAAGCTTCAGCTGACGCTTTCGGAACCGATCCATTCAAATAAGGAGAACAAAATGAACTATATCGTCAACGAACAAAATAATCAAAAATATCTTGAGCTGTTTTCCGCACAAGCCCCCATTGCAACAGAGCAGGACGCGGTAGACATTGCCGCTCTCTGTTGGGAGAACAACACCGAACGGATCATCATACAGGAACAAGCCCTGTCCGAAGACTTTTTTCGGCTGAAAACCGGCGTTGCCGGGGGTATTTTGCAAAAGCTTACAAACTACCACATCAAAACAGCCTTCCTCATTTCCCCTGAAAAAGTAAATACGGGAAAATTCAAGGACATGGCAGCGGAATCCTCCCGCAGTAACCAGTTCAGAATTTTTGAAGACAAGGAAACTGCCAAACAATGGCTTTTGGCATAACAAAAAATCCCGCTCCGGCTTTTTGATAAGCGCTGGGCGGGATTTTTCATCGGGTACTTCGTAAGATAAAATAGGTCGTTGTTTTGTCCTCTCGCTTAAGGATTTCGGTGGCACTGCTGTTGTCTAAAATCTCCGGCTTGCCCTTGGCCAATTCTGTGATACGAAGAAAAACGATAAGTCCCGGGGGACAGTCCAGATACTCACTGTTCATACGGGAAATGGCACCATAGTCCAGCCCTTCGATTGCACTTCGGGTGATTTTATCCCGTTTTTCCGCTTCGGTAGGCAACAAGTAATGGGAAAAATCCAGCGAGAAAAGAAACAAGCATTTTTTCCCGGCCGCCAGCTCATATAAGCTACGGGCAAAGCCAAGCAAGGCGTCCGGACCGGTACGGTTCGTAAGTAACAGCGGAACAATTTTGGCGTTGGGAATATACTGTTTCACATAAGGAATGAGATTGGAAGCGGAATGATCGTTTTGCAGTCTGTCATCGTCCTTGACAAAGGATATTCCTTTGATTTTCAGGATATCTGCAAGCATCTCCCTATCGCAGCTTATCTCACCTCCCGCAAGGCTCCAGTCAAGCCCCGAGGCAATCACCTGCCCCGTTCCGCCGCTGTGGTCCGGGGCAAGAATAATCACAGTTTCATAATCACGGGGGATGGATTCAAAAAAGCCTGCAATCAAATCCGCTGCCACCAGATGATGAGGAACCACCCCGCTGATCGTATTTTTGGTTTTAGGATAGTGTTTGGCATTCATCAGGCTTTTTTGAAACACATCGGATGGTACATACTGAACGCTGAGTTCTTTTTGCAGCGTTGCGGCTGTCGCAGAGGTTACCGTGGTAAGGTTTGGTGTTTTACACGAAGAGAGAAGCGCGCAGATACAAAGCAGCAAAATTAGCACAGCCT
>MKRK01000107.1:7366-9031 GCA_001896915.1 Clostridiales bacterium 43-6
AAATGAATAGAAGCCCGGTTTCTCCGCTTTATAATGCAAAATCACCCTGATATTTTCCCCTACCCGATACGTTTCCTTGGCAGTCTCATACCGTTTCTCAATGAAAATTGATGATTTGGCCATATCAATGCTGTCAGCACCGCCGGTATAGGATACACTGACCTCCACATCACCCTTTGTGACCCTGAATTTGGCTTGTTTCATTTGTTCTGTGGTCATCACAACCTGATGATTGGCGGCATTCAGAAGGTTGATTTTATATGGTTTTCCGTTCATGGTATATTGGAAAACGGATTCTGTGTTGATGAGCGGTGTGTGGTTTACATAATACATCTGTTCCAGTGAGCTTCCATAGGTTTTTGAGGGGGTTTCGAGCAATCCGTTCATGATTTTTTCTGCCAGCGTTCTGTCTGAACCGGTGAGAACATACAAAGCCAGTGCCGTCATTTCATCATTAATGGCTGTGTCACTGCCAAGTTTTAACCCGGCCGTATCACCGTCTACAACAATTTTGGGGGTTAACTGTTCCGTAAACAGTTTGTTTGCGCCGTCCTTGTCGCCCAATGCCGATAAAGCAGCGGCATACATCAGCTTCGCCTTGAGAGACAGTTCCTTTTTGTTCTTGAGGATATTTTGTATGCCGATCAAAACCGGTTCTTTGTATGCCGCCAGACCCAAATAGGCGGCCGCTATGGTTTCATTGTCGTTTTTGTAGCCATAGATGATATCCTGGAGATATTTTTTTGCTTCTATGGGCTTGAGGGAATTAACATCTGCCAACAAAAATCTGGCGGTTAATAAAGGAGACTCGCTGTCATAGGAAAACAGCCTTGCTCCGCCGGTTTCTCCTTGCAGGGATTGGTTATCATTTGCGATGAATTCATCCTCGGTTTCCTTGTCGCCTGCAAGGCTCTGCAGCTTTGCTCCTGCCAGTTCAGCCGCATACTTCTCGTCGCTCCTGCTGCTGTCAGTATACTGCATCTCTACCAACGCCCGGTATGCAGCCGTGAGCTTTTTATTATATGCAATGATAGAAACAGGAGATTTCAATGCATTGATATCGATTCCTTTCCGCAAATCAAACTGCTTGGACACAGGAAGCTCCGTGGCATTTTGGATCACACGAAAGCTCTTTTCAACCCCGTCTGAAAATGCACCGCTGCTTGCCTTGAGGGAAACCCGATACTGTCCCTCCGGTTTTTTTCCGAAATTCACAGTAACCACCCCATATGCTTTGGCTGTGATCTTTTTTGTTTCTGTTTTTCCCTGTTCATCTATCAGCGTGACTGCATAGGCAACCGTTCCTGTGTCTTTGTTTCCCTCGTTCAAAGCGGTTCCGCCGCTTTTTGCGGTGATCCCGATATCATCCCCTGTCAAATAGGTGCGGCTGGCAATCATATCGAGAAAAAAGGGCAGGCTGGTTGTGATATTTGTTTTGCTTACACCGGCATAGGCATCGTCGGTCACTGCCTGCACGGTGATGCGCCATTCAGTCAGGTTATCGGGCATCGGAAAGCTCACACTGCCGTTTCCGTCCGCACCGGTTTTGGTTGTCAGGAAGGTTGCGGTGTCTTTAAAATTACTGCGCACCGTTCCGCCGTCCTCCCCGCCCCCTTCGCCGGTCTGTGCATCATTTCTTTTTCCGCTGAAGTCATGGAACTGAAA
>MKRK01000107.1:9138-9585 GCA_001896915.1 Clostridiales bacterium 43-6
ACCACACTGATGTTAACATCGGCACGTTTCGGGTTACCGTTCTTATCCTTGATTGACATCGTGAGCTTCACCATGTCTCCGGGCTTGTAGCTTTTCCGGTCTGTTGTGACAGCAATCGTCAGCCCATTTTGTTTGTAGTCATATTCCAGACAGTCGCTGTTTACAATGTTGATTCTTTTTCCGTCAAAATAGGCACCGCCGAGGTATACACCGGGGATATATTCCTTTTTGAAAGCAAAGGAAAATCCGGGCGTTGGCGAAACCCGATATTCCTTAATTCCGTCACTCATGATGCTATACAGTACCCGACCTGTTTTTACAGGCGTACCATGGTTGACTGTCTGTATCTTTACCGTGTCATTCACAGCATAGCTCACGTCGGATTCGTCCATACCGGCCCTGTTGTCAAAGGTATAATACGGGCTTGTTTCTTGGCTATTTTGATTG
>MKRK01000107.1:9628-11500 GCA_001896915.1 Clostridiales bacterium 43-6
TATTGATGCAGCTGACACTGCAATAATAAAATGTGTTTTCCTCGGTGGACAGCGGCAAATCCTTCACGGACGCCAGCCCGTTTTTGGTCTTGATGGTTTTTTCCGACACCAAATCATATCTTTTCGTATAATCATAACAGTCAACACGACGTTTTTCGATATAATCATAATAGCTTTCTGTAACATAGGGTATTATGGTTACTTTGACTATTCTGACCGACACGTCAGTATCCACTGCTTTGCCGCGAATCGTATCGGCGACGTTTCCATAATCATAATTTGGGAGAGTGAGCTTATCCTTGGTTATTTTATGGGTGGCTATCTCCACGATTGGTTTTCCTGTGTCCGTGTTCAGCTTGGTTTCCAGCATCACTGTTTTGGGCAGCACAAGAATATGTTTGCTTTCGTATATTATTTCGTCATCAACACCGGCACTTTGGATCCCGATATTGACCCGGTCCGGGCGCCAGGATTCACCGCTCGAATCCCGAATCACTATGTCTTGGGAAAGGTTTCCGCTCCCGTCGGTATTTTGTGTTGCTTCGGTATTGTTTTGACTTTGGATGGTAAAAGGCATATTGGCGACCGGTGTTCCGTCATAATAAGATACATTTGCTTTGATTGTGGTGCTTTCCCCGACGAAGAAAACATCGGGTCCCTTTTCAAAATTGATCTGATAAAGGGGTTTGGTATAATTCTCTACAGAAACGGATTTTGATGTGATCAATTCATTGTTGGCACCCAGAATGAGCCGGTAGCTTGAGGAGCTGAAATTTTTAATATCCAGCTCTGTGGAAAAGATACCATTGTCGCCAATTGTTATCTGGGAACTTAACAATGACTTGCTTAGGTCGTATTGGGGGTTTCCGTTTTCGTCGTAGCTATCATTGCCGGTGTAGGATTGTGGGAATAAATATACATCGGCTTTTTGGGGAAGTGCTTGGTTCTCTTTTGGTTTGAGAAAACCGAATATTTTTATTTTGTCGGTGGATAAATACCCTTCCCTGTCTGTGTATAAATAAGAATAATACTGCTGGTACAACGGGCGGTCTTGTTCTTTTTCCATGAGGGGAAGGCAGGTGACAAAGGGGTTTTTTCCGTTTCCAATGATGACTGTTCCCTTCTCCGTATCCTTTTCTGCCGTAAACCGCAGGGTGCCGTCCGCCGCCGTGGTGCCTTTTTTTACATCATCGGCAAAAACCTCTGTTCCGGCCATGGGTTTCCCTGTTTTGGTATCGTTAGCCCAGATCAGCACGGAGCCGTTATTGCTCATTGCATATACCGCGGTATCATTGATCTGGATAAACTTTTGCAGCATCACATCTTCGCCGCAGGCAATGTTCACAATATAATAGCCTACCGGAAGAACCTTTGGCAGAACGAGATAGCCGCTGGACTGAAACGAACTCCCGCCCAGCACCGGCGTTGTCCGAAATTCTGAAACCTTATGATATGTTTGGGTGTCAACGATATTATAAAACGTTCGGTTGTAATGATAATCCTCCAGATCCTTTACCGTGTCTGACAACAGCCTGGCATATGCTTTTGGATCATCCACACTGTATATCCCTGCGGTATATTCATTGGTGAGATAATCCCCACCGGCATCCAATTCTATCACGGGGATATCCGTGCTCAAAAAGGTTTCCGAGCGGTCACCGCTTAGATTGACATAGCTCATTGTCTCATTCTCTGAGGCTGTACGGAACTGGAAGGTATAGTCCTCCTTGGTCACTTCACCGCCGTCTGACCTCACACCTTTTTTTACAGTAACGCAGTAATTTGTATTGGGAGTCAGACTATTGGGGACGAAAACGACTGTGCTGCCGTATTTTTCAAAGCGGCCTTCGGTTTTCGGCATGATCTCAATGA
>MKRK01000107.1:11506-14113 GCA_001896915.1 Clostridiales bacterium 43-6
CATAACCGCTGAAATTCACCATTGTAAAGGTGATTTCGATGCCTGTGTCCACAGGTACGCCTTTGCTGTTATTGGCAGGCAAGGTATGGTTCACCATAAAATCCTGCTTCGTTTGAAAAGCAAAGGATTGAATATCCTGGCTGCCTGCAATTTCAAAGCTATATATCTTGTTGGGTTTCAGGGGTGACTCAAAGGTGAGCTGATACGTGCCGCCGGATTGTTTTTTCAGCCGATAGCTTTCGTTTGTATTGAGCTTCAGATTTTTTTTCAATTCCTCTGCTGTTTTGAACCGGGGGGAACGGATGATAAAATCCGTGGTGATATCAACCCCGTTGACATCGGACTTGGTTGCGGTAATGAGATCTGCCGCTACGCCCCATCGGATCGGCAATGCAAATACGGTCAGCAGTACCGCGGCAATAATCAAAAAAGATGCCGCGGTAATAATCAGCCTGCGGTTTTGACCAAAGCCAATGATGTTTCTGATTTGCAGAAGCTTTTGGAAGTGTGTTCTGCTTTTCTTTTTTTCTTCGGCAAGACAAACTCCTTTTTCTACCCGCCGGGTCAGCTCTTCGGGTATTGCAATGCATTTCAAGTGTTCTTCAAATCTCTCGTTCACAATAACAGCTCCTCTCTGCACCTTAATTTCTCAAGCGCTCTGTAATAGATAGATTTCACGGTGTTCTCCGGGATTTTCATGATCCCTGCAACCTGTATGAATGTATATTCAAAATAAATTTTGTAATAGACAACCGTCTTTTCTTTTTCTTCGAGTTGAAGCAGCAGGTCTAAAAACTGCATTTCTTCATCCTCTTTTTTTTCCGCTATTTCATCAATTATACCGTTATTCAAATCATACTTCTTGTTTTTCCTTAAAAAATCCATGGCGTTGTGTATGGCGATTTTACAAAGCCATGCTTTGAAATTCTCCGGCTTTCTTAACCTTTCGATTTTTAAATATGTATGATATGCAGTTTGCTGGACCACATCCAACGCATTTTCCTTTGTTTTTACATAAGTAAATGCAATGCTGTAAATCAACTCTTGGTACATTATGAACAAATCGGTAAAGGCTTGTGAATCCCCCCCTTGGGCCAGCTTCACCTTTTCAACCATTTCTTCCGCTGTCAAACTTCATCACCCGTTTCCCTGTTATATTTCTCCCTGCTATAAAGACGGTGCTAAGCCCGCAAAAAGTTTCACTTATTTTTACAAAATCTAACGTTATTACAACAACATTATAACTTCCGGAGGGAATTTATACAACATTTCATTCTTCGTCTTGTAGTCGTCCTTTGCATATGATACTATAAAACAAATAACAGTAACGGAGATCTTTCTATGCCTGATTTCAGTATTTTTTCATATTTCGGTTATTCCCTGCCCTTGAATGAACGGTTTCGGCTGATCCGAAACGCCGGGTTTTCTTCCACCTTTTTATGGTGGGGAATGAACCTGGGAGACGATATTGATAAGCATCACATCCCGGACATGGCACGGAAAAACGGACTTACCGTTGAGAATATCCACACCCCCTTTGACACGGTGAACTCCCTTTGGGAAGACGGCCGGGACGGGGAGGATTATCTATCCTTGCTGCTGTCTTGTATCGACGACTGCAAGACCCACGCAATCGGCACTGCGGTGGTGCATTTAAGCAGGACGGCTTCACCGCCGCCTATCAGTCCCATCGGGCTGGAGCGGGTAAAACGGCTCATTGACCATGCAGAGACACAAAATATCAACATTGCCATGGAGAACCTGAACCGTCCCGAATATCTTGATTATATTTTTGAACAGATTGATTCTGAAAAGCTGGGATTTTGCTTTGACAGCGGACATGAAAATTGTTTTACCCCTGACAGGAACTATCTCGCTCAGTACGGTCACAAGCTGATGGCACTTCATTTGCACGACAACAACGGGGAAAGAGATTTACATCTGCTACCCTTTGACGGTACAACGGATTGGAACCGTGTGGCACACAATCTGACCCGATCCGGTTACAACGGTGCCCTCAGCCTTGAGGTAGAGGCAGGCCGCATTCCCTTGTATGACGGTTTGCATGCCGAAGAATTCCTGAAAAAAGCATACCAGCGCTGTGCTGCTATCAGTGGCTTGCATGCAAAGACGCCCCAGAAAAACAATTGAACAGAACCAGAAAAAACGAATATTGAAAAAGAAGACATAATAAAGAGGGGAAAACGCACGGAGAAATTGCGGATTAATATGGATTCAAAGACAAGGATATCGTTTTAAAAAGAGAACCACGCAAGGAGCACAAGTTAGAAAATGGAATGATAACCAATCGTCGGGGCAGACCACCAAGATGAGCGAATTTAATAAAAAACAAAGCTGGCACCGTATGAAAAACGATGCCAGCTTATGTAAATCAATCGCATCCTACCATAGGGTGCTTTATTTTGCGCCTGCCAGGTCCGGGGTTGCGTATTTCGTCGGCGAATTAATGTTGTGGAATTCCACTTTGTTTATGCCTTTGTCCGGCAAGCTACAATGGCCTCTTCAAGGATTCGCAGCCCCTCCTTGAGCTGATCGTCGGTGATGACCAGTGGGCTTAAAAAACGAATTACGTTACCATACACACCG
>MKRK01000107.1:14189-14341 GCA_001896915.1 Clostridiales bacterium 43-6
TTTGCTTATCCGTGACGATTTACATGCCCATCATACAGCCGATGCCCCGGACATCGCCAATTTCTTCATATTTGTCCTTCCAGTCATGAAAGGTCTTCAAAACCGTATCAGCAATTTCCATAGAGCGGTTACACAGCCCGTCCCGCTCGATG
>MKRK01000107.1:14512-14827 GCA_001896915.1 Clostridiales bacterium 43-6
AGCCCCTCGAATCGACGGGCCAGCGCCGGGGCTCCGAGCCCCGCTGCATTGACCACCGTCCGGCAGCGCAACGCCGTGCCGTCCTGCGCGATCAGCACGATGCCGTCGGCACCACATTCGGCGCGCGTCACCGGTGATTTCAGCGCGAGCATGCCGCCCGCGTTCTCGAGGTCGCCGAGCAGGCTCAGCATCAGCGCATGGCTGTCGACGATGCCGGTGCTGGGCGAATGCAGGGCCGCCACGCATTGCAGTTGCGGCTCCAGCGCCTTGGCCTGCTGTTCGGTAAGCAGTTCCAGGTGGTCCACCCCGTTGGCA
>MKRK01000107.1:15038-15428 GCA_001896915.1 Clostridiales bacterium 43-6
GCGCCAACGCGCGCGCCACGGCCAGCCCCACCACTCCAGCGCCGATGACGGCGCAATCAATTTCGTCCATCGTGCGAGCTTATCGCGGCCCGCACGATGCACGAACAAACTCAACTCACCGAGGGTGGCGGCTCGGGGTCGGTGGGTTCGTCCGGTGGCGTGCTCGGGCCTTCATCGGGCTCGACGGGCAGGTCCGGCGTCACGGGGGTCGGAAGATCGGGATGAGTGGCCATGGTCTTGCTCCTTTCATCCAGGTTCTAGGCCAGTGCCGTGGGAAGTGCGACAGCCCTTGGCTGCACTTGCCGTCGGTGCCAACCGACAGTCAAGTAAGGCGGAAGCAATCAGCGCCGCGGGCTCTGTCAAATCGCGTTACCAATGCGGTTTTGTCAT
>MKRK01000108.1:0-6432 GCA_001896915.1 Clostridiales bacterium 43-6
ATTTTTTATCAATCTCCTTACCTCCAAAAGCGGCAAAAAGAATATTTTTAATATTATCGTAACCTTAGCCGTAATGCTTCTGTTTATCGCCGGAAGCAGTCAGATTAATAAAATATTCAATTATATTCTAAAGCATTCTAATCCCATCTTGAGCACCTTCAAAGCTTTTTATGCACCTGTCGGTTTTTCGGTGGACGCTATCAAAACCGGTAGTATTTTCAGCTTGTTCTGGTTTATTGTCATCAGTGTTTTACCCTTTGCGGTTCTTGTTTATGTGCTTTCCCTTTTCTATCAGCAATCGGTTACCATAGCAGGTTCTGTGAAAAAATCAAAGGGCGGTAAGCTTATCAACAGCCAAAGCGGCATTTTGTCTGCATTGGTCCGCAAAGAAATGTCCCGATATTTTTCGTCCTATATTTACGTCTTGAATACCGCCATCAGCCCGTTGATGTTGTTATTTGTTTCTATCGCCTCCATCTTTACCGGCAAGGAAGTATTGGATTCCTTCACCACCAACCCGGCACTCTTACAACATATTCCTGAGTTCCTGATCGCTGTATTTACTGTCATGCTATCTATCACAGCAACTACATCATCCTCCATCTCAATTGAAGGAAAGAACTTTTGGATTTTAAAATCCAGCCCACTCAAGCCTACAAATATTTTTGCGGCAAAGATACTTCTTCATCTTATTATCTTTATCCCGATCACATTCATCAGTATCATTATTATGGCATATAACCTGAAAATCAGTGGTTTTGTTTTGTTGTTTGTTTTCCTCATTCCTCTGCTGAATATCATATCTTCTTCCATTATGGGTCTCATCATCAACCTGTTATTTCCGAAAATGGAATGGTTATCGGAAGTTACGGTTATTAAGCAAAGTATGAGTGTCATTGTGTCAATGGCTGTCAACACCCTTTTGGTCGCTATCCCCATTGTTGCTTATACCCTCCTCCGTCCTGCTGATTTTATGGTGTTTGCTTCCTTTGTATGTTGCTATTTACTCTTGCTGATCTTCGGAGGAATTTACTATCTATCCAAAAAAGGCACCCTATTGTTTCAAAATATATAATAAAAACGTGGCTGATGTACAGAGTTTGTACTTCAGCCACGTTTCATTTTTTATAAGTTACCTAGAAGCAATACGATAGATCCTATTAGGATCAGAGAAACACCTATTATTTTTTTCGTTGTTATTTTTTCTTTTAAAAACTGATGGGAAATCAACATGGTAAAAATATACGTAATCGAGGTCAGTGGCAGCACAACGGAATAATCCAGGTGCTTTAAAATATAAATGTTGATCAGTGCCGAAACGAAATAAAGAAATCCCCCGATGTAGAAATTCAGGCTTTTCAGAATGGACAATATCCCATCTCCGGCGGACGCTTTTTTTAAGAAAAATGCAGCAAAGGCACCAAGAATTGTCATTGCTACGAGAAGGAGATAATTTTGCATCATTCATCCCCTCCTGCAATCAGCACCACACCTGTCATAATAATCAACACCCCGGCGATTTTAAACAGGGTAACCGGTTCGCTTAAGAAAAACGGTGCAATGAGAATGCTGATGACATAATTTACACTGAGCATAGGTTGGAGAACGGACAGACTGCCAAACTTATAGGCAACAATCATAATCAAGGCACCCAAACCATAGAAGCAGAAGCCTGTCAGTAAAAACAGTAAATTCCCGTTTGCAGACAGTTTCCAGAACAACTGTCCTGTGCAGACACAGGCAGAAGAAATCAGCATCAGCAGAATGCCGGTTTTATTTTTTTTTAGTGATTCTATCATTCATACCCCTAATTATATCTTTATAATTTTTCAATGGACTCTATGGTATATTTTTGCTTTTTAAATACCAGATCAACCAACAAGGAAAGATATTTGATGATGATGGCCAACACCAAAAACAAACCGAAAAAGGCAGCAGACAGGAATAGCATGGTGGTCGTCCAACCAGCCACTGGTCTTTGCAGGGCAAAAATATAAACGGTATACCCTGCTGTAAAAATCGTCGCCAGCATCATAATAACAGTCATAATAATCGTAGCTTTTGATGCAAGATTGGTAAAGAGAATGAGCGAGTCCACCGCCATATCCTTTCGGTTGTTGTTGGTCTGCTTGGAATATTGACTGGAATTGGTCTGTACCGTCTGATAAACAATACTTGCCAGCTTCAACCCGCAGTTTGCATACAACGCTTTTCTGTAAGGAATGGTTTTGCTCATGGAATGAACCCGGTTGATTGCCCTTCGGGATAAAATGCGGAAGGACTCCGTTCGCAATTTATATTGGTTATGGGAAACACTGTTAAAAACCGAATAGAAAATACGGGAAAACTTCCGCTTCGCTTTATAGGGCGCCGCCGAAACAATGTCAAAACCGGTTAAGGATTTTTTGTATATACCTAGGATGGTTTCCAGCTCATAATCTATGTCAATGCTGTCGAATTCATATACAAAGTCGCCGATTGCCAAATCAACACCGGCGTTCATTGCCAACTCCACGCCCTGAAAAAAACTCATGTTAAGAATCGAAATCAGTGTGCCGTCTGACTGTTTTGCTACTTCCTTAATTTTATCCGTGCTGTTATCCGTCGACTTGTCATTGACACAGATAATCTCAAATTTTTCAAAGCTTTCTTGTAGAATTGCAATCACATTGTTCAGAAAATAACGAATCTGTTTTTCATTATTGTGTACGTAAACAACAGCTGAGATAAAGTTTTGCTCTTTATTTGTTACCATCTGCTAACACCCCATCCAAATCATATACCGTATTAATTTTACCGGACAAAACACTGACAAACGTCGGGTTTGTACAGTGCTGCTTAATCACTGTGGGTCTGGAATCATCAATTTCCGACGCCATCAGAATCGGTTTGATAGAAAACAATGATTTTTCATACGAAAATCTATATTCCTCTTTCAGATACTTTCTTGCCATATTGGACATATAAACCCATGCCGATTGAGGCTTGTTGACACAAGTATTGCAGTTGCCTAACTGGGCGGGGCTGCAATAGCTTTCGTTGCCCTTCATGCAGGGAAAGTCAGGCAATGAGCTGTAGCTGGTTTTGTGGGGTGTAAAGGTAACAGAAGTCAGTGAGTGGTAACCCGTTTTTCCAAATGGCATGATGGAGAAAAAAGGACCGTCCATTACAGTTATCCCTATGTTCCTAAGCTTTTCACTGACATTGCACAGGATGATTTCACATAGCTCGTATTTGATTTTAAAGGGTTCATAGCCAAGCATACTGATAATCTGGTTCGTGCTTGCATAGGTAGCATTTAACAAAAAGCCTGCTTCGTATTGCTCTCTGCTGCCTGTGGTCAATGTAAAAGCTGTATCTTTCTTAATATCAGCAATCCTAACCGAATAGGCAAGCTTTACATTGGGATAATTACGCAGCTCACAAAGCAAATAGCGCTTTAGTATTTTAGCGTCGTAAGTATATTCCTTCGTCATAAACGTTCCGTCGCACATATCGCCTTTAAAATATTGATTTGGGGACAATTCGTCGCATTGTATTTGCGCTGTTTTACAAAATTTTATAAACTGATCTTGATTGGTCCATGAAAAATTAGAGCTGGTGGCATACACCTTTTCAAACTCAGTATTGATGCAAGAAGCGTAATCCTCATTGAAGCGGTTAAAATAACCGGCGGATTTGATGGCTGTGGAAAAGGAGCGCGGATAATGATAGCCCATATGCACTCTGGCCTGATTGATATAAGAGGCACGCATAAAAGGCTCCTCGTCATATTCCAGTACAACAACTTTTTCTCCCCGTCTGCCGCAAAATAAAGCCGAGTATAGCCCATATAGTCCCGCTCCGATGATAATTTTGTCATAGGTCATCTTCAACGCTCCAAACACACATTATTTCACCAGTTATTACATTTGCGATCTATTTGTTGTTATAATCACCCATCAGTGTTTTTAACAATACACGCAACAAATCTGAATTCCCCTTGAAACCCTTGATTTTTGTAGGTGTTTTTCCTTCTATGGGATATGCCCTGGTGACGGGAACCTCACAGGCTTTCATTTTCAGTTGGGTTGCCCGTACCGACAGGTAGGCAAGCAATTCATATCCGGTGAAAACATCCCGGAAAGGTTTCACCTCGGGATGGGTCAAATATTGAACCGAATAGCCTCTGAAGGCATTTGTGGTGTCTGTAAACCGTTGACCGGCAGCAAGAGATATGATTGGTGCATGAATAAGCATCACAGCAAATAATCGTGACAGAGGCGTGTTGATGGCCTTTCCTCCCTTAATGAATCGGGAGCCTTGGATGAAGTCATAGCCCTCTTCCAGTTTACGAATAAATCTGGGCACATCCTCGATGCTGTCCTTGTTGTTGCCGTCAATGGTGATAATCCCTTTGTATCCCCGTTGTAACGCCCACCAGAAACCCATTCTCAGCTGTGCTCCCTGTTTGCCTTGGTCCTGTTTTGTCAATAGGGTGTTTACCCCCAGGCTCTTGAGCCGTTTATGCTCTGTTCCGCCATCGGTTGATCCGCCATCGCAGATTACAATGTCAACGGTCTGCTCAATATTATATTCCTGTGCTCGCATCAGCTCGGGCTGAATCCGCTGTGCCTCGTTGATGATGGGAATTAACAAGCAATAATCCGATGACTTTTCTGCGAATTCCTGGCAAGCAAAGGTCGGAACCCCTTCAATGCCTTGAATCATCAAACAAACACCTCTTTTATATACTGCATGGCTTCATGGACATATTTCATTTTATCCTGTTTTTTCATTTCTATAGATATAAATTTATCATAGCCTTTTGTTTGTAGAATATCAGCCAACGTGTTATGAAGCTGTCGTTTTTGAATTCGTTCCAGATACGGTTCACTGATATGAACATGATTGACCTGACTTAAATTGTCGGTAATCACAGTTAAGTCCTCGCCATTTTCAATGATTGTTCCAAGATCCACATTGACCAAAAAGCCTTTACTGTTTATCTGTTTTACGAGTGTAAATGCATCCTTGGTGTAATTAATATAATTGGTTCCATAAATGGCGGGGTTTGGTTCCATGGACAGAACCGTATTGTGTTCAACGGCATATTCGCCCAGTGTTCCAAAAAAATCAACAGCAATCGCCTCGGTATCACCATGGTCAGCGATACGGTTTTTCGGACAGCCGAACACGAGATTGCCGCACCCGATTACAGCCGCAAAATCAATTGCTTTTTTTGTGTATTCTATCAAAATATGCCGCTCTTCCTTGCTTGCAAATATTCTTTCTGTTTTCCCAAACCATATGGACTGCATTGAAGAAATCACAAGGCTGTATTCATCAAAGAGCATCTCCCGAAAGGCTTTTGCTTTTGTCAAATCCTCATACGGATTTTCGGGAAATATTCTCGTCGGTGCGATTTCCAGCCCAGAAAAGCCCTGTTCTCTGATATATTCGTACATAGGATGATCCAAAGATGATGCCCATGCGATATTGGATACGGACAGATTCATGATTGATGCTCCTTTATATAGCCTTGAATATCCGACAGAATGCTTTCTTTTGAAAACATATAACCGTTATTGCCACCAAAAACAGCATCGTGTTTTGTTTTGATATCATAATCGGGAACAATCTTGGCAACCTCATTGGTAAAATCCGAGCCCGTAACACTACGATATATCTCCGCTGCTTTTATTGGTTCGGAGTTAATATTCAGTATTTTGATGCCTTTTTCTCTGGCAGTCATTAAATTCGACCATAAATAGTTAAGGTTATAAAACTGAAAGCCTGCTCTGCTGTCTGTAAAGTTCAAAGCAGTAAATCCATTCGAGAGGAAGTATTCCTTCAATGCCGCCCGCTGTGTTTGCGTAATTTCTCCAAGCTTATAAAAGCCGTTATCCAATTTTGTATAATACTCGCCGATTAAGTTGTTTTTTTCAGATAACTCCGTGAATTTCACTTCATTCAGCATAGCGGGAATGATGTGAATCATGTCATAAATAAAGTTCTTTTTCAGATTTTTCCCGAACAGAGCGGGCAGACGCACGATCAATGCGTCTTTATATTGTTCTCGCACCCACTGTTCCAAATAAAAACGGTTGAGACCATAAGGATGCAGATCATCTGTATCCATCACGGAATCCTCATCCACACCCAACGGATTTTTATAGACATCAATGGTAGAAATCAATATCAGGGATTTGGGATTGATTTGTTCGATGTTATGCATAGCGTCCTTGACATAGCCATAATCCTTTTCCGGGTCACTGTTTGCAAGGAACTTTTCGGCACGAACACCGGAATAAACTAGCAGATCAGGCTTGGTGTCATATGCACTCTCGATATTTCGGGAATGATAAAGTCCGTCAAATACGTGTTGAGATGCAAGGTTTGAGCCTACAAATCCTGTATAACCGACCAATGCTTTCATTGTATAACCCTTCA
>MKRK01000108.1:6476-11476 GCA_001896915.1 Clostridiales bacterium 43-6
GCTTTTGTCCGTCACCTTATAAAGATAGGTTTGATCAGAAAGCTTTTCCAGCTTATATCTAGTGTTGAAAGCATCAATATATCCCGCTGTCTTATCATTAAAAATGATAAAATCCGGTTTCATTAAGCTGTCCATCAGCTCAAAATAACGCTCAGTGAATATTTTATCATCCTCTGTTTCGTTCCATAAGGGTGTATATGTCTTGATGCCGGAGTACGCACCCAAACGGAACGCTTCTCCGCCTACAACCAAAACCACCGGGTTTTTCTTTTCTTCTGTCAATATTTTCTTTATCTCTATAATATGATCCGGTGTATTAATCACCTGCGGATCCACAACATACTGATCGTTTGTCCGTTTGATGGTCGAATAGTCTATATAAGGCTTGAAATGATCCGGTATTGTGGTGCTGCTTGTATTTGTACCAAACCCGATTACAAATTGGATACCAATGAATGCTATCATCAATACGCTCAATCCTCTTACTTTGTCCAGACTCCCGATATGTTTTATTAAACTATAAAGTGTAAATACCAGTGCAACAGATAAGATCAGCCAAGCTTCCATATGATATCTGGTATCATAATAACCAACAAAGGCGATTGCCAGTGTTTTTAGGCTGTAAACAAAAATAAGAAGCAACAGTGCTGTGAGCAACTTCCATTTTGTCTTAACAAAATTGATAAAGCCTTTTCTATTGAAGAATAAGGCGATTATCACATTTATAATGATAGCAATGACGCAAATTAACATAACCGCGAAGCCGCCACCGGCTTTTCCTGCCCCTATAAACGAATATTTAAATATAGTTGTAATTCTTCCTTGCAGGGACTCCAGCCATAAGCCGGGAGAGTTAAACGCGGTCATCACGTTTTCGGAAGCCAGATAATAACGCTGTGGGACAATAATATCTAAATAGAAAGGGGTGTCTGCGTTGTCGGTAACCCATAGCCTATGAAAACAAACCAGCGAGTAGATGATCCAAGGTAAAACGATCAGAAACAAAGGGATCCCATAGGCAAGCAGACCTTTTAGTTTAATATACTTAAATGTAAATACAAATACGATCAAAGATGCAAGAGCAGTGACAATGATAAAATCAAAACGAATAACAGCACCGGCACCGGCAGCCAACCCTGCTACGATCAAGTCACGTTTACTTACAGAGGGTAGCCGAAACAAACGATCAATTACCAAAAGAGCACAAAACACCGACAACGGTATCGAGCGTGCCGCCAGCATTTCATCCAGATAGAAGCTGTTGACCAGCATAACAAACGTGACAACTGCACCGGGAAGATAGGATGATGTGTGCCGTTTTGAAAATCCAAGTATGATCAGAGTGCTTAAAATGGCAGCCATAAAATTGATGACAACACCGCTGTAGATGCCAAGCCCTGTCATAGTATCCACGACGGAAATCATCATCGGATATAAATAAGGAAATGAAATATTTTTATCCGTCAGTAATACATATTGCCGAATGGTGCTGACCTTGCCAAAATCACTGAAAATATTTTTTGATATATCGTAATAGGAAAAAGAATCAGGACTGAAGCTATATTCGCAAAACAGCAAATAGATCGTTAAAAATGCGAACGCGGCAATGACAATGACAATAGAAAATGTATTTTCGGGATTGCGACTTTCTGCGCTTGTTATGATAACTGCAAATAGCAAGGTGAAGAAAATGAGAACGCCGATAAACCATGCTCCTACCGACAAATAACTGTAATCAAAAAAACTCACCAAGCCCGCTGAGGGAAGAAAAAGCAAGGACAGCTTTGTGAGCGTAAGCTTTTTGAAGAAGGCAGGAATATGTGCTTTCATTAATGCCAATAAGCCAAATCCTACCGCCAAGCCAAAAAGAACACTCTTTAAAGCATACATTCTGTCACTTTTCAGTGAAGACAATGACACAAACATAAAAAGCGGAAACAACACAACACAAATTTGTAATAGAACACTTTGCAGAAAACGAGCTTCATTGATAAACCATTTTTCCTTCAATCGTGTGATAGGTATGATTCTATTTTTATTTATATGCTGGTTTGGATTGTCATCATGATTCGTCACATTTTCAATATCCATACATTACACATCCCCAAAAAGAATACACTGACAATAAAATATCAGTGTAATTATATCATAATCATTTTCTTTTTTCCAGTAATTTTTATATCTCTTCTTCTGTTTGATTGAAATTCTTTCTGTATTCTGCAGGAACATCCGCTATGACCTCAAGGCATTCTCTGATGCTCTTTTTCAGATCAAAATCCCCCCCTGTGGACGCCCATTGAAATATAATAGACATCAAACAAGTAATAGAATAATGGGATAATTTTTCGCTGTCAGAGTTGTTACGGATTTCGCCGGCTTCATGAGCCTTCTGATACAACGAAATAATAATGTCCTGAAACCGATGGTCCCTGTTTTCCATTTTAAAGGTTCCCACATCCCGTGTGATATTGGCTGCAAAAACGCATTTTGCAATTTCAACACCATTGTCAATAAAAAAGTCGATGCTTGGTTCAACAAACATCCAAATCCGTTCAAAACAATTGTCTTCTAAAAAGATTTCCGGAAGCCGCTCCAATGTCAATTCTTTTGGTATGGTGTAGAATTTTCTCAGAACATCGTCTTTTGATAAAAAATAATAATAAAACGTATGCTTCGAAATATTACATTCCCTGCAGATTTCATTCACGGTAACCTTCTCATATCCGGAAGTTTTAATCAACTCCAGTGCCGTGGCGATGATCCTGTTTTTTGTTTCATGCGTTTTATAAGCCATTCCTTTGTCCACCTTTTTCAAGAATCCTAACCAATCCATTATACTGCAAGCTTCTATCTCCTTAAAAATACACAAATATCATTCTTTTATATTTAAAATAACATACTAAATGATGAAATTCAAGTATTATTTATTATTGTGTTGACATTTTTGTATTACTGTAGTAATATAAACGCATTATACAGGAAGGGAAGATTCTTTTGTTCAAGCTTATTAAATATTTCAAATCATATATACTGTACATACTGCTGATCGTAGGCTTTTTGTTGGTACAGGCATGGAGCGAGCTTTCTTTGCCCGAATATATGGCTAACATCGTCAGTAAGGGTATTGCAGTCAGTAACACGAACTATATTTACGAGGCCGGCGTTCAGATGCTGCTGCTATCCTTACTGAGCATTGCCTGTGCTACCGTTGTGGGCTTTTTGGCTTCTCGTGTTGCCGCTGCCTTTTCACGGGATATCCGAAGCGATATTTTTCAGAAAATCACGAATTTTTCTAACACTGAATTCGACAAATTTTCAACTGCATCCTTAATCACACGCTCCACCAATGATATCACACAGATACAAATGTTTGCCGTCATGATGCTCCGTCTCGTATTCTTCGCCCCTATTATGGGAATTGGCGGTGTGCTGAAAGCAATCGACAACAGCGAGGGAATGGGTCCGATCGCATGGGTGATCATTGTTGCGGTCGCTTCGTTGGTGTTGCTCATTCTCTATGTTATCTTAATTGCGTTGCCCAAATTCAAGCTCATTCAGAAACTGGTTGACAAACTGAATTTGGTCACTCGGGAAAGCCTGACAGGTATCATGGTCATTCGCTCCTTTAACACACAGAGCCATGAAGAATCAAAATTTGAAAAAGCGAATATGGACCTGACAAGAACAAATTTATTTGTGGGTCGTGTCATGGCGATTATGATGCCGATGATGATGATGATTTTATACGGTGTTTCCATGTCCGTAATCTGGGTTGGTGCGTATTATGCCGACAATATGATAGAGTTAGGAAATATGCTGGCATTTATCGCCTATGCCATGCAAATTATATTTGCTTTCATCATGGTTTCCATGGTCTTCTTTTTACTGCCCCGTGCATCTGTTTCTGCCAACCGTGTCCATGAGGTCTTGACCACAGAACCTTCCATCGTTGACCCGGCAGAATCTGCTTCGATGAATGAAAATGTAGGGATTGTGGAATTCAAAAATGTATCTTTCCGTTATCCCGGTGCAGAGGATGATACCTTAAAAAATATCAGCTTCACTGCATTGCCGGGTCAAACCACGGCATTTATCGGCAGTACTGGCAGTGGCAAATCTACGCTGATCAATCTGATTCCCCGATTATATGATGCAACCGACGGAGACATCACTGTAGGCGGTGTCAGTATAAGAAATATGACGCAGGAAACCCTCCGCTCATACATTGGATATATATCACAAAAGGGGATCCTCTTTTCCGGTACCATTGAAAGCAATCTGAAATATGCGGATGAAAATGCATCTGATGAATTGATGACAAAAGCAGCAGAGGTTGCACAGGTGCTTGACTTTATTGAGTCTTCCGAAAATAAATTCGGCGAGAGCATCGCACAGGGCGGCACCAATGTATCCGGCGGCCAAAAACAGCGTCTTTCCATTGCCCGCGCCCTTGTCAAAAATTCGCCCATCTATATTTTTGATGACAGCTTTTCTGCGCTTGACTTTAAAACAGATTCCAACGTAAGAAAGGCGCTCAAGGAATACACAACGGATGCCACTGTTCTCATTGTGGCACAAAGAATCAGCACCATCATGAACGCCGACCAGATTATCGTTCTGGATGACGGTAAAATCGTAGGAAAAGGTACCCACAGAGAACTGCTCGACAGCTGTGAGGTCTATAAGGACATTGCTACATCACAGCTTTCAAAGGAGGAATTAAATTGAGTGACAACAACCGTAACATAAGGCAAAGACGTGGCGGACACATGGGCGGACCCATGGGTGGACCACCTATGGGGCAGGGCGAAAAAGCGAAAAACTTTACTGTAACCATGAAAAAGCTGCTCACCTATATGAACAAATACATCATAGGAATTATAATTGTCTTCATTTTCGCCATCGCCAGCACTATTTTTGCCATCAACGGTCCGAACATTCTCGGCGGTGCCACCGATGAAATTTTCATCGGTCTAGCCTCTCGTGATGCCTATGACAGT
>MKRK01000108.1:11502-13833 GCA_001896915.1 Clostridiales bacterium 43-6
ACTAAACCTTCTTCCGAAAGATACAACACTCGGCAATTTCGGCGAAAGACTTCAACAGGCAATCGCGCAAATTCCCGATCCAACGCAGCAAGCAAAAATTGCGGAAAGCTTAAAGAAAATGGGATCTGCAGAAGATCAGGAAAAAAGGTTTGATCAAATCCCGGAGAAATACAGAACACGAGTACTCGCAACAAAGCTGAACCAAAGACCCGGCATTGATTATACCAAAGTTAACAACATCATGATTTTGTTAATCTGTATGTATTTGGCCAGTGCATTTTTCTCTTACATCCAAGGTTTTGTAATGGCAGGGGTTGCACAAAAGGTATCGTATAGCCTTCGTCGTGATATCTCAAAGAAAATCAATAAAATGCCCCTCCGTTATTTTGACAACCAAACCCACGGTGAGGTGCTCTCCCGTGTAACCAATGACATTGACACCGTGAGCACGACTCTGAACCAAAGCCTTGCCCAAATGATAATGTCCATTGTTACAATCATCGGCGTGTTGTTCATTATGTTCACTATCAGTTGGGAATTGACACTGGTTGCGCTTTTTATTCTTCCTCTTTCTTTCATTTTCATCATGATGATTGTGAAAAAATCACAAAAGCACTTCAAAGACCAGCAAGAATATTTGGGTCATTCCGGTGGCCATGTGGAAGAAGCCTTTGGCGGTCACATTATCGTAAAAACCTATAACAGAGAGAAAAAATCAATCGAAACCTTTGAGGGATACAACAAGGTTCTCTATGAATCCTCATGGAAATCACAATTCTTGTCCGGCATGATGATGCCCATTATGCAATTTATCGGAAACTTGGGATTTGTTGCAATCTGTGTTCTCGGTGGTTATCTTGTGGTCAAAGGGCGTATCACCGTGGGTAATATCCAGTCCTTTACCCAATATGTCCGTCAGTTTACCCAACCCATTGCCCAGGTTGCACAAGTCGCCAATGTATTACAGTCCACCGCCGCTGCTGCTGAAAGAGTGTTCGAATTCTTAGAAGAGGAAGAAGAAACAGCGGAATCTAAAAAATTGCTGCCATCAGCTGATGTCAATGGAAATGTTGCCTTTAAAAATGTCCATTTTGGTTACAATCCTGAAAAGATCATCATCAACGATTTTTCTGCAAGCATTGCAAGCGGACAAAAGGTTGCCATTGTCGGACCCACCGGTGCAGGCAAAACAACCATGGTGAAGCTATTGATGCGTTTCTATGATGTGAACTCAGGTGAAATTTTAGTGGATGGGCACAATATCAAGGATTACAGCAGAAACGAATTGAGGGGCAAATTCGGTATGGTATTACAAGACACATGGCTCTTCAACGGTTCCATCATGGAAAACATCCGTTATGGCAGATTGGACGCAACCGATGAAGAGGTCTTGGCTGCGGCAAAGGCTGCTCATGTTGACCATTTTGTCCGTACCCTGCCTGACGGCTATCACATGGAATTAAATGAAGAAGCAAGCAATGTTTCACAGGGTCAGAAGCAACTGCTTACCATCGCCCGGGCTATTTTGGCAAACCCGAGTATCCTGATTTTGGACGAAGCAACCAGCTCAGTTGACACCAGAACAGAAATCCGGATTCAAAAGGCCATGGCGAATCTGATGAAAAATCGCACCAGCTTTATCATTGCTCATCGTTTGTCCACCATTCGCGACGCAGACCTGATTCTGGTGATGAAAGACGGCGATATTGTGGAGCAAGGCCGTCATGAAGAACTTCTGGAAAAAGGCGGATTTTATGCTTCTTTATACAACAGTCAGTTTGAAACAGGAATTTCAGCATAACGAATAACTAATCAAGATTTAAATAAAATAAATAAAATAACAAAAATCTGCGTATATGGCAACATTTTTACTTGCCATATATGCAGATTTTGTAGTATTATATGATTGAATGAATATAATGTACAATACATGTATATCTATAATGAGAAACACAATTAGGAGTTTATTGAATGGTCGTAACAAACAGAAAACATGTTGGTGTTGATATTGGTTCTACCACCGTCAAGGTTGTAGTGCTTGATGATACATATAATATTTTATTCCGCCGTTATGAAAGGCATCATTCCAAAGTCCGCGAAATGGCACTTGAAATACTAGCCGAGACTGCCCCGCTTTTGCAGGACGGTCCGATTACTGTTTCTCTGTCCGGTTCTGCCGCACTCAGTGTAGCCGAATTGACCGGCATTGACTTCGTCCAAGAAGTTTTTGCTACCAAAACCGCTGTAGACACTATGCTGGATCGCATCGATGTTGTCGTTGAGCTTGGTGGCGAGGATGCAAAAATACTATTCCTCACCGGCGGGAACGAA
>MKRK01000108.1:13887-16131 GCA_001896915.1 Clostridiales bacterium 43-6
CACCCATATTTATAACATCGCTTCCCGCTGTGGTGTTTTTGCAAAATCCGATATCCAACCTCTGCTCAATCAGGGTGCCAATAAATCCGATATAGCCGCCAGCATCTATCAAGCCATCGTCAGTCAGACCATCGCCGGTCTGGCGCAAGGACGTGACATCAAGGGGCGTGTTGCATTTCTGGGCGGACCCCTGACCTTCTTATCCGGTTTGAGAGAACGCTTTGTTTCCACTCTGCGTCTTGACGATGATCATGCTATTTTTCCACAAAACTCCGAATTTTATGTTGCCATTGGAGCCGCTCTTGAAAGCACGAGAAACAAAACTGTTACCTATGAAGAACTAATAAAAAAATTGTCTGATATCGGTAAAAATAAAAACAGCACAAATGCAATGACCCCTTTGTTTGCTGACCAAGAGGAGTATAACACCTTTGCCGCCCGCCATGCCAAAAACAGCGTCGACACCTTGGATTTGAACAGCTACTCAGGAGACGCTTATCTGGGCATTGATGCCGGCTCCACAACAACGAAACTGACATTGATCACACCTGCGGGAGAACTGTTATATACCTTCTATGCCAGTAATTTCGGGGAACCTCTTTTGGTGGTCAGAGATCAGCTGCTAAAAATTCTAGCCCTTTGCAGTAACAGAATCACTATCAGGGCCTCGGCCATTACAGGCTACGGAGAAGAACTCATCAAAAATGCATTTCATATCGACTATGGTATTGTAGAAACAGTCGCTCATTTCTATGCCGCCAAACATTGGAGTCCCTATGTGGACTTCATCATGGACATCGGCGGACAGGATATGAAATGCTTTAAGCTGAAAAACGGAGTAGTGGATTCCATCATGCTTAACGAAGCCTGCTCCTCCGGCTGCGGTTCGTTCATCGAAACCTTCGCCCATGCGTTGGGCTACAATGTCGCCGATTTTGCAAAGCTGGGTCTGTTTTCCCGCCATCCGGTCAACCTTGGCTCCCGTTGTACCGTTTTCATGAATTCTTCTGTCAAGCAAGCACAAAAAGACGGCGCCGGGGTAGACGATATTTCAGCCGGTCTTTGTATCAGCGTAGTCAAAAACGCTGTATACAAGGTCATCCGTGCCCGCAGTGCTGCCGAGCTGGGCGAGAACATTGTGGTGCAGGGCGGAACCTTTTTAAACGATACCATTCTCCGGGCCTTTGAGCGCGAAATCGGCAGAGATGTAATCCGTCCCTCCATTTCCGGTCTCATGGGTGCGTATGGCGCAGCTTTATTTGCTGCCTCCAAAACAACAGAGAAATCCACCCTGAAGGATGCGGCATCCATCGAATCCTTCACCCATACCGCAAAAATCAGTGAGTGTAAGCTTTGCACCAATCATTGCAAGCTGACTATAAACACCTTCAATGGGAACGAAAAATATATTTCCGGCAACCGTTGTGAACGTCCCCTTGGCAAAAAAGCCACGATAAATTTGCCAGATGCATATGAATATAAAATGAATATGCTTCTGTCCTTCAAAAGCAAACAAGGCAGTCTCCCAAAAATCGGAATCCCTCTGGGCTTGAATATGTATGAAAACCTTCCCTTCTGGCACACCCTATTGACAGAAATGGGATTTGAGGTCATTACCACCGGTTCATCCACCAGAGAATTATATATAGACGGTCAACACACCATCCCCTCTGACACAGTCTGTTATCCTGCCAAGCTTCTCCACGGTCACATAGAAGAGCTGCTTTCAAAAGGCATCGATACCATTTTCTACCCCTGTATGCCTTATAACTTCAACGAACAAATGGGTGACAACAATTATAACTGCCCTGTGGTCGCCTACTATCCTGAGCTGCTGAATGCCAACATCATTGCCTTGAAGTACATTCTGTTCCTAATCCCATACTTCGCTCCTCATCACAAGCCGGGCTTTGTTAAAGCATGTATCAAATATTTCAGCACCGAATTTTCCATTTCAGCGGCAGTGACGAAAAACGCCATCAACAAAGCCTACGAAGCGCTCCATCATTTTCATGAGGAAATTTATGAGTTTGGTGACAAAGCCATCCGTTATGCACAGGAAAACAACAAAGAAGTCATCATCCTGGCTGGCAGACCATATCATATCGACCCCGAAATCAATCACGGAATTAACAAAATGCTCACCTCCCTCGGCATGGTGGTCATCTCCGAAGATTGCTTGCGCCCTGTTGAAAAATTCAAGCTGAATGTCCTCAATCAATGGACCTATCATTCCCGTTTGTA
>MKRK01000108.1:16215-16404 GCA_001896915.1 Clostridiales bacterium 43-6
CAGTGACGAAGTAAAAGACAACCTCGAACACGGTGATCGTATCTATACCCAAATCAAAATAGACGAAATCAACAATTTAGGCGCCGCGAAAATTCGCATGCGCAGCTTAATTGAGGCGGTAAAAACAAAAAATGAAAGGGGGCAGGCATAAAGTATGGCTGAACTGATTTACGGCGAAGACGGACGTCT
>MKRK01000109.1:0-744 GCA_001896915.1 Clostridiales bacterium 43-6
TGGTCCCCTTGTTCAATACATTACCGGAACAAATCGATAATCTGACTAAAATACAAACCGAATATGGAGCATTGTCTGACGAATATCAAGAGGCAAGCCTTGACATGCAAACCGAAATGATGGACTCAATGGGCTCAATGATGGCGGTTTCCTCTGTTTTTTCTATTGTTCAACTGGGCGTGACAATCGTATTCGCTATCTTCGCTAACTACTGGTACAAACAACATGCGATTAAAAAAATCAAAGAAGTCAAAGAAAAGAACGGCAGCAATCTGGCTTTTCTGACTCATGCCGGCGGCACAAGATCGGCAATTTGGGTCACGCTTATGATATTGACCATCGTTATATACATTGTCTTGATCTTCTCCCTCTTTGCCGTTATCGTTGGCGCGGCAATGAATTCAGTGGGACAGGAACTGAATAGTTTGCCGGATGCATTCTTTTTTCTGATCAATAAATAAACACCTGGGAGAGAGCAGCGTGAAAGACCATAATAAACAGAAGGGATGGTGCGAGCCCATGCGATCTTTCGTATCGATTTATGTAAGACTTCGTGCATGGGCATTTATATGAGCGATTTGAAATCCTGTATCTACTGCTCGACAGTCAACACGGCGGACAGTGAATTTTGCCGCAGCTGCGGCAAAGAGCTTTCCGAAGCTGTCACACAGCCGCCCCCCCAACCCGTGCAGCAGCAGCAGCAGCAGTATACCCCCCCTCAACAATATCCCCCTCCGGGGTACC
>MKRK01000109.1:755-8094 GCA_001896915.1 Clostridiales bacterium 43-6
GCCGTACTATCATGGGTCTTATTATGCACCTGCCACGGCTTTTCCCTATGCTCCTCCGGCTTATCCCTATGCAGTACCTGATGCTGGCGGCAACATTCCCGTCATTTATGATATCACAGCGGATGAGTTGACCACATTCATCGGTTCTAATGCAGAAAAATTCATCCCCAAATTTATCAATATGTATCATAGCGGCTCAAAAACCGGGTTCAGTCCTCAGGTATTTTTGCTCTCCTTTTTCGTTTCGCCCATCATAGGCAGTCTGTGGTTCTTTCACCGCCGGATGAACAAGCTGGGTTCCTTGCTGTTATTGATCGGGGTATCCATCACAATTCTGTTTGGTTTGACCTTAATCCCGGTTTTAAAAAGTGCTGATATACTGATCAATGAGTCCATTCGCATTTATGAAAATTACACCATTGATTCATCCGTATACGACGAGTATACGGATGAGGAAAGCGATGAGTACGGTAATTATTATGATGATGACGAAACTGTGCTCACCGAGGAAGGCGTAGCATTGCTGAATCATGCAGCCGGAAAATTCATGACGAATTTGTATCCCTATCTGTTCATCTGGATTTTCCTATCCTTATTACAGATCGCTTTATCCATTGTGTTCGGTGCAAAGGCAAAATATTGGTACATGCAGGACACCGTAAAAAAAATACATGCTGTCAAAGAGAACAACGGCTCACCGGACGATATCGCAAAAGCCGGCGGAACACGTTTTATAATCTGGCTTCCGATTTTAATTACCTATATCGCATTTTCTGTGATTGCAACCAGGCTTACTTCTTATTATATGAATCATTATATGCTTAACCTGATCAAAGAATTGAACGATCTTTCTTCCATCACACAGACCAACGATCCCGCTGCATTTATCCGGCTTATCATGAAATAATAAGCAACGATGAAGATTCTTATCAGAAAGGGACCTATTAAATTTATGAAGATAAAAAAAGCTGTTATCCCTGCGGCCGGACTGGGCACTCGCGTGTTGCCCATTTCCAAATCCATGCCAAAGGAAATGCTTCCGTTGGTCGACAAGCCTGCCATTCAATACATTGTGGAAGAAGCGGTTGCCGCAGGGATTACGGATATTTTAATCATTACCAACCGGGGAAAGGATATCATTGAGGATCATTTTGACCATTCCGTTGAATTGGAGCAGGTTCTTAAGAACCGTGGCAACGACAAAACGCTGAAAGAAATCGAAGCCCTTTCTTCTCTTGCGAATATTTATTTTATTCGCCAAAAAGAAACCAAAGGTCTCGGTCACGCCGTTTTGGCAGCCAAATCCTTTGTGGGCAATGAGCCCTTCGGGGTTTTATATGGTGACGATGTGATCATCGGAGACGATCCCGCTATCGGCCAGCTGATCCGTGCCTATGAGGAATACGGTCTTGGTGTTGCGGGCGTAAAGAAAGTCAGCACCGAGGATATCATGCGCTACAGCTCATTGGCGGTCACTCCGCTGAAAGACAATCTGATGAAAGTAACCGATATGATCGAAAAACCATCCATTGACAACATTCTGTCCCATTATTCCATTTTGGGCAGGTGCGTTTTACCCCCGCAAATCTTTGATATTCTGGAACACACCGAAAACGGTGCAGGCGGCGAGCTGCAGCTCACCGACGCCATGAAAACCCTTGCCAGAACCGAAACCATGGTTGCGGTGGATTTTACCGGCAAACGTTATGACATGGGCAATAAGCTTGGCATTTTGCAAGCCAACGTAGAGCTTGCTCTGAAACACACTGAGATCGGCGAAGCTTTCAAACAATATTTAAAAGAGCTGACAAAAGAGTTATAAAATAAAAAATAGCAAAAATTCATTAAAAATATTGACAAGCATGTCGCATTGCGGTATAATTCCCCTGTTAATGTTCTTTTTGAATATTGCACTGTCAGTTTTATGTCTGATAATTTATTATGAGACAGCTGACTATCCTTGCTCCGTGATCCTACGGGGCCAAAAGACCAGAAGGAGGTGCTGTAAAAATGCCAATCATCAATACCTACGAGACAGTTATGGTTTTCTCATTGAAATCTTCAGAAGAAGGTATCAAAGAATTGAAGGACAAGTTTGTTTCTTTGATTGAGAAAAACGGTACAATAATCAGCGTAGACGAATGGGGTAAGCGTAGACTTGCTTATCTGATCGACGATGAAAACGAAGGCTACTATGTTTTAGTAAACTTCACAAGTGAACCAACTTTCATCACTGAGCTAGAACGTATCTACAAGATTACCGACGGAGTTCTTCGTAACATCGTTATCAAGAAGGATCCCGCTGCTGCTGCAAAGGCACAAGGAAAAAAACCGGCCGCTGTAAAAGCTGAGCCTGTTGCCGCTGAAGCAACCGTCGCTACAGAAGCAAAGCCTGCTGCCAAGACTGCAGAAGTAAACGAATAATAAGGAAGGTGAAATGAATGCTGAATATCGTAGCCTTAATGGGTAGATTAACTGCCGATCCCGAGCTTCGCCATACTGCCAATAATGTCCCTGTAACAACCTTTACACTGGCTGTTGACCGTTCTTTTGTAAAAGCGGGCACAGAACGCCAGACGGATTTTATTGACATTGTTGCCTGGAGAGGCACAGCCGAATTTGTCACCAGCTATTTCCGCAAAGGCCAGCTTGTTGCTGTTAACGGTTCTTTGCAGGTCAGAAGCTATGTGGACAAAGACAATAATAAACGCAAGGCATACGAAGTTATGGCTGAAAATGTTCATTTTGCTGAATCAAAACGTGATGGCGGTACATCCAATCAGAGATATGACGATTCTCAAAGTCCGTCATTTTCCAACGTCAATACAGGTGATTTTGAAGAAATCACAGACGGAGACGACGATCTCCCCTTCTAAGCTGTATTGATCCATACTGTCAGATAAGGAGGCTACCTAAATGGATAGATCAGAACGGTCCGAAAGACCGGGTCGCGGTAACAGAAAAGCCCGCAAAAAAGTTTGCAGCTTTTGCGTTGACAGAATCAATACCATTGATTATAAAGATGTTGCAAAGCTTCGTAAATTCATTTCGGAAAGAGCAAAGATTCTTCCCAGAAGAGTTACAGGCACATGCGCACATCACCAACGTGAATTAACGGTATCAATCAAACGTGCACGCCACATTGCATTGTTGCCCTATGTAAGCGATTAATCTCAATTACTACAAGTAAACCCTGCTTTTCATAAGCAGGGTTTTTCATTTTTATCCTGTTTTTATTAGTTTTCATCGGAAAACTATCACAAATCTCCATTTTCCTGCATATTCTAAACTGTTGGTTAATTTTGTATTCTATACCAATCTCCGTAAAAAACAATGGTATTGGAGGTCATAATATGAAATGCAAATACTGCGGTCAGGATTTACCGGATGAAATTGATATCTGTTCATCCTGCAAAAAAAGCCTCTTGGATGAAGAATCCATAATCGAAACACCAGAAATAATCGAAGAAGCAGGATTCGAAGTACCAGTCATTGAGGAATCCGCAATTGAAGCGCCTGTGCCAATAGAGGAATCCGGAATTGAAACGCCTGTATCAATCGAAGATACCGAAAGCGAAACGCCTGTATCAATCGAAGATACCGAAAGCGAAGCGCCTGTGCCAATCGAAGAAGCCGAAAACGAAACGCCTGTACCAATCGAAGAAGAATCGGACATTACTTCTGCTGAACCACCATTGGAAGGTACCGATGATGAGTCTGTCGAAATCATTGAGGTGGCGTTCTTTGACAACACGCAAACCATGGAAGCACCTCCTGAACCTGTTGCTGTTACACCACCCAAACGCAAAAAACGGCTTGCTCCCGTAATTGTGGGCGTTCTGTTGGCTTTCACAATTGTCGCCGGATTATTCACCATTGGTTTTATGTCATCCACCCCCCAAGCGTCAGCAACACGGCTTTATACAGCATTGTTCAACAACGATGCCGATCAGGCTCTTAAAAACATTCTTTTACCTGAAGGTTTGACAGAATCGGAATTCAAGGAAACCGTCAAAGCGTTGAAAACGGACAATATTAACAAAGGCTCTCTTTCTGTCACAGATGTAAAGCCCGAAGGGTTTACTGAAAAAGCATTATCCTCCATTCAGGTAAACGGCAAAGAAACCACAGATTTCAGAGTGTTATACGCGACTTTCCAGGTGGACGGTGAGAGACAAACAGCCATTGTTTATATGATCAAAAACGGAAAAAGCTTTCTTTTGTTCAATAAATGGCTGGTCTACCCTATGGATTAACCCTGATTACATAAAACTCGCTGTACGTCTCTTTCGTACAGCGGGTTTCTCAACATATCAGATACTTTACAAACACATAATTGTTTTGATTAGAAAATTCTACATGAATTCTACCCTCATCGGAAACACAATCGGCAATCACCGCATCTCCGTTTTGTGCCAGAATCTTTATGGATAAGCGACAAGCAAATAAATCATGCAGTATAAAATCATAAGAATTCATCCCGGTATATTCACGAAACAGCAACAGATACCCTTCTCCGTCCTTCACAATCGCTTGAAAGCCGGTAAATTCTGTTCCGTCCGGCATTCTTCCCAAGGGAAGTATTTCAGCTGCCAAAAGGATTTTACTGTGCTGCTTGTAAACCTTGATGATCTCCGAAAGCCTGTCCTTGTCTTTCTCCTCGAGGCTGCTCATTTCCATCCACAACAACGGGTTGGCAACCATCACACCCGCAAAAGCATAATCCGCATCGTAACCGTTCGGTGCCAATGGATCGTCTGTGTAAACATGCTTGTTTCGTCTTAGGTTCAATACCTCAAACAACAGCTTTTTGGCGGGCAGAACTTCTGCCAGCTGCCACAAATTTTTCATGGTCCAAGCAGGATAATAACTGCCCCAGTCGGTGTATCGATTCTCCACAAACAACGTCCCGAACTGCTTTTGATATAAATAGCCGAACCGCCGTTCTGCGGTAATGTCAAGATTGAAGCTGACCAAGCCACCGCTTTTTTGTGTCACCGTTTCCATCATTTTAATCAGATTGGCTTCGCAGCACTTGTTGCGGATTTTTATCCCATCCAGTTTGAAATACCCGACGCCATACTGCCGAAAAAGCCCCAATAAAACCTCGGCATCTTTTTGCCAGTTGCAAAAATCCTGTGACGAATCCGGTGAAAACCACAACCCCAGTTTTACATGGTTCTCATTTGCAAAAGCGACAATCGGCTCCAAACCGTTCGGAAATTTTTCTTTGTTCACATTCCAAAACAACGGGTCAAAGTCATAATACCCTTCCCAAACGCCTTGTTTCAATGCGGAGTTTGACGTTGTCCCTTTTTGCCAGCCGTCGTCGATTTGCACAATATCCACACCCAAAAAATGAGCGGTTTCAATTTCTTTTTTGATAAACGCTTCGCAGACCGCTTTGTCCTGGTTGCGGTCCCCCCATGTGTTAGACATAACAAACAAAGCCCCCGACCGGTCGCCCCGGTAAACTTTCCCGTAATGCTTTTTGTATGCCCGTTTGATCTCTTCTGCCGGTGCGACGCCGATGGTTACCCCGTAGCAAGGCACAAATTCGTCCGTACATAGACCATCAAGCCCGCTTCCTGCAATTTCGGCAAACTCCGTCCCTTTCACTCGCAAACTAAACTGCCCCGGGTTCAGAATTCCGTCCTTTGCCAAAAGAAGCGCTTCCCCGCCGATATAATCCTTTATCACGAACAAATTTCCGTCAAAGCTTTGCACCCGACCGGTATATAACATTTCCTCACCTGTTTTCACAAGGGTATTGTTCGTGTCGGTATTGTCAAACAGCGAAACGGTTTCCAGCTTGAGATGCTTACAACCCAAACCGATTGCCTCCACCGTGTCCTCATGCGGCAGAATCCCGGCTATAGCTTCCGCCTTTTTCTCAATGCCGGTGGCTTTTTCTTCTGCCTTTTCCGCTACGGTCAAAAAAGAACCCTTGGCATACAACGTGGAGACAATAAAAGGGGAACCGGGATATATCTCAAACACCTGCTTCACTGTTTTTTCCTGTCCGGTGTATAAAACCGAAACCGCCAAACAAGCTTCGGACAAGCCAAAATGGTCATGGGTTTCACAGCCAACAATGACGGTACAATCCGTAAAATCAAACCCGGAAAGATGAAACATTGCCGTTTTTCTCTCCCAATTTTCAAAACGATACCCGCTTTTTTTATTTTCTACAAACAAAGAGACCGGAAAACCGCCCGACAAATCAATTTTTTGCCGGATCCCGTCATTTTCAATGGTCAGAATATTGTATTGATGGATTACCATGCAATCTTTAAAAACGCCTACACCGTTGTTCATCATGTTTTCTTAACCCCAAATTCTGTCATGCAATTCGCAAGCCTGCTCATAGGCATTCTTCAAAAACACTTGATGTTCCTTAAATTCTGAATGGGTCATCATAACCTCTGTCAACAACGGCGGATTCAGTGATGAACCACGAAGGATTTCACACATCTTCGTAAAATCAATGAACCCTTCCCCGGGTATCACATGGTCCTCAAACTCTCTTAACCTGTCAGAAATATGAGCAGTAAACAGTCTGTCTTTCAACTCTTCCAGCAATGTGAAGGGATTGGGCCCGTCTATCTGGTCATGGGCAGAATCATAACAAAAGCCAATATACCTGGGGTCACCGCAAAGTACCATTTCCTTCACCAGCTCCGTCGCCGGTCCGGGTAACACGTTCTCAAGGGCGAACCGTATCCCTGTTTCTTTTGAAATGGATTCAAGCTTTTGTATCTTTTCCGAGATATCCTGTTTTCTTTGCGTATATTGTTCCTGCCTGAACGCAAAGCAACTGCAGTGGAGCACCATTACAGGCACCTCCAGTTCATTGGCAACCGTGCAAAGCCGCTTGATAATCGGAAAAGCATCGTCCTTGTCAAGAGTGGGTCCATGAATCGTATCCACGGACAGATGATGGTTTTTCAATACTTCTTTGAGTGCTTTCTCATTCCTGTCCAAAATTCCGCAGTGCTCATAATTTGCGCTGAAAGTGAAATGAGTAAACCCCGCTTGGGATGCCAATGAAATCTGTTTTTCGATCGGCAAATTGTAATCAAAAAAAGACGCAATCGATATCTTTCTTGTCAAGACCATCACTCCCCTGCTTTGTCCCGTTTATTGTATCATGAACCTCTCTTTTTTCCAATATAAAAATAAAACGGAGAAGCAAAAATATAGGTACCGTTTTTCCATGTCTCCTCCATATCCTCAATCAGCTCGCCATATTCTTCTTTGGTCAAAAACCCCTTTGGCTCGATAAAATGATTCATTTCTTGCCAATAGTGAAAACCCCTATACCCCGGCTCATATTTCG
>MKRK01000109.1:8310-8666 GCA_001896915.1 Clostridiales bacterium 43-6
GAATATGCCCGCCGATATCGGGAATGCACTCCAGTGTATCCTTATGAATGATCACATTAAAACTTTCATCGGGAAACAAAAGCGTTTGGGAAGCGTCCATTTGCATCAGCCGAATCCCCTTTTCCTTTTGCTCAACCGAAGATATAAAATTCTTATCCCGTTTGTCAATCCCGGTCAGTTCCCCTGTCAGCTGATATCGCTCTTTTAAAAACACCAGAGTCTTTCCATCCCCGCACCCCACATCCAAAACAGCGGCAGACGGGTGCACTTTTACCCTTTTAAAAATTTGATCCAGCACGTACGTTTTGTCCATCATCAATCCTCCCTACAGAATTTTATCTCACTGAATACACATT
>MKRK01000110.1:0-234 GCA_001896915.1 Clostridiales bacterium 43-6
AATCCACATGCAGCTTTTTCGAAATTTCTGGCAGTGCGATGATAACAATACTGGAGTCCAGTGTTGCCATCAACACGGAAACCAGAACATTTAATAAAATAAGCCAGCGCTTGAAGGGAGAAATCATACGATCCAATATTCGACATCCTTTTGCTTTTTTGTTGATAATAAGTTTATATTGCCACCTTGATAAAGTCAACAATATATTTTTTTACAATATGGCTTGAATATGCA
>MKRK01000110.1:300-7265 GCA_001896915.1 Clostridiales bacterium 43-6
AAGAAAAAATAAAAATGCTGTTGCAAGCAAAGGGGAACAGCGAAAAGCCTAAGGATTTTGAGGAATACTGGGACGAAGCGATTGCCGAGATGAGAGCGGTTGACCCCTGTGTCAAACTGGTTTCAGCAGAATTTGCTACACCCTTTGCCGATTGCTTTCATTTGTATTTTACCGGCGTGGGCGGCTCCCGCATCCATGCAAAATACGTAAGACCGAAACAAGGGGAGCAACCCCATCCGGCGGTCCTTCAGTTTCATGGTTATACTGCAAACAGCGGAGATTGGATCCCGATGCTTTCCTATGCGGCAGCGGGCATGTCTTATTTCGCTATGGACTGCCGTGGTCAAGGTGGTCTTTCTGAGGAACTGGGCGGAGCAAAAGGACCCACAGTGAACGGTCATGTGATCCGTGGCATAAAAGATGAAAAAGAAAAGCTTCTATACAGAAGTATGTATCTGGACACAGCTCTTCTTGCACAGATTGCCGCATCCTTCCCCGAGGTGGACGAAAACAGAATCGGTGCCATCGGCGGTTCCCAGGGCGGCGCATTGGCAATTGCCTGTGCAGCGCTGTCAAATATTAAACGAATCGCACCCATCTACCCCTTTTTATGCGATATCCGCTATGCTTATGAAACAAGCGGGAACACGTCTTACAACGAAATTGTGGAGTATTTCCGCCGTCATGATCCGGAGGGGGACACCACCGATGAGGTATTTGAAAAGTTAAGCTATATTGACCTGGTGCATCTGGCACCACGGGTAAAAGCGGAGGTGTTCATGCAGACGGCGCTGAAGGATAACATCTGTCTGCCCGAAACACAGTTTGCCGCTTATAATGCAATGCCCGGGAAAAAGCAAGCAAGATTTTATCCGGAGTATTACCATGAATGGATCCAGTCGGCCGACGACAAAGTGTATCAGTTTATGATGGGATTATAAAATAAAGTGCCGAATTACAAAATGAAATTGTAGATCGGCACTTTTTGCTTTATTTAACCCCAAGCCGCATACGGTAACAAACGTCGATGGTGAAGGTTTCTCTCTTTAAAAGAGTATGAATGATGTTGCGGAAGGTCTGAGATCAGATGGCCACGTTGGTGTTTTGAGTATACAAATCCGGTGTCCTCGTGAAAGGCTATATTCCTTATAAGAACAATAAGAAACAGAACATCAAACCCGTTGGTTGATGTTCTGTTAATAAGAATCATTATTTTTTTATGCTGCAGGAATACGTGACATCCTCTCCGACTACCTGAACCTTCATCATATTTGTGGTGCCGGAAATCCCCAGAGGGACACCCGCAGTGATGACTACCAAATCACCTTCCTTGACCAATCCGGAACAGACGGAAACCTCCACCGCATGAGCAAATAATTCGTCAGTGTTGTCCTTTTCGTCCACATGAACGGGCAGGACACCCCAGGAAAGGTTCATTTGCCGAACTACTTTGGGAACGGAGGAACAGCCGATGATAGTGCAGGCGGGGCGATATTTGGATATCTGACGGGCGGTCATGCCCGATTTTGTAACCGTGATAATCGATGTTGCAGATAAGTCATGGGCTGCAGAACAGGTGGCGTGTGAAATTGCGTCCGTCACATTACACAGATCGTCATCATCCCGCATGCGAAAGCGTTTTTTATAATCAATATCCCGTTCCGTCCGCTCTGCTACCTTTGCCATGGTCTGGACGGCCTCAACAGGGTATTGGCCCGCTGCGGTCTCGCCGGAAAGCATGATGGCAGAGGTGCCGTCATAGATCGCATTGGCGATATCCGTGGTTTCCGCCCGGGTGGGTCGGGGGTTGTGTATCATGGATTCAAGCATCTGCGTGGCAGTGATAACCTGTTTGCCTGCACTGTAGGCCTTTTTTATAATTTTTTTCTGGATGACCGGGATTTCTTCTAAGGGGATCTCAACGCCCAGATCGCCTCTGGCAATCATAATACCGTCAGAAACCCGAAGAATGGAATCGATATTGGATACACCGTCAGAATTTTCAATTTTAGCAATGATACGGATATCGTGGTTGTTCAGCCGATCGAGCTCTTCACGAATTTGCAGGATATTGTCTGCGTCTCTTGTAAAGGAAGCAGCAACAAAGTCAAAATCATTTTCAACGGCAAAGCGCAGATCGGCCCGGTCCTGACTGCTGATAAAGGGCATGGACAAGCGGATACCGGGTACGTTGATGCTTTTGTTGGATGAAATCTCACCGCCGTTGATTACGGTGCAAACGATTTCGATGTCAGAGCAGCGGATCACTTCCATTTCAATCAGACCGTCAGCGATTAAGATACGGGTACCGATGGAAACATCACGGGGCAATTCGGAATAGGAGATAGAAACCTTTTTGTCATCTCCGATGCCTTCGATTGTGGTCAGGGTAAAGGTTTGTCCTTCTGTCAGGGTGATTTTCGGGGTGGAAAATTTGCCGATACGTATTTCCGGTCCTTTGGTATCAGCCAGCAACGCAACAGGCATGTTCAACTCATCCCGCATTTTCTTCAGGACGTCTATTCTTTCCTGATGTGCAGCATGGTCAGAATGGGAAAAGTTAAGCCTTGCAACGCTCATGCCGGACAGAATCAGGGATTTTAATATATTGGGATCATCGGTGGAAGGCCCCAACGTACAGATGATTTTTGTCTTTCTCAAAACAGCCACTCCATTTATTGTGTAGATTCTAAGATAATATTACCATAAGACCATTCTGATATCAATGATAGAAAACGTAGAATTTGAGATAATATTATAATTCAGTATTGACATATTGGACACAATATAATATTATATATGCTGTCGGTAAAATTATCGGGGTGTGGCTCAGCTTGGTAGAGTGCTTGGTTCGGGACCAAGAGGCCGCGAGTTCGAATCTCGCCACTCCGACCATAATGGAAAAACCGTACAGGAAAGACTTCCTGTACGGCTTTTTTATGGTTGCAGCAAGGTGAAAGGAAAATAAGGGATGTTGCGAAGAACAGAAAACAGTATGACCACGGTTACATAGGCGAATAGTATTTTGTTGTTGAAATAAATCTGCGGGAACTTTTTATTTTTAAACAGGCAAACATGCCACAGGATATATAAGAAGCATAGATAAGAAAATGTGAAGAAGATCAGCAGATTGTTTTTGATGGCGTCCCACACCTGCAGTTTTAGTAAATGTACTGCCATTCTGGTGGCACCGCAGGAGGGGCAAAATAACCCGGTGGTTTCGTTTAATACACATTTGGGAAGTGAAAAGAGCGTGTTCGGTTGAAAAATAAACCATGTTAAGACGAATAACAACATGGCATCAATGGAAAGCAATAAATAAAGTTTGTGCATGGATTTCATAAAGATACCTCAAAACGAAAAATGCCTTCCTTAACATAAGGAAGGCATTTTGTAGTTGTACTTATGCCAAGAAAAATGCAGCGTTGGCTGCGTTGCTGGCACCCATCAAAATAGCATAAACACCGGCAATGAGAACAATGCTAAATACGATACCTATGATAGACAGAACCAGTCCAGCCATAGCCATACCGTTTTTACCAGCCTTAAGTGCAAGAGCACCTAATATTATGCCGATAATTCCAGCCGGAACTGCGACATAAATAAAGCAGGATATTACCACAGATACCAGACCAAGGACCAAAGAAGCAATTGCGAAGCCTTTTTTCGGATGACCTGCGGGTGGTGCGGGCGGTGCGTACTGAACATTGTTTTCAAAATTGTTGTTTTCCATAATTATCCCCCTAGTGTAATTTTTTACAATATATCATATTAATTTATGTTAGTCAACAGCAAACTAAATATTAATTTGATGAATTAACAGATTTGTACACAATATATAGGATAACTGATAAAATTTTGTATATTAGTTTAGTGAATTATTCATTGTATATCCTGTGAAAATAAGATACAATAAATAAAAAGATATTTGTAAAAATTATAGCGTAAATATAAGAAGTTTACTTATTGCTCATGTTCATTTTCTTTACATATAAAATTTTCAGCCGGGGATTTGACATATATGTATATGTGTGGTAAAATGACTCGTGATAAAGGTTTTTGTTCTCTTATCTGCTATATTTCTCTTATATGTCAGATTATGTTACTTCTATGATACATTTAAAAACAGAATTTCATTACAATATATATGTTGAGCGTTGCAATAATTATGCATTATTGATTTATAGGATGGTGCAAAATGACGGTCTATAAAAAGTATATAAAAAGAGCGTTCGATCTTGTATTAAGCGTATGCTTGCTACCTTTCGTTTTATTTGTTGTGCTGATTTGTGGAATTATCATTAAGTTAGAGGACAGAGGACCTATTTTCTTCAAACAAGACAGAGTAGGCAAGGATGGTAAAATATTCAAAGTTTTGAAGCTTAGAACAATGTATTCACATACACCGCCCAATTTGGCTACACGGGATATTTGCAATCCTGACTCATACATAACAAAAACAGGAAAGTTTTTACGCCGATGGAGTATCGATGAAATCCCTCAATTCTTGAACGTTGTCAAGGGAGACATGAGTATCATCGGACCCCGTCCCTTGATTCCGCAAGAGAAGGAAATACATATTTTACGGGACAAAAATCACGTTACGGAGATAAAGCCCGGCATTTCCGGATGGGCACAGGTTAACGGCAGGGATTATGTGGAGATCAATCAAAAAATAGCTTGTGATGTATTTTATGCCAACAATATCAGCTTTATCTTGGATATAAAGATCATTTTCCAGACAGCGGGTTGCGTTCTGTTTGGAAGGGGATACCGAGAAGGAAAAGCAGAAACAATGATTGAATATATCGAAATACCGGATGCACCAAAAATTCAGGTCGTAAAAAACGATGTTGCTGCAAGAGATCTGGCAGAAGTAATAAACTCATAAAATATTAGGTGCTTGATGAATGAAAATATTGGTTGTATCACAGTTTTTTTATCCGGAACAATTTCGAATCAATGATATCTGTCGGGAATGGATTGACTTACAGTATGATGTAACAGTACTTACCGGTTTACCCAATTATCCCACCGGTATCATTCCACCTGAATACAAAGGAAGAAAACGCCGTACAGAAGTGATTGACGGTGTGAAGGTGATTCGATCGTGGCTCATTCCCAGAGGCAAAGGGAAGCTGGGGTTATCTCTGAACTATGTATCATTTGCTTTTTCTGCTGCCATAAAGGCTTGTTTTATGAAAAAAGAGTATGATATTGTATTTTGTTTTCAGACATCACCTGTGACAATGTGTCTTCCTGCTATTATTATGAAAAAAAGAAGCAAAGCACCCTTTGTTTTGTATTGCCTGGATCAGTGGCCGGCCAGTCTTGCTGCCATGAATATCACGGAAGAGTCTTTACTTTATAAAATATTGTCTTGTGTCAGCAGATGGATTTATAAAAAAGCAGACCGGCTGTTAATCAGTTCCAGAATGTTTGAAAATTATTTTAAAAAAGTTCATAACATAGAGGGCAATGTAACATATTTGCCAATCTATTCCGAAGCTTTATTTGAAAATCTGGATTGTAAGAAGGAACATGAAGGGTTTCATTTTGTTTTTGCAGGAAATATCGGGAAAATGCAAAGCGTTGATACAATTATAAAAGCTGCTAAGCTTTTAGAGAACCACAACAACATTACATTTCACATTGTTGGTGACGGATCAGCACTTACCGATGTACAGGAATTGGCCAATGAGCTGGAACTGGGCAACACCGTTTTTTATGGTTGTTTGCCGATTGAAAAAATGCCTGAATTTTATGCGATGGCTGACGCAATGCTGGTTACATTGTCAAAGGATAGCTATATTACCAACACCTTGCCCGGCAAGGTTCAAACCTATATGGCAGCAGGGAAGCCCATCATTGCAGCAATCGACGGCGAAACATGCCTCGTGATGGAGGAAGCCGGCTGTGGTCTATGCGGTGAGGCCATGAATGAGAATGCACTGGCGGAGAATATATTAAAATTTATCAATGAACCGCAGCATGTTCAAATATATGCTGGGAATTCCTTGCGGTATTATAGAGAAGTTTTTGACAAATCAAGATTCTTTAATGTGCTAACAAATATCTTCAATGAGGTAAAAAAAAGGGGAAAGAATTGATGTTTTACAACAAAACATTGCTTATCACAGGAGGGACCGGGTCCTTCGGCAATGAGACTTTAAAGCGGTTTTTGGATACAGATATCGGAGAAATCCGTATTTTCTCAAGGGACGAGAAGAAACAGGACGATATGCGCAAGCAATATAAAAACGATAAGCTGAAGTTTTATATCGGGGATGTCAGGGATTTGTCCAGCATTCAAAACGCAATGCACGGTGTTGATTTTGTGTTTCATGCGGCAGCACTGAAGCAGGTTCCCAGTTGTGAATTTTTCCCCATGGAAGCGGTGAAAACCAATGTCATCGGAACCGACAATGTTTTGACTGCAGCGATCGCCGCAGGTGTAAAAAAAGTAATTTGTCTCTCAACGGACAAAGCTGCATATCCTGTAAATGCAATGGGAATCTCCAAAGCCTTGATGGAAAAGGTTTTTGTTGCAAAATCACGTACGGTAGCAGAAGAAAAAACGATGATTTGCGGCACACGCTACGGCAATGTATTGGCATCCCGCGGTTCTGTTGTCCCGCTTTTTGTGGAACAGATCAAAAAAGGCGAAGCACTTACCGTTACCGACGCCGATATGACACGGTTCATTATGGATTTGAGGGAAGCAGTTGAATTGGTCATACATGCATTCAAAAACGCAAAATCCGGTGATATCATGGTTCAGAAGTCCCCTGCTTGCACCATCGGAACACTGGCACAAGCCGTGAAGGAGATATTCGGAGCGGATAATCCCATTAAAATTATTGGGACTCGACACGGGGAAAAGCAATATGAAACGCTCTTGACCAAAGAGGAATATGTGGTCGCTGTTGATTCCGGTAATTATTTCAGAGTTGCAGAGTTGCTTG
>MKRK01000111.1:0-477 GCA_001896915.1 Clostridiales bacterium 43-6
ATAAAAGCAGATTTCATCTCGAATCCTATATCCAAAATGAAGATTTGCAGGCTGTAACACGCTATTGATATCTTTCAAAATGGATATTATTTCATTTAATTTCTCTTCATACTCTATACACTCTCCAAGTAACAGATACTCGCTTCTTAAGAAACTATTATGAAGGGCTACAGGTTGTTGTTTATCGATCCTTTCTGAACTTATCTCAAGGTCTACGTAAGAAAATTCTATGGTATTCGCCCTATCTAGAACCTTTTTGCTAAATGGGAAGGTTGTTTCATCCATATTTACTGTGCCAATAATATAAAGGTTGTCTGGAATAATAATTTCTTTAACGCGCTCAACATCATTGTCTTCATCTCTGTTTTCTATGTTTTGTATATACTCTTCATCCATTAACTTATCAGTAACTATCCTATCAGAATTCCATTTACGCGACTCCATTATTGATAATATATCACTAAGATAATACTCAAC
>MKRK01000111.1:542-1032 GCA_001896915.1 Clostridiales bacterium 43-6
TAATAATCTTTGCTAATACACCAATATTGAAATTGCCATTTAAGTCTTTATATCCCAATAAATCTGTTGAATCTGACCAGTCAGGTCTAACCGCAATAAGTTTAAACCTTCCATTCTCTGAAGTTGCGCCTATAGCTTCAGCAAATAACCTTGCAAGCTTACTTTTTCCTGTCCCTGATGTTCCTGCCAAAATTACAAACGGCTTCGATTTCAAGGCTAAGTAAAAATTCATAATTAAATCATCTGCGTATGTAAAGCCTTTGCTTTTTATATATAACGAAATTCTTTCAACTTCTTCTTTTACATTGAATTCAGTATTTAGTACCGCTGGCATTTCAATATCTATCCCCTCATGATTATTTCCACTTGAACTATCAAAAAAATACTTGTAGTATTCTTGGTATATATCCAACATCTTATTTAAATCATTTACTAATTGCGTATCTTCAGGAATATTCTCTATGTCATACTCTTTGTAAAAAATTGACCC
>MKRK01000111.1:1135-7222 GCA_001896915.1 Clostridiales bacterium 43-6
ATAGCTTCTCTTTTACCAGAGGAATTTTTCAATTTTGTGCATCCTTGATTTAGTGTCAAATAGACCTTTGTCATATCAGAAGAAAAGAGAAATACAATATATACTCCTTCTTGAGCTGTCTTAGTAATGCGCTTATCAAATACTGCAAGCCAAGGTGTGTGCGTCCAGTTTCCATTGCCGTATGAACCTTTGGTAACATAAATATTATTATCAATAAAATTAAGATCCGAAATTATCTTAGGAAGCTTGTCCGAAATTATTTCTCCAGTAGAATTTCGCCCAAAAGGAGTTGAGGTTCTCAAACTAACATAGCTTTTCATAAATTCTTCGATGAGGTTCTTAATTGTATTCACTCTATTATCAATTTTGCTATAATATAAATCTAATTTATTGTTTAATATTTCTACTATATTTTGCTTGTCTGTAGATTCTAACTCCGTATGTAAATCTTCAGCTAAGCAAAAATACTCAACATCATCAATACGCTTCATCTCCATAAATCCTTTATCATGGATTGACTTATATGGATTATCTTTTATTACAGACAACACCTGATTAACTGATGAGTTTTCAATATTTTCTATTCTAGACTCAACATCAACATCAGGAATAAGTCCACTTTGTTTTCTATTTTCATAGAATTTTTTGAATCCCCTTGCAACATCGATTATTCTCGCCATTCCTTGATCATCTGATAGCTCAAAAAAAGTTATAAGAAATACTATTTTATATGACCTTACGTAGCCTGCAAGGCTATCTTTAGGCCCTATATATTTAAAAAAATTCTCTTTAGCAGTCAATTGTGCACCTCGATTCTATATGCTTTATCACGTGATTTAGTTTTTAAAGTTGTAATGATTCTCATTTTTATTCCATTATACCATACAATAATACAAATTTATCCACGAGACTGTATATCTACAAAAATTCAGTATATTAATTTGTTTTAGACCTTATATATGCTTTAGAAGTGTACTAATCTATGAAAATTCTATACTATATACCTCCATTAATTAACTTTAGAATATTGCTTATATAAAAATAATCACCTTTCCATTAATTTTTGACTCAACTGTCTAATAGGACCAATCTGTTTTTCAAACATCAGATCCCATATATTAAGACATTCATTAGCAATGTCTCTCATTCCAGGTAATGAAGATTCATAAGTTTCATCATATAACCCTATTACTAGTTTAGAAATTTCATCTTCGACTCCCCACCCCATTTCATTACTATTTTTACTATCTATGATATGATAGCTCATTGAAATTATAATATCTTTATAATCTACTATGGACTTTGATTCCTTTTCAAGATAATGTGCAAATGAATGCACCATTCTTCGACTTATATCTAAGTTCATTATTTCAATTAAAAAATTCTTGTCCCTTTCCAGATCAATAAGATTATCATAAAACAGTCTAGAAATTGGCATTTCCATGTCAAATGTGCTTTTTGTAAATCTTAATATAATATCTTTTGACAATGAATTAAATTCATCGTTATTAAAATAGATAACAGCCATATAAAGAATCGATTCAGATTGAATTTTACTCATTGTATTAATATTATTAATTATATCTTCAAATTCATGTTTTATAATATACATTTCAGCCAAGCAATACGCTCCAACTTTAATTAATCTTTCTTCTTCTGATTCATAACACCTTTTAATAATATTTAAGATACGTTCACGATATTCAGAATATAACATAAAGAACATATTCTTTGTACCATGAAATCCTGCAAATCTATAGTCTTGCTCGTACAAACTTAAAATTATTTCTGTTGCCCATGATCGTTCAATATTATATGAAGGCCATAATGCAAATAAACTCGATAATTTTACTGCCGGATCTTCATCCAATGATAATTTTTCAATAGTACTTTTAAACTGATTTAACAAAGAACTATCTTTCCATAAAAGCTGTGCTATAGCTTGGGCTGAATTTCCCCTCACGCAATTTAATGCATTACTTTCTAGCATATCATAACTATGCATTTTCTTGTCTTCGTTATTAGTCACATTTGGTTTGTCCAACTCCGGATTTTTATGATTAACTGCAATGTCCTTAAGAATATCTAGTACTTTCTGAGACCACTTATCATTATTTCTCTTTTCAATAATTTCACAAATATAATTTGCTCTATAAGAAATATAATCATAAGGATAACTCAAAATTAAACATTCTAGTAATTCTAGCGGCACACTATCTAAATTTTCACTGTACGCAACTCCACTGAATAAAGAATCTATATATGCATCCAAAACTTCACTTTTATGTGAAAGCACTAATTTTATCATCCTCTCTGGCTCTTCAGAGACAACACTGCTAAAACTACTAGCAAATTCTTCAATAGAGCTATCAACAAATCCTCCTGGAACCTCCCTCCAACTAGACCGGCCTTTATTTTTAAGTTTTATGTTTGTCAAAATTTTCAGCCATTGTTTATTACCTAACTTCTTTCCTGCTACAGGTGAACTTATTGACCCACTATGACTGTTGTGATTTTTATATAATGTTGTTCCTTTAGGAAATTTACGCTTTAAAACAGATATCAAGTCTTTAGATTGATTACTTAATCTTTCGTAAGAAAGAACTTCAAGTAACTCTTTTTGCAAATCACCCCAAAAGCTCCAGTATACTTTATCGCCATTTTTTTCTTTATTACAATTAATTCTTCTACTATATATATCTTTAGCCTCCGGTGATATATACCTTATAATTATTTTTTCCAGCTCAATAAAAACCTCATTACTACAGTACTTTGAGTGTTTATCTAATATCTGTTTAGTGAAAAACAATTCATCTTCATTACCACTTGTCTTGTCAAATATATTGCTATCAAAGTCTCTGCATAAATATTTAATTACCACATCACTATACTCTTCTGGCAACAAATATAATCCATCCAATATTATTTCATTAAATAAATCAAGTCCTCTCCCCATGTATTCTTTATAAATTTCTAAAAAAATTTCTGGTTTTGATGCAATTATTGCTGCATTTGCTTTCTTTATAATTTGTATACACGCTCTTTCAAGACCTCTTTTATAAAAATATCGACCAGACCATTCGCTAAAAAATATTTTTTTATCTCTTTCTGCAGGAATATATGGTAGTAATAAACTAACAACCTCTATACCCTTTTTAATTAGAATTTCAGAGTCTATATCCATAAATTCTTCCTCATATCGATAAATAATCTGATCATTACGTTTAATTTTATTTTCCAATAAAAATACTAGAAATTGTATTGTTCTCATTTCACAATTTTTGAGCATTGACTTAAAATCAAAATACGTTTCAGCCATTTGAGGATAGTAATTATAAAATTTCATTCTCAATTCAAATAATTCATCTGTATCTTGCTCTAAATCATATAAGAAACATCTTGAGAATTTATTGTCATACTCTTGCGATTGAAATGCATACTTTTCAATAAATGCAACATCTTCAACATCATAATAGGGACTCATACTGATTAATAAATTAAAAACAATGTCTTCTTTTTGTGTGTCGCAAAACCATTTATCCAAAATCCCACATTGTCTTAGTAGTCTAATATATTGGGGTCTGGAAAATATAACGTTATTAATAATATGATTAGAATATGCTTTGTCTTCACAATTGTTTAGTATAAAATCTTGTATATTTAAATCCAAAACATCTAGCTGATTCAATACTTCTAGGAAAACAAATTTGACAAAATATCTAATCCGCTCAGTGTCAAACATTTTTTGCCCAACTGTAATAAAATCTTGACTATCAATCTCAGACAAGTTCTGCATAAACATTTGTACTTGATATCTTTTACCTGGTGTTTGTTTTTCTTTGTTTCCAATAATATCTGCAATATCTTCTCCCGCATAATATCTTTCCAGCATTTTATCAGCTAAAAAACAATCTAATATAGATTGGTGTGTAAAAGAAACTTTATTATCTTGGATTGATAAAAAGGAATTAGAGGCTAAAAATCCTAGGCATGATCTATTAACATTCAATATATTTGATGGAATAAATACTCTTCCTGATTTCTCTAAAAAATTTACTATGACTTCTTTAGTTTGATTTAAATCCGCTTCGTTCAACCCAAATGTAAAACATTTTTCAGATAATTGTCTCCACCATTCCGAAACTAAATGACTTGCTGAAGAACATTCAGCATACACCTTCCTTGGATCCAATTGTTGCCAAATATATATATTGCTTGGTATTCTTAGGATTTCTTTTAATTTTCTTGTTAATTGTTCATATCGATCCCCAACAATATTCTTAACCGTTATATCATCTAAATCATTAATTTGAATTCTATTCCATTTAATATTATTCTCTTTTTTATCAGCATCTTTAAATAATAATTTAATATTATTGTCATTTTCAAGATCATATGTACGACATACAAAGATTATAGATATCTTATGTTTTCTTTCATGATTTAACCTTTCTACTTGGTTTATAATCTGAGAACATACCAATAAAGCATCTCTTGAATGTGACTGAGTCCAGCGCAAGACATCTAATTGATCCAAAATGATAATTGCTTTTTCATTTTTAGAAACACTATGAATACAATGAGCTATAGACGCCGGCAATCCCAGATTATCTTTGCTCCATTTTTCTACCGTACCATTCGGTATATGTTTATCTAATTTAACTGCCAAATATGGTATAGTATTTTCTTGACAATAATTAATAATATCTACTGTACATCCGCTTTTCCCTCTTCCAGCTTTTCCATGTATTATTAAAGAATTCTCAAAGCCTATCGCCTCTCTACACATAGAAAATTCTTTTCTATTAATAAATCCATTGTTCAATGGATTAAATGCCACTTTATATTCTTTATTCAACTCCTCTACTCTTGGCATAATACGTTTATCTGTGGCGAGATTCTTAAACATTAAATTTTTCTCTTTTAAAAATGTATATATGACCGACAGATTAATAGTTTTACCTAAAATATTTCCATCAACTACCCAGGCAATAAATACGTTATATATTTCTTCTTCGTCTCCAACTAATAAAAAACCAATCTTTGATTTGATGAGTTCCTTTAATTCTTTATCTGGGTATTGACGATAAGCGATTCGATTTAAGTAGGAGATACATTTAACTAAGTCTCTATCTTCTTCCGGATTTATACCCATAACCTTACAAAAGCTTTTGAAAAAATCAATAAATTCTTTACTAGCATTAAGTATTTGACTATGATAGAAATCTTTAGGATCTTTACTGGTATTTTGTGCTCTTCCTATCAAATCTTCTAACATCATAAATGATAAAGGTGAAACCAACGAAACAGTATTTGAGACATCTCTGTCTAATTGATATTTCCACTTCGTGAAAATACCCTTAGAATTAGCCGTTCCATAATCCCAATATTCTTGACTTCCGTTTCTACCTTTACATTGTTGACCTTCTCTGCTCCCATCCTTTTGCCCTACCCAGACATCGATACCTCTTTCATCATCACCTAAAGGTTCTAAAATAACATAATCCAACTTTTCTTCCAAAATACCAAGTGTTTGATAGATTACCCATCTTACTTCGAATCTATTTCCACTTTTATCAGCTCTACCTCCAATTTCATATGGCACGAAAACACCTCCCGTCTCATTAAAGTTATACGAGAAACTAAATTGATAAAATGTTCAATATTAATCTCTATTTAAGATAATGTTCTAATTTGTCATCATGATTTATTTTCCTTATTTAACGTTTTTATTAATCTCTGTTATTTTAGATAATTCAAGACTTACCGTATTTTTAATAATAGCTGCATGGGTTGCCAATCTTAACATTGGTATTTTATATTTTTTAAATATACCGTCATTCTTTTTATCTCTTTCTAACTGTTCTGGATTATTTAAGTGATATGCTGTGCCATCCACTTCAATAGCAAGAACCGGAGTATGGTCAAATTTATTAAATATAATAAAATCCACACTACTTCTTGGTTGTTTTATAAATTTCTTTTCGACTTCCGTGCATATGTCTTGATTTAAAAATATATCAGAAAGTCTAACTTCATAAGCAAAAGAGTAGCAGTCAAATATATCTTCCTCGAGCATTTCTAATA
>MKRK01000112.1 GCA_001896915.1 Clostridiales bacterium 43-6
TGGGGGTTATGTACAGACTGATTTCACAACCACCGTCACTCCAACAGAAATCAAATATACCTTTACCAACACACCCAAAGGGCGGTTGACGCTGACGAAAACAGATGCTGATGACACATCCCTAAAGCTTGCCGGTGCGGTGTTTGAGCTTTATCGAAAAAATGCGGGCGGGGATATATTAATCACAACAGAAACCACCGATTCGGCCGGAAAAATATTCGTCTCGGATCTTGACGAAGGCACCTATTATTTCAAAGAAACCACTGCGCCGGGAGGGTATTCCCTCAATCCGGTCAATGTGACGGCGGATCTTGTCATCGCCCATACGGTTTCCGGCTTTCAAAAGAGCGTTACGGTCACCAATGAAAAGAGCTTTTGCAGCTTCATAGTGGGCAAAACAATTACGACTGCATCGGAGAATGACGAGCAGTTTGTCTTTGAAATCACCGGTCCGGAGGGCACCTATCTTACTGTTTTGACCGTACCTGCCGGCAGCACAACCGCATCCCGGAAATTTGTTACCATGCCCCTGGGCAGTTATACAGTAAAAGAAACCAACGCAAACTGGCGATATACCGTCAAGGCCTCACAAACCCAGGCAAGCAACGGCAGTACGAGCTTCCCATTTGCCGGCGGCATGCTGCAGATGACTTTGAATGATCCGGCAAGCACAGCATATCGGTTTGATTTTACCAATGAACGTACCAACACAACCTGGCTTGATGATCATGCAAGCGTAAACAACAAGATGAACAAGCCCTCTTAGTGAAAACGGAAGGGATAACGATGAAAAAAGCAGCATTTATCACGTCTTCTGCAATACTGGCAATCCTTATCATTGCGGCTTTGTTTACAGCACTCCCTAAGGTGTTCGGACTGAAAATTTATACGGTAATGAGCAGCAGCATGGAAAAAAGGCTGTCACCCGGCGATTTGATTTATGTTGCACCCACAGACGGGGATAAGATAAAAAAAGACGATATCATTTCCTTTGTGCTCAACAAAGACCTGACGGTTGTGACCCACCGTGTGGTGGTGGCCGACAGAGCGAATAAGCAGTTTATCACAAAGGGTGACGCAAACAAAGGGAACGATGCTGCTCCTGTTATCTATGGAAACGTTCTGGGTGTGGTGAAGTTTTCGGTTCCCAAGCTGGGCTATCTGTTCCACTATGTGAACACAACTGGCGGCAGAGTAGTTTCGATTTCTTGCATCGTTCTGCTGGCAGTCATATCATTTCTATTAAGCGACAATAAAAAAAAGCCTGTTTCATAAAACAACGGGAAAAGGAGGGATCAGAATGAGACAAATCGGTAAAAAGATCACCATGGACAAACGAACAGTCCGTCTTTTGGGTCAGCTTGTTTTAACCGTGCTTGTATTTGTTTCGTTGAGCATCAACGGCTCTCTTTCTTATCTTTCCAACCAAACCGTTCCGGTTAGCAATAATTTTACAATGGGTATTCCCAAAGTGGAAATCAACGAGCCTTCTGTGGATCCGGATCATGTACAGTGGGGAGCCAATTCCAAGCCGGTAACCCTCAGTGTCCCTTTGAATGCAGGTGGCGGTGTTGTGCGTGCGTCCTTCATTCCGATGTTTAAAAACGCGGCCGGTGAATCTGTCAACAGTGCCGGGGGGGTGCTTGCACAGCCGATATCCAATCAATTGGTTTGCGGAGATATCACGTTGCATTTTACCCCGGGTTGGGATACAAACTGGTTTTACCGAAACGGGTATTTTTATTATAAAACTGTATTGGCACCCGGTCAGACCACGACCATGCTGCTATCGGGCGTAACCTTAACTGCCAACACACCGGAAATGATAACAAAATACCAAGATATCTCGGTAGAGATAGAGGTTCTGGCAGATATCTTACAAAAAAATGCCGATACGGACACATTATGGGGTGTAACGGTTGACGACAGCGGAAATGTTTCATAAACAGTATACAAATAGAGCTGGAAAAAGCAATTTGCTTAGAAAGCTTTAAAATAAAAAAACATTAAAGGAGTACAAGAGTATGACAAAGAAAAAACTAGCAATCATTTTGGCTGCGGCAGTACTGGTTATTTCGCTGGCAGCAGGCAGCACCCTTGCCTATTTGACAGACAAAGGTGACGTCACCAACACCTTCACAATGGGGAATGTGGACATTGACTTAACTGAGCCTCACTGGGACGACACCACCGACGGTAAGGTTTTGGTGCCCGGCGACACACTGGTCAAGGATCCCGTCGTTGCCGCAACCGAAGGCGACAGCTACATGCGTGTAAAGGTGGAAATCATCGACACAACCACCGGCTTACCCATTACGGACACAAACCGTATCAACCTGATTTTGAGCACCATCTATACCGATCCTACATATGTTATCGGCGGAACTGTGGGCACAAACATTGTGGAAGGCACAAAGTATTCGGCGGCTTCCATTGCTTCTTTTGCTGGAACCAACACAGCCGATTTCACCTTTGATACTACACGTGCCGGCGATCCTTCTGTACGTTACTACAACTACAACAGCATCTTCAAAACCAGCGACAGTGACAAGGCTGTTTTGTTCACAAATGTTGTAATCCCGACGGATTTTGACAACGCAGATCTGGCACTGCTGGGTTCCTTCTCACTGAAAATAACAGCACAAGCAATCCAGAGCGATAATTTTGCTAGCGCTGCCGCTGCGTTTACTGCGCTGGACGCTGCATAAGAACAGCAATAGCATAGCATAAAAACAGAACGAAAGGCAGGTGATGATATGAATAGAAGGCTGACCATCGGAGTTGTTTATGTGATTTTGATCATAACCTTTCTCACCGGCGCCGTCAGTGCCGCAAACGAATGGTCCGTGGTGAAAGAAACTGTGAACAAAATCAGTATTGGCCAGGTCAAGGGTGAAATCCTAGAGGAGTACACCCAAAATCCTCTGGTCATGCCCGGTCAAACGGTACCAAAAACAGTAAATGTAACCAACACCGGGAACGTGGATTCCATCATTCGCATAAAGCTTACAAAAGCATGGGGCGAGTCGAGAGACACAGAAGGGAACCTGATCGTCAACCCTTCCCTAACCACAGACAATATTCACATCACCTGCAATTCGGATCAATGGTACTACGACAGCTCCGATGGATATTATTATTATATCGGCGTTCTGAAGCCGGGAGAAACCACCGCTCGTTCTTTGCTGGATGAATTCACGGTTGATGCGAACATCGGAAATGAATATAAAAAAATGCAGGCAGATATCAAAGTCAGCATGGAATGTATTCAGGCAGGCTGGACGGGGGTAAGTGCTTGGGGCAAAACCCTGGAGCAATTGGGAATCGATTATGAGGAAAAGCCGGTTATCAGCGGACAATCCGGCGTTACCTTCTTGGATACCGTAAAGGGATTTGAGATTGATGCTACAGAGGGTGACCTCTTTGAGAGCTTTAAAAAGATGGTTCCCGGCGAAAGCAGGAGCCAGACCATTTCCATTGGCAATCAGTATGATAAAGAAACGGAAATTTTTCTGAAAGCGGACTTTATTGACCAAATAGCAGTGACACAGGAAGAAAAAGAACTGATCAATAAGCTGTTAAAAGAATATGCCGTGATTACCATAACCGGCGAGGACGGAACCCTCATTTACAGCGGACCTGTCTGGGGAAATGTTACAGAGGATTCCCACGGCAGCGACTCTATGAAGTATTATATCAGCCTTGGCAAATTCGCACCCGCTAAAAGCCAAAAGCTAACGGTGAATATTTCTCTGGATCCGCAGATGGACAACGAATATGCCAATCTGCTGGGTCTTGTGAAATGGACGTTCTTATCAAACGGAAAAGAAGCCGATTATCTGTCGCCGGTTGACACGGGCGATATGGGCAGGCTGAATCTATCTCTTGGAGTATGCGCTGTTTCAATCATCCTTTTGCTTATTGCCACCCCCAAGTTTTTCAGACGACGCAAACATAGTATCCGTTAACATATGGCGAAACCTCTGATGGCTGTTTTGCAGCATCAGAGGTTTCTTTTCGTTTTGGGGCTGAAAGAAAGAAGCAATCCCTTGACAACAGGGGAGTTGCATTTTATACTTCAAGATAAGAAACAAAAAAGAGGTGCAAGCATTGAAGGATATAACTTACCGGCGAATTACGGCAACAGTTTTCGGAACTTTGATGGTTTTTGCAATGCTTGCTTTTATTTTGTACGAGCGTCCTGCCGTAATCAAGACCAAAACAGCAGTCGGGGGTGTTCTTGATTTGACGGGTGTTCGGTTAAGTGAAAACAAAGTTGTGATGCTGAATGGTGAATGGGAATTCTACCAGGACAAGCTTTTGTCTCCCGAAGATTTTAAAAACCCGTCGGTAAAAGAGAAAATGACCGGCTACATCAGCGTGCCCGGCAAATGGAGCGGAGAAATCAACGGTACCGAGCTGTCTGCCAGAGGACAGGCGACCTATCGGCTGACGATTCAGCTGGGCAGACAAAACGCTATCTACGGCATAAAAACCGAAAATATCAGATATCAGAGCACACTGTTTCTGAATGACACCCAGCTGCTTGCCAACGGAAGATTTGCCATTCCTGACAAAGAACGTCTGCCAGCAGGAACTCCCGAAACTGGGTATATTACCGTAAACGGCAATACCCTGACCATCGTGATGCAAGTCGTCAATGATGTTCATAATACCGGTGGTGTATATCAGCCGGTCTATTTTGGCAATCAATATGCCATCACAACCTTGCATGCAGCAGGCATCAACCGGGACACGCTGATTGTGGTGACCCTTTTTGTGGTTGCGCTCATGCATTTCATGGTATATATGGCGATGAGAATGAAAAAGAGAAACGAGCCCATTCTTCTTCTGTTTGCCATCAATTTTGTCCTGTTTGCAGTATCCAACTCGATTTATGGCGAAAAGTTGTTATTACAGACCTTTTCGTTTTTATCCTTTGATCTATTATATAAGGTCAGCATGGTCAGTACTTATGGCAGCTTGCTGGTGGACGCTCTGTTTTTAATGCTGCTGGGGAAAAACGTTGTGCCAAAGCGGTTCGCCAATGGGGCAGTTATCATTTTCGGCTTATTTATTACCGTAATTCTCATTGCACCCCTAAAGGTCAATACCTTGCTGCAATCGTATTATGCTGTGTTCGGGGAGGGATTTCTTTTCATGATTCCCCTTCTGTTGGGAAGAGCAATTCACAAAAAGCAATACGGGGTATTGGGAAAACGCAGCCTGAGAATATTGATTATCACGTTTGTGTTCGGCTCCTGTTACGGGATCGGGATTTCACTGTATACCTTTACCATGCTTACTGCCTATAAATTTGCTGTGTTGAGCGGTGCGGTATATGTGCTTCTGCTGGCTTTTTTGTTGTCGGACAAGTTTTCACAGGCGTTTCACGACAATGAGCACTTAACGGAGAGGCTGCTGGCCATGGACACGCTTAAAGATGAATTTTTGGCAAATACCTCTCATGAGCTGAAAACTCCCTTAAACGGAATCATCAATATCACCCAGTCCTTACATGAAAAAATATCGGATCAAATTAGCGAGAATCAAAGGCAACAGCTGGAGCTTTTGGTCATTGTGGGTAAGCGCCTGTCCGCCTTGATTGACGATATACTGGATTTTGAAAAGCTGAAACGCAAGGAAATAAAGCTGGATAAAGCCATTGTGGAAGTCAAGACCAATGTCAGCCTGGTACTGGAAATGCTGAAGTATAGCAAAAGAAGCGATCAGGTCACGGTTGAAAATTGTCTCCCCGACACTTTGCCGCCCGCCTATGCCGACCAAAACCGATTGAAGCAGATTATGTATAACATTGTCGGAAACGCTATAAAATTCACCCATACCGGCAATGTGACGGTGGATGGATATGCAGAAAAAGGCAGCATCACGATCAGAGTTACCGATACCGGTATTGGAATCCCGCAAGAAAAGCAGGAGGAAATATTCGAACCCTTTGTGCAGGCCCAATCGGCGGCACACAGCTCCTACGGCGGAACAGGACTCGGCTTATCGGTTTCAAGACAGCTGGCAGTACTGATGGGCGGGACACTCACACTGGAATATTCCGTAGAAGGAAAGGGCAGTTGTTTTGTTTTCACCGTGCCGATCTATGACGGAAAAGAGAAAACGGCATCCGTCCCCTTGGTGTCAGACGGCGAGGAATGGTATCACGCCGCTCCCGGGAACAATCCCTCCATCATCAAAGGACAGGAAGCTAAAATCCTGGTTGTGGATGATGAGCCGCTCAACCAAAATATTCTTCTCAATATATTGGAAGAGGAAAATTGTGATATCCTGACGGTTTCGGACGGGAAGACAGCATTGAGGATGATTGAGACCGAAGGTTCCTTTGATTTGGTGCTGCTTGATATCATGATGCCGGAAATGTCAGGCTTTGAGGTTTGCCGGGAAATCAGAAAGCAGTATTCTCTTCTGGAGTTGCCGGTTTTGTTCATAACGGCACGTAACATGAAAAGCGACTTCAAGGCCGGATTTGATGTGGGTGCCAATGATTTTATCACGAAGCCCATTGATGCAGGAGAGCTTCGTGCCAGAGTCCGCACCCTGCTCCTTCTAAAAAAATCCTTGGCTACTGCCATTAACAGTGAAATGGCGTTTTTACAAGCCCAAATCAAGCCGCATTTTTTATATAATACACTGAATACCATCATGAATCTGTGCTACAAGGACGGCGAAACCGCCGGCAGACTGCTTGGCAGACTCAGCGAATATTTGCAAAAGAGCTTTGACATTGAAAACACAACCGATAAGGTAACGCTGGAAAGAGAGCTGGAGCTGACCAAGGCTTATACGGAAATCGAGCAGGCACGCTTCGGAAACAGGCTGTATGTGGTGTATGATGTATATCAAAGCCTGATGTATAAAACCATTCTGCCGCTTACCATACAGCCTATCGTAGAAAATGCCATTCGTCACGGCGTTTTGGCAAAAGAAGAGGGCGGAACCGTGCAAATATCCGTTTATCCCAAGGAAGAAGG
>MKRK01000113.1 GCA_001896915.1 Clostridiales bacterium 43-6
ATTTATAATATCGCCATCTTTCAGCAACATATCACTTGATGGTATGCCGTGGCATACTTGATCATTGATTGATGTACATACACTTTTAGTGAAGCCTTCAAAATTTAGTGTTGCCGGGATTCCGCCAAAGGCCACCGTTTTTTCATAAATCAAAAGATTAATTTGCTCTGTTGACATTCCTATATGCAGCTGTTCAGCTATGAAATCTAAAACTGCTATATTGATTTTCCCACTTTCCCTAATCCCAATAATTTGTTCCGGGTTTTTTATAATTTTTCTGGATGGAATAATACAACCCTGAGTTTTGTACCATGATAGCTTTTCATCAAAAGACTCATGACATTTTTTATACTTAATTCCGCTTCCACACCAGCATAAATCATTGCGTCCAACTTTTTTTAACATTAAAACACTCCTTATATTTACTGCAGAGTATTCAAGAGTCTATTTCTATTTGGGCTTTATCAAAAATTAAGATTTCCGGCAGCAATTTACGATACTGAGAAGGAGTATAACCATAAGCACGCACAAAAGCCCTTGTAAATGCTTCATGTGATGAAAACCCATACTGTATAGCAATGTCAATAATTCGATACTTAGTTTTCTGCAGCGCCACCGATGCCATACTAAGTTGTCGCTTCTGAATATAATCTTTGAATGAAATACCGACATATTCGTGGAACTTAGTAGAGCAATAACAAGGTGAATACCCTACAAAATCGGACATTTCTTCCAAAGTTGGACATTCTCCTAAATTTTCTTCAACCCAATCTACCATATTTTCAATTGTTTTAATAGACAATTCTGTTCACTCCTTGCCGATATTATATCTTCTTTTATATTTCAAAACTTGATTACAGTTTCAATTTTTATAATATTATATCACCCATCATTCAGTAAGTCATCAATATCATCATATGTTTAAGTTATTATGAAAGTTGCTGTAAATATAAAAAATATTCAAATGAAAATAGTCCATTTCCGTCAATGGATTTCCCTCTGAATCTCCTACATAAAAACTTTTAGTTCCTTTTTTAACTTCTGCAATGATAACTCCTCCAAATCTATTGTTATATAATCATATTATCAGCAACTTATCTTACTATTTTAACTCTATTTGAAATATCCTCTTTTGCTTTTTCATCCGGGTGAGATCCGATTCCACCAAAAGGCATTTGTGCATTTAGAACATAGTTCTCTGGAAGATCAAACATTTCTCTAACCATCTTATCTATGACTGGATTATAATGTTGGAGTGAAGCACCTATTCCTAACTCTTTTAATCCACTCCAGATACTTAATTGAAGCATTCCGGATGACTGATTAGCCCAACCGGGAAATCTATCTGCATATATTGTGAATTGATTTTGAAGATTTTTGACAATATCCTCATCATAGAAATAAAGGATTGTTCCATAACCATTTTTAAAACTATCAATTTTCTCTCTTGGAACCTTGCCTTCAAATACATCATAAATATTATCCCATAATTGATCTTGTTTTTCTCCTGTTGCGACTATAACCCTTGAACTCTTCATATTAAAAGCATCCGGAACTAATTCTGTAGCTTTTTCTACTAAATCAAATACTTTTACTTCCTCCACCGGTAAATCTCTATTAATATCGTAATATGTTCTTCTTTCTTTTAATGATTCTAAAATTTTCATAATCTTTACTCTCCATTTTCATAAATTTTTTAAATTTTTTATTATTTTTCTTTAAAAAGCTTATCCCTCAATTCCCTAAATGCCATATCCATGTATTAAAAATCCCTCTATATTTCTTCAGGATTTATACTATCAAAGGAGTCTGACATTAAAATGGGATCACAGGTTTCAACTGTAGTATTTCCCAAAACTCTAACTAAATTACTCCTGCTCCAACTATCAACTTGTCCAATATTCAAAATAGCAACTTCCTATTTACCTTTGTATATAATAGGTAAATTGCAATAAAAACGAAGGAACAATAACGTTTCTTTGTTTTTCGGCTTATAGCTGACAGGCGGGCGGTCTAAGAAAGGTGTATTCGTGGTAGTCATGTTCATTTATGAGAAAAATGAATTATCACTTGACAATAACATTAAAGAGTCTGTCATTAAAATGGAGAACTGATAAACAGGATTACAAATTTGAATTTTTGGAGGCATAAATATGAGAATAATAGAAGTTGAAGAAAGAACGCCATTACTAATAGACCAGCTAACGGAATTATGGGAAAAGTCTGTAAAGGCGACACATCTGTTTTTATCAGATAGCGAAATAGAAGATATTAAAAAATATGTCCCACAAGCACTAAATGGTATCGCTCATTTGATTGTTACTGAGAGTGATAGCAAATACCATGTTGCTTTTATGGGAGTGAAACAACAAAAACTTGAAATGCTGTTTATCACACCCGAAGAAAGAGGGAATGGTTTAGGGAAAAGGTTAATTCAATACGGGATTGACAATTACTCAATCAAAGAATTAGCTGTTAATGAACAAAATCCCCTTGCAAAAGGTTTTTATGAACATATGGGCTTTCAAGTCTATAAAAGGACAGACCACGATGAGCAAGGTAAACCGTATCCACTTTTATACATGAGATTGAACTAACAATTCCAGTTTTTTTAAATTATCAAAGAGCCAGACGCACAGACGCAGAGCCGGTAACACGCAAGACTTTTGGCAAACTTTGATAAAGTCTATGACAAAATTAATGATGAAGAGAAAAAATACTACATTGCTTTCTACATCTTGGCAAAAATTATATTGATAACTCAATTGTCAAGCTTTCAAAGAACACATCGTAATAAAGCTGTCAATAGTATATTATTTTGAATATAAAAATGAAATAAAATGGCATACTGATTAATCATCATATTATCATCAAATAAAAGAAGCTTATAGTCACTCGGATAATACGATATACCCATGTACATTTCTGAAAAGTTTTAAAATGAAATGATTGAATTTAGTCATAAAAAATGTTATGCTACCCGAGGTAAACAAAAAACATCATAACTGCATTATAATGAATTGCAAAATTGCAATTGGGAAGGTTATATATTGAAGAACTTATTTTTTAGTTCTTTTTTAGGTGATAAAGAAAGGTAATAATATGATAAAAGTTGAAAATTTGTCCTACTCATTTCCACAAAAAAATCTATATAATAAGATTTCATTTACATTAGAAGATGGTCAACATTGTGCTTTTATAGGTACAAGTGGAAGTGGAAAAAGCACACTGATAAATATAATTATGGATCCAGAAAAATATATGTTTGATGGTAAGTTAGAGATAGACCCAAATTGTAGAATTGGGTATGTAAGCCAATTCTCACAATTAGACAAACCAAAAGAAACTACTGTTTTTGAATATATAAGCGAAAAATTTATTAAGCTGCAAAATGAAATAACCTCCATTTGTGCTGAAATGGAAACATCTTCGGATATAGATACTTTACTGGAAAAGTACCAACAAGCTCAAGACGCGTTTGATGCAATTAACGGCGATGAATTTGAAAGCAACATTAATAAAAAACTAAATCTTGCAGACTTAAGTAATCATAAGGGTCTAATGATATCTGAGCTAAGTGGTGGCGAATTTAAACTTGTTCAAGTTATTAAGGAAATGCTTAATCGTCCTGACTTAATAATTATGGATGAACCCGATGTGTTTTTAGACTTTGAAAATATTAATTCGCTTAAAAACCTAATTAATTCTCACAAAGAAACAATTTTAGTTATTACTCACAACAGATATCTATTGAATCATTGTTTTAATAAAATTTTACACCTTGAAAACATGGAACTCCAGGAATTCGACGGAACATATATTGATTATAACTTCTCATTACTGCAAGCTAAAATTGAGTTACAAGAGCTTGCTGCTGCCGATGATGAAGAAATCAAGAGAAACGAGATTTTAATTAATAAATTAAGATTTCTTGCAACTGAAGTTGCTGATGCATCTAAAGGAAGAGCTCTAAAAGCCAGAGTTAAAATTCAACAAAGATTAATGGAACGTAGGATTAAAACGCCATTCGTAGATATTAAACAGCCAAATATCAGTTTAGCTACTGATAATAAAATCGAAGAAACCATTGCTTTAAAAGTTAATGATTACAGTGTTTCCTTTGACGAGATACTATTAGAAAATGTTAACTTTGAGATTAAATCTACTGATAAAGTAGCTCTTATTGGCCCAAACGGTACAGGAAAAACAACTTTATTAAAAGACATCTATAAAAATGATCATGATTCCATTGAAATAAATGGTGACGTTAAAGTTGCTTATTTATCTCAAAATCAAGGAGAAATACTAAACGAAAGAAATACAATACTTGAAGAGTTTGCAGATGTTGGATTTGAAACTTATCAAGAAATTAAATCATATCTTTCAAATTATTGTTTTAATGAAAAACTCGTTAATCAAAAGATAGGATCTTTATCTGGTGGAGAAAAAAACATACTGCAATTGGCTAACGTTTCAGCTAGTAACGCGAGTATGTTGCTACTCGATGAACCTACAAGCCATTTGGACACCTATTCACAAATAGCACTTGAAAAGGCCATAGAAAACTATAACGGCGCAATTTTAATGATTTCTCATGATTACAATTTTATAGTAAATTGTATGGATTATGTTTTAATCATTGAAGATAAGACAATTAGAAAAATGAGTATGCGGAAATTCAGACAGATGATTTATGCCAAGCATTTTGATAAAGACTATTTAGAAATTGAGCAAAAGAAAAAATCCGTTGAAACAGAAATAGCATTAGCTTTAAAAAGTACTGATTTTGAGCTTGCGAAAACTTTATCTAAAAAATTAGAAGAACTAATTAATTGGAGGAATGCTCATGAACATGAAGAAGATTAGCCATGAGATGAATCTTAAGAAGTGGACAGGAATAGTTGAAGAATGTAGAAATATCGGGCAAACTGCTGTGAAATGGTAACCTACTACTGGCAGCGAAAGATTTGAAATGCCGTCTGTAATGAATTAGCAATTACCAATAATGTTGAAAAGTCATCTAAAGTTGCAATCACGTTGAATATGAATAACATAGAAAAACTGCGTAAAATTATGAAAAAAGCACTTAAACAATTAAAATCAGAGATATTTTATAAAAAGCTCAGCAAAAGATGCTGAGCTAAAAAATTATATTTTTAAAAAGTATTATTTAGGTTGGGTCTATTTGACGCTTACTCTGGAACTAATAATGCTTCTAAGCTTGGAGTTTCTCCAACAAGCCCAACTGCGTAAATTGTATAAAAAGTATTCGGGTGTAACATAACATCAGGAACAGTGAGAACAACATCGTCAGTTTTGGTTGGTGTAACTTTAAAGGTATACGTACCTGACGGAACACAAGTAAAATTAGCTATTCCCTTATACGGAATATTGTTAAATACAATTGAATTATCAGGCAATTTTACATCCACTGCAGGAGCGTTTGGAGAAAGATGAATAAATCTAACACATGCCATGTTTGACTTATTAGCAGAAACCGGTTCTTGAATAGGATAAAGACTAATATCAGGCAGCTCTCCTATAGCAGCAATGGTATAAAATGACTTTTCAGGAATATATACATTCGTATCAATTACAGGGTTTGACTTTGTTCCTGTCGGATAGACTTTAATGTTATAATTTCCAGATGGAACAGGTATATAAGATGACACTTCCTTATATGGTAAATTCTTTACAATAATATTATCATTAGCATAAACATCTACAGCGGGTGCATTGGGAACTGCATGAAACACTCTGATTTTTGAATTACTTTGTTGCTGCATCATATAGCATTGAGTTAACATATTGTAATATGAATCGTAATACATATATAATCTCCTTTATTTATCATATTTAAAATTATTATATGAAAAAAATATAAAAAAGTGATACATGAAAGTATATCTATAAACACAACCTTCAATGAGGTAAATATAATAAGTTAAAGTATTTTTTAGCAGAAAGGATATTTATCATGAGCAAATAAAACCCAGAAAAGCTTCATGTGGAATTTGTAGGTGTTTCACCATCAAGGTGATTTGTATTTAACGTTGGGATCTGATTTTGCCTACCAGAAAATTAACCCCATGAGAGATGAGGTTTTAGGAGAGTGGATATTAAAGAATAATAGTTATGAATATAATGTTTATCATACTTTTCAATAAAGTAATACATGAAATCTAACATGAAGTTCCAGTAGTCACCGCCATTTACAAATTCTTCAGCCATGCCAACAATAAAGTCAATATTAGGAGTCTTTTTTCTTCTCATTTTTAAATGCCTCAGGAAGTAGTTTTTCTATATTTTCTTCTTTTGTTAAATCTAATTGCGGTGCACCTTTAAATATCAAAGAGCTAAAGCCCTACATTTTGTATGATGGCCTATCGTTTGAACGTTCTGGAGTTGAATTTGTGTCTAATGTATATGCTATGGCATATGTAGAGAATTTTTTTACTGTCAGTTTAATGGTTGTGTTGTTGTCAGTAAGCTCCTTAATATGCTTTTTATTTTACTACACTAATAATCATAAAACCGTTTTTGGGGTAATTGCCATCACTTTAGGGGTAATTGCAGATTATGGATAAAAAAAAGCCATCAGAGATGACCGATAGCTGTTTAACAGTTTTATAAACTGTCATTTATTTCCTACAAAATCTCTTTATTAAAATGTCCTCTTGTGTCTGTTTCCTTATTAAAGACAGTTTTATCCATTGAGCCGCTTAATTTGCTTAAGGCCTTATGAATGGTTTTCACAACCTGCTCTTTTGATTCAACTGTAAAGTTTAATCTGAATGCCTCGATTCCTTTTATGCTTGGCAGCTCATCCAAAAGATTAAGCGTCTTCCCATTCAGGATGGTCGTTGTGCAATCATCATGAGAAATGATAGGGAACGTTCCGTGCTCATCTTTTAACTCATAGCTCCTCGTTTTGCAAACACCGCACTGATTCATTTTTTTCAGCGGACAATATTTTGTAAACATCAAAGGAGCCTTACCGTATACGATCATTTCCAGCGC
>MKRK01000114.1:0-186 GCA_001896915.1 Clostridiales bacterium 43-6
GAGCCTCCCGAAACCAACAGTGATTACAAAACCTTCTGTCACACAACCGACCATTTCATACACAAAACCCACCGTGACCGAAACAAAACCGATCACCACAAAGCCGACCCGGACCAACCCAACAGTAACGACCCCCACACAGACAAAATCCATCCCCACTGCCACAGTTCCCACGAACACAAAACC
>MKRK01000114.1:220-6402 GCA_001896915.1 Clostridiales bacterium 43-6
ATAACGAAGCCATCGGTGCCGACCGTCACCAAACCATCAGTCACCAAACCAACGGCCACATTGCCCATCCCGACGGTTACCATAACAAAGCCCACACTTCCGGTCACAAAACCAACCGAAACCCGTATAACCATCAAAAAATAACATACACATTTTTGTGATTATAAAATCGAATGAAACAACAAAAAATATCAATTGACGTAATATTGCGTCAATTGGCAGAAAGGAGCGGTTATGATTAAAATCAATTCATTCAAAACAAAGGTATTTTTGGCTATTCTGGCAGTACTGATGCTGTTTTCTTTCACAACAGCGGCAGCCCAGGGAACAACCGGGACAACAGCTAAGGCAAAGGACGGAAAGCTCTTTGGAAAAAACCTGACAGAAGAAGAAAAAGCATCGCTGAAAGCTGAATTTCAGGCTGTGAAGGATAAGCTGGGGTCTTTGACAGACAAACAAAAAGCTGAAATTTACGGACTCATGGAAAAGAAAAATGCGGACGAAAAGCTGCTGATAGACAAATACGTTGAATTGGGCATCCTCAGCGCTGACAAGGCGGATACACTCAAGGCAAAAATCAGCGAGCGGTTTTCAAAAATGAAGGAAAACGGAACCGTTCCGGGCGGGTTTGGTTTTATGAAGAGAAAACATCACGGCTTCAAAGGCTGTCGTGATACAACGGATAAAACTCCCGAAACAACCACTGCAAAATAGAAAATGGATCAGCTGCTGACAATGTTTTTGTCAGCAGTCTTTTTTTATATCATAGGAAGAATTGTATGAACCTTGCTTTTACGGGAAAAACTAGATTGAGATTATACTCTGCTTTCAAAGTTTCATAGCAAAAGGATGGTCATATAAATGAAGAATAACGGGACTGCCAAACCGTTGATACTAATCAGAGCATTGACGCAGAACATCAAATTTTTAAAAAATGCTTTTGTTAAGTCGCTGCGTAATGAAAGCGACGGAACCAGTGAATGGATCAGAGATAATTTTTATCTGCTCCAGCGGGAAGCCACGGGTGTTTATAAGGATTTGAAAAACATAAAATACCTTCCCCAAGCAAAAGGATACCCGCTCATTTATAAAATATGCGAGGATGCGGCTTTGTCCGGCGAGGAGTTTGAAGAACCGCTGCGGGAGGATTTGAAGCATGCCGGCTTTAGCACAGCAGAGCTGGAAACGGTTACCACTATGTTGAAAGCAGCATTTCTTGCACAAGTTGCGACCGGAATCAAAAAAGGTGATGTGGAAGGGGAAAAGCTGGTAGGCAAAGCCATAACAGGGCTTCGTGCCATGCCTTCTTTTGACGCAGATTTGATCATAGAAAATTTCAGCCCTGTGGATCAAATTCTGAGTCGGGATCCCTCCGGCTATTATCAAAGGCTGGACGACAATACACGAAGGCTATACCGAAAAGCTTGTATCAAACGGGCATATGAAGAGAAAAAGAGCGAGACGGACATAGCACAGGAAGCCTTGCAACAAGCACAAGCAGCCGCCGAGGAAAGAGAACGCCATATTGGCTATTATCTTTTGGAACAAAGTAAGGACATAAAAAGAGAACGCCGGAGGGGCATCTTTTTTCTATTACTGCGGTTGTGGTTTCCGGTTATCCCAGCCATTCTTGTGGCGTATAGTGTAGGCTATTTCTGGTTGTTTCCCTTGTTTTATTTTCCTTTTACGGAGATATTCCGCCCGATCATTGAATATTTTGCTGCCAAAGGGGTACAGGCAAAATATTTGCCGCGCCTTGAGCTCCATGGAAATATTCCTGAAAACGAGGAAACCCTCATTACCATATCCAGCCTGGTGCCGGCAACAGACAAAGCAGGGGATGTTGGTAAAAGTCTGGAGCAAATCTATCTGGCCAATTGCAGTGGAGAAATCAGAGTATGCTTACTTGCTGATCTAAAGGAATGGAAAGCGCCCACACGACCAGAAGACCAGCTGGCTATCGACGCAATCAAGAGGGTCATCGACAAGCTGAACAAAAAATACAGCAACCGTTTTTTTCTGGTGGTCAGAAAACGGGTAAAATCCAATACCCAAAAGGCATTTTCCGGTCATGAAAGAAAAAGAGGCGCTATTTTTGATTTGTGCTCCCTGATCAAAGGAAACGGACCGGAGCTGGCCGCTTTCATCGGGGACAAAGAGTTTTTGCGTCGTGTGAAATACCTCATTGCGCTGGACAGCGATACCAATTTGCTGTTTAATTCTGCTTCGGTACTGGTTTCTGCCGCAATGCATCCGCTGAACAAGCCCTTTATTGACAGCGAAAAAAATTGCGTGTCAAAGGGATATGGAATCATCACACCCAGTGTGGCAACGGATTTGCAGAGTGCGAGAAAAACCCCCTTTTCCCGTATCATGACAGGTGCAGGGGGAGTGACGGCTTACGATACTCTGTCCGGCGACTTATATGAGGATTTGTTTTCGGAAGGAATTTTTGCCGGCAAGGGACTCATTCATGTAGACGCTTTCTATACCTGCATGGAAACCGCTCTGCCCGAGGAACGGATATTAAGCCATGATATTCTGGAAACAGGATTTTTGCGAGCCGCCTATATGTCCGATGTGGAAGTCACAGACGGGTGTCCGTCCAACGCAGGGTCATATCTCAGTCGTCTGCACCGCTGGGTTAGGGGCGACTGGCAGAACATTGAATGGCTGAAAAAGAAAGCCCCAAGGAAAGACGGCACAGGAAGAAATCCCTTATCGAGGCTTTCCAAATACATGCTCCTTGATAATTTAAGACGCTCCCTGACGCCTGTTGCCGCACTGTTCTGTGTTATTTTGGCTTTGTTTTTGCCCGGTGCGACCACTTATCTCATTGTGTTTCCTTTTTTAGGAGCCATTGCATCCTCCTTGTTTTCTTCTGTTTTTTCCGTCATCTCCGGCGGAATCCAAATGCTCTCCCGGAAATACTATTCCCGTACCATGCCGGAGGCATTGACCTCATTGATCCAGGGCTTTTTATATGCAGAGCTGCTCATCCAAACAGGCATTCTGTGTCTGGATGCAATCGTGCGGGCGTTGTGGCGCCAATTTGTTTCCCGCAAACGGCTGCTTGAATGGGTGACTGCGGCGGAAAGTGAAAACAGCGGTGCCGGGTTCCTTGTTGAGCTGAACCGCTATATTCTTTCGGTGTTGTTGGGGATTGCTCTGATGTTTACAGCCAACAGCTTTGCCCACCTGGCGGGGTTGCTTCTCATTGCCTGCCCGGTTCTGATGTATCTCGTCAAGCAGGTCACACCCTCAAAGCAGCCTGTATTAAAAGAAAATGAACGGCAAAGGCTTCATACCTATGCCGCTCTCATGTGGCGGTATTATGACGAGCTGTGCACCCCTCAGGATAATTTTTTGCCGCCGGATAATATTCAGGAGTCGCCCATTGCATCTGTAGCTCACAGGACCTCTCCCACCAACATCGGTCTCATGATGCTTTGTACTTTGGCGGCCAGAGATTTTGGGTTTATCGATACGGACAAGCTGGTATTTCGTATCAAGGGGGCACTGGACAGCATTGATAAGCTGGACAAATGGAACGGCAACCTCTTGAACTGGTACGATACCAAAAGCTTAAAGCCGTTGTTCCCCCGCTTTGTTTCAACGGTAGATTCCGGTAATTTTGCCTGTCTGCTACTGACACTGAACGAGGGGCTGAATGAGTACAAAAGCGAAAACGAAACCATAGAAGAATTGACCGGGCGGATTCAGGCAATGGTGGAAGGGACAGATTTGACGCCGTTCTACAATGAGCGTCGCAAGCTCTTTCACATCGGCTATGATTTGGAAGAGGACAAGCTGAGCAATTGCTACTACGATCTGCTTATGAGTGAGTCGAGAATGTCCAGCTACTATGCCATTGCCATGAGACAGGTGCCCAAAAAGCATTATGGTGCGCTAGGCAGAACTCTGGCCAGAGACGGACTGTTTACCGGACCTGTTTCCTGGACGGGTACTATGTTTGAATATTTCATGCCGTATCTGCTGCTGCCGGCCTACGATTATTCCGTGGGCAGCGAGGCGCTGAAATTCTGCGTTTATTGCCAGAAGAAGCGGGGACGGGAGAAAAACGCTCCCTGGGGTACCTCGGAAAGCGGCTTTTATGCTTTTGATCCCCAGTTCAATTATCAATACAAAGCCCACGGTGTGGGCAGGCTGGGGCTGAAACGGCGATTGAACGCGGAATATGTGGTGTCTCCCTATTCCACCTTTTTGACACTGCCCATGTTTCCCCGTTCGGCATTATCCAATCTGAAAACCATGAAAAAGATGGGTGCCTTCGGCCGTTACGGGTTTTATGAAGCCATTGATTTTACGCCCTCCCGTGTGGGGTCTAAGGGCTATGCCATCGTGCAAAGCTACATGGCACATCATGTGGGCATGAGCCTGATTGCCGCCGCCAATTTACTGAACAATCAAAGCTTCCAGAAACGGTTTATGGGCAACAAAAAAATGCAGGCGGCTGGGGAGCTGTTACAGGAAAAAATCCCTTCTGCCGCCACGGTTTACGGAGATGTGATCGAACGGGATGTGCCGGAAAAACCAGGAAGAAACTCAAGCACCGTGGAGGAATACGAAAAAATCAGTCCTCTTTCTCCCAGGGTTCATATTTTGTCCAACGGACAGTGGACGGTGAATATTTCTGACTGCGGCACCGGCTTCTCCGGTGCTTACGGCGTCGATATCACAAGGCGAAGCGACGATATCCTGCGCCGCCCCTCCGGCATTTTCGCCGCTGTGCGGGCGGGCGACACTTGTTTTTCCGTCACCAAAGCACCGGGCTACCGGAGCGGTGCGTCCTATAAAGCTGAATTTGCAGCCAGCTATGCTTCCTTTTTTGCAAAAAAAGACTATCTGGAAGCAGGCATGCAGGTGCAGGTGCATCCCACCTTGCCCTGTGAACAGCGTAAATTCGTCATTAAAAACCGCTCCTCCAAAAAAATTGATGCTGAGCTTTTGGTTTATTTTGAGCCGGTTCTGTCCCGTTTTATGGACGACAGTGCACATTCCGCCTTCTCAAAGCTGTTTGTCATGGCCGGCTTCGACCCGGAGTTGAACATTTTGCATTTCACACGGCGGACAAGAGAAAACCAAACCCCGGTTTATCTTTCCATCGGCTTTACAGACGCAAGATCCTTTTCTTATGAATGCAACCGGGAGAACGTCCTGTCACGCCCGGACGGAATCGCAGGACTGACCGAAGCCTTTGACCGCATTCAGACAGGCGGCGGATCCATTCCCGATCCCTGTGCTGCCATTAAGATCACCATACCTCTGGCATCCCACACCCAAAAAGCAGCTTCTTTGCTCATTGCAGCGGCGTTGACAAAGGAAGAGGCAGTGGAACGGCTGATTCATTGCCGCCAGACCTGGATTTTTTCTGCCTCCAAGGCAGCCACCTCCAGACTCTGGGACGGGGGCATGGAGGCGAGACTGAGCAGTCTCATCCTGCCCAAGCTTCTGTATCATACCAAGGATCAGAAAAAACGACTGCAAAGTGCAAGAGACAACACTCTGAAACTACAGGAGCTTTGGAAAACAGGGGTGTCGGGGGATTATCCCATTGTGCTTATGGAAATCAAAAACACGGCAGATTTGGCTAGCTGTGAGAATTATATCCGTCTGCACAGGCGGCTGTTTGATTACAACCTCCCCTTTGATTTGGTGCTGCTCTATAAAGAGGGGGGCGATTATTCCCGCACAATGTTTGATACCGTGCGTGAATATGCCCAGTCTGCCGGCAGCGAAACCCTGCTGATGCACAAGGGCGGCATCAATTTGGTTGACATGGCGTCCCATGACAGCAGTATCATCAATCTTCTGTATGCCGCGGCGCGATATATCGTCCCGGAGACCTACAAGAAAACCTCCATTGTTCCCCCCTACCAGCCGGTGGAATTTTTGCCGGTGTCTAAGCCGGCCTTCCGGCCCGAAGGGGAAACGGTTCCCGGCGGCGTTTTTCAGGAAAAGCAGTTTACCATTACCGAAAACCCCAGGATCCCCTGGTGCCATATCATTTCCAACGAGTATTTCGGCACCCTTGTTTCTGACAAGGCGCTGGGCTTTACCTGGTGTCACAATGCCCACCAAAACAAGCTCACGCCATGGTACAACGACACCAGCAGCGACAATCGGGGCGAAATGATTCTTGCAAGGGTGGGGGGCAGAAG
>MKRK01000114.1:6431-6815 GCA_001896915.1 Clostridiales bacterium 43-6
CCTACAGCGACGGCAAAGCGGTATATGAAGGCGTGTTTGAGCAAATTGAATATAGCCTGACGGTGACCGTGGATCAATTTGAAAAGCACTGCGGACTGAAAATGATCAATCAGGGAGGAAAACCGTTGGAGGTGGAAACAATGTATTATACCGAGCCGGTATTGGCACCCAACAGAAACGCATCACGCCATGTAGTGTCAAAATGGGAAAATGGTGCACTGACCATGCAAAATCATTTCGGCAGTGTTTTTGGAGGAACGATGACACTTACCGCAAAAGGCGGAGCGGATGCCTGTATTTGTGACAGAAGCTCTTTTTTGAGCGGGCAGTACAACGATCATGTATTGGCACCGGTGTCCGATCCCTGTGCCGCTGTGATTGTGA
>MKRK01000115.1:0-7087 GCA_001896915.1 Clostridiales bacterium 43-6
ACAAGAAGAAGCCGATACGGATGGGGTGCGGCCAGTTGATTGCCTTTTTGCAAGACGCGCTTCTCCTCCGGCGGTTTGATTTTGAGAATTTCGATAATTCCGTTGTAGAGCACGGATGGTATGATGGGTTTGGTAATGCCGATATCGATCCCAACCGCTTCCAGTTCTTCAAACAAATCTTCACGCATCATCGGTACAAGAAGGATGGTCTTGCACTCGTGCGCAATGCGACGTTCCATTCTCAGTTTTTGGAAGAACTCTATTCCGCCGTTTTGTGGTGTCGCATAGTCAACAATGAGGAGTTGATATGCGCTCCCCTTCTCGTGCGCCGCATCCAATCTGACGCGCATCTCTTGCTCCGTCTCGACAAACTCGTTTTGAATACCAAACGAGCGGAGGTATTCCTCCAGCTGCACGTGCGTGCCTTCCGCGCGCAAGAGGATGAGCGCCCGCGTGTTGCGAAAACAATCCGCAGACATGCGCGCGTTTTTTGCCGCTTCCTGCGCGGTATCAACCTCTAGCGGAAGAAGCAGGGTGAATGCGGAGCCCTGTCCTTTTTCGCTCGTGGCTGAGATCTGTCCGTTCATGAGATCCGTCAGGCACTTGACAATCGAAAGCCCAAGCCCGCTTCCGCCGAAACGGCGGCTGATGCTGGAGTCTCCCTGATCAAATGGTATGAAGAGGTGCTCCAGCTGCTCCGGCGTCATCCCTATTCCGGTATCCTGTACGACAAACGTTACTGTTCGCTCAGCCTCTTGCTCCGCATTGGATGTAATGATCACCCGCACCGATCCGCTTTGTGTAAACTTCACGGCATTATTAATCAGATTGAGTAATATCTGCTCGATGCGCAGCGGATCACCAAGAAACATAGAAGGCACGGCGGGATCTTTTTCTACCGCAAGTTCGATCCCCTGTTCCTCCACTTTTACAGATTCAATGTTGATGATTCTTTGCAGAATTTTGTCAAGGTCAAACGGGACCTTTTCAATTGTGATCTTCCCGGCCTCAATTTTTGAGAAATCGAGTATGTCGTTGATTGTACCAAGCATGTTTCGTGATGCCTGTGTCAGCTTGTCCAAATACATACTCTGTGTGGCGGTGAGATCTGTTTTTTTCATTAGATATGCCATTCCCAGGATCGCATTGAGTGGTGTTCGAATCTCATGGGACATCCGCGCGAGGAAGAGAGATTTCACCTGGTTTGCAGAGACAGCTTCCTCTTTTGCAACCGTCAGTTCTTCCTGCGCTTTTTTGCGTTTTACGATTTCTTTTCTCAAGCGGATGATCCAGAAATATGACACCAGCACAACCGCAAGCAACGTCAGCCCTGCAATCCCGATCACGCGAAGTACATAGGAGAAATCGACCTCGCCTTCCACATCGATCCATTTGTTATTGATTTCCGTCCGCTGCTGCTTTGTAATGCTCGCCAGGGCTTTGTTGATGATGCTCACAAGCTCCGGCCAATCTTTTCTCACGGCAAAACGGAGCGATTGGGATTGATCGTCCGGACTTGCTTCGATCGGAAAATACTTTAAATTTGAGACTCCAATCGACTTTGCCAAATAGCTGGATGTCGCAAAGTTTCCAACAAACGCAATCTCTACCCCGTTTGATACCGCACGCAAAGCCGACTCCACCGTAGGATACAAGCTCAGCTTGATATCCGTAAACTGGGTCATATAGCTATGATGCGAACTGTTCATCTGCACGGCTACCGTCTTGCCGGATAGATTCTCAAATGAATTGATATCCTTCGTGTCTTCGTTGATAAACACTGCTCGCTGGAATGTGAAATAGGTGTCTGAAAATAAAAAATACCGCTCTCGCTCAGCGGTCTGTGCCACGCAAGGCAATACATCCAGCTCACCATTGACTGCCTTTTCATATGCCTCGGTCCAGGTCAGGTTTTGTTTGACTTCCATTTTTAGTCCGGTTTTTTCGCAGATCAAGGCAATATAATCCGCCGCAATCCCTTTGTATTGCCCATCCGTGTCAATAAACTCATATGGCACAAACGTCGGGTCAACGCCGAGGTGGATAACAGGATTGTTTCGTATGAAATCCTGTTCTTCCTGCGTCAAAGGAATTTGAAGTTGTGGGCTATTCTCCGCTGCATGCGCTACCGGTGCAAGCGCCAGTGCTGTTATGGAGAAAACAGCCAATGCTGCTGCAATCCATTTAATCGGTCTCATACGAACGCTCCTGTCAGGTTTGCGCTTGGGCAAAGCTGTCTGCGATTGTCTGAACCTCTGCCTCAATCTCGAAAAATGCATCCAGTAATTCGGGGTCAAAATGCGTGCCGCTCTCGTTTTGCATCATTTCTGTTGCGGAAGCATGCGTGAAAGCGGGCTTATATACGCGCTTGTTGACCAGCGCGTCGTAGACATCAATAATCGCCATAAGGCGGCCGGCGAGTGGGATTTCTTTCCCCACCAGTCCGCCGGGATACCCGGTTCCGTCAAATTTCTCATGATGCGTACCCGCAATTTCCGCAGCGGTGCGGATGAACGAAAGGCTGTCACTCTCCGGTCCCATACACCGCAGCGCCTCTACTCCATAGGTAGTATGCTTTTTCATGATTTCAAATTCATCGTCTGTCAATTTGCCTGGTTTGAGCAGAATATGATCCGGAATGCCGACCTTTCCGATATCATGCAGCGGAGTTGTGTCAAACAGTTCCGCGGCATAACCTTCTGTTAAAATGCTGCTGTATTGCGGTTTTGTCCGCAGGTGCGCACACAATGCACGCATCATTAGTTGTGTTCTTTTGGTGTGGTTACTGGATTCAATGTTCCGTACTTCAAGCAAACTCACCAGTGCGTGGATGGTTACATCGCGTGTGAGCACACTCTCACGTGTCCGCTCCTGCACCCGTTTTTCTAAAATGCTGTTCTGCTGTGCCAATGCATCGCGCGCATTCTTCAACTTGATCTGCAGCTCGACTCTTTTTCGCAGGGATCGAATATTGAGGGGTTTCCGAATATAGTCAACCGCGCCAAGATCAAGCCCCCGCATTTCGTTATCGATCTCGTCAACATTTGTAAGCACCAAAACCGCAATATCTTTATACTCCGGGTGGTTTTTTATCATCTCCAGCACTTCAAAGCCGTTCATGCGCGGCATGTTGATATCAAGAATGATGATATCGATATTTAGGTGCTGTTCCATTTGTTCCAAGGCTTCCACGCCGTCATATGCATAAAGCAACTCATAATCAGAAAGAATACTACTGATAATTGCAACATCGGTTTTTGAGTCGTCAGCAATCAGAATCTTCATTATGGTGACTCTCCTTTTTGTCTGTTCAGTTTGCGGACAAGGCCTTGTTTCCTTCTGTTTCGATCATCTTCAGAAACGTCTCAGCCGAGATTGCGCCGATCATGACGCTATGCAGTCCCGGTTCGTAAAACTCTTTCTTAATCGGCTGCCAGGCCGGAACGGGTACATCGATACTCGGGTTCTCAAACCCCTCGATGAAAACCTGATAGACAGGATACATCTTCATCATCTGCGTATTTGCCATATCTTTTCTGATTGGCGTACGGAACGGATAATAGGCATCGTGTTCCGGGCTGTATTCACCGTTTAGAATCGCCTGCTGTGCATCAATCGAAATCATATAGTGAATGAACGCGATTGATTGCTGTTTTGCCTGTTCGCTCATGTTTTTCGGTGTTGCAAGCATCATCGGCCCAATTTCTGAGCAAACTCCGATTTGCTTTAGCGGGATCACGCCAACTTCAAAGGGCGATCCATTCTTCTGAACATCTGAAATCCCCCAGATGCCTTGTATCTCAAACGCAACTTCCTGATTCAGAAAGTATTTCATCACTTCTGTACCAGTGTCCTGCGTCCACGTTGATTGCGCATGTGCGCCAAGCACATTTTTATAGAAATTGATTGCGTCAGTGGATTCCCGGGTGTTGATCAGTACCTTGTCGCCGGTTTGGTTGACCAGCTTTCCGCCAAATCCATAAATGAATTGATTCACCATCCAGGAAATATCATTGCTGTCTGCTCCGACCAGGCCAATCCCACGAGCGCTTGTCTTCTCTTCAACCGCAGTCAATGCGGACACAAACGAATCCAAATCAATGATCAACTCCGGGTTCACTCCAGCCGCTGCTAAAAGCGATTCATTGTAGAGCAAACACATGGTATGACCCAGCCAAGGAATTCCATAGGTGTTTCCGTTCGTCGTACCGAGTGCCCAAACCTCCGGATAAAACGCGGATTTTTCCTCGTTGAAATCACTTGTCAGATCCGTCAATAGCCCAAGATTTCCAAAGTATTGTACATATCGATATGGTAGAACAAAGACAGTTTCCGAATCTTCCTCCAGCAGTGTCTGTACTGCCGCCAGATCCTCGTCTCCGCTGATCAGTTGGATAGTTGCATCGTCTGCAAATAACTGATTATATTGATCTACGATCTTTTGAATTGCTTGTCCGCGACCGGAATAATCTTTCCATGTAATACGAAATGAGAGGGTACTGGTTTGAGATATTGTCTGTTTTTTCGTGTCGGATTGCGCATGATTAGAAGGGGTGCACGATAATTGACACATCATCAGACCCGTTGCAATCAGAAATGCCGAAATGCGTCTGAATGTCATATGCCTCATCTCCAAATTCAATATCGAACAGGTAGCGACATATCAAAATCGAATCATTCGTTTGTTCGATTTCATAGTACTCCAAACAACACTTAATATGCAATGTGTTTCGTTTGGCGTCGTGAAAAACCGTTCCTGCTGGTTTCTGAAAGTCTGTTTCTACTCGTCCATGGCAGCGCCTGATATCGCCATCCTCAGCAGCTTGTCATATTTCTCCCGTTCTTCTTCGAGAGGTAAAGCACCTGATCGGCAGCGCTGATTGGCTCGGCACCGGAACTGTTTTTTGCGGACATCATTGTCGTTACACCAACACGGATGGTCACAAATTTCTCAATCGTCGAAAGTGCATGCGGAATATTCAACGCTGCGACAGCGAGGCGGAGTTTCTCCGCAATGATAAACGCGCTGCCTTCATTTGTATTTGGTAAAACACAAGCAAATTCTTCTCCACCATATCTCGCAAGAAGATCTGTCTTTCGGATGATCACTTTCGACAAGGCATTCACTTTCCCTGTGACGAAGATAATCGGGATGCTCTTCGTCAGCGGATCGGCCTTTAGTCTTCTGCAGACCTCATAACCATCGATGCCGGGCATGATGACATCCAAAAGGATCAAGTCCGGCGGATTTTCGGAAAAAGCAATCTCCAGCGCTTTTTCTCCATTGATCGCCGCGCGTACTTTATATTCGGCCCGTAAGAGTTCGGCCAGAATGTTGAAGAATCAGCCGCGTTATCATAGAAAGCGCAAGCTTGTTGCCGGGAAATGCATCGCGTGTTTTCTGACGCACAGTTGCAAGATCATGCGACTGTCTCGGGCATAACTGTTACATTGTATGATTTATGATGATTCAACATCTACCTGCCAGAGACCTGTAAGCAGGAATCACCCAATCTGGATATTTCATGTAACGCTTCCTATCATGTATATTCTATGTGATCACATTGCACGCTCATCGTACAAGTATTGCGTTACTTATTTGTCTTAACTGCAACTTTGATTTGAACGCAACAGCATGCCGCCGAACGATTTTACAAAGAGGGAATGGCTTTCCTTTCATGAGATCATCCCGTGTTCGATACTCCGCGCGTCGTTCTATGGTGGCCCGAAACCCCAAATCTGAAGTCCACTTGGTTCAGTGTATGGATAGCGGTTCATTCGGGATTCATTACATTTTCCAGGTGATGTTGACTAAGTTTTACACGAAGAATAGAATGAAGTTGAGTAGTATATTCCACATATCGTAAATTCTTTTTGTTTCATGTTGCCCCGATCATGTCTGCCCCGGAGGGGATTGCGACTCGTTTTTCATTCCCGCTCGACGATCATATTTCCGTCGAGAGATCACCATATATATTTGATCAGATCTTCTTAAAATTGGGAGAGAAACATGAGTATAAAAAGCAAAATTCTCCTTGCTGTTATTCCGCTCATTTTGCTGAGCGTTATTCTGTCCAACGTCGCTTTCTGGCTTTTTACGAAGGACTATATTCAGCAACAAGAAGATACCCAAGTAGACGTCGCAACACAAAGTGTATCCAACTATATCTACGAGAAAATCGATAATTATCTTGGAACCGTCAACGACTGGGCGCATTGGGATGATACTTCAGAATTTGTGCGCGGACGAAATCCGGACTATATCGAACTGAATCTGAATCAAAGCACATTCGAAAACTTGGATCTGAGTTTTTTGATATTAGTCGATCAAACAGATCACATTTATCACAGCCTTTATTATTCTCCCAAAGACGGTGGTTTCTCCTCATTTCCGGCCGGCTTTGGCGCAAATATGACGGATATTCTATCGTATGCATCGCAGGATTCAGACGTTTCATTTCTCAAAAAGATCGGTAATGATTATTACTTTCTTGCAGCATCCGAGGTAACGGATTCCACCGCTACCTCTCTTCCAACCGGACGGTTGATCATCGGGCGCATCGTCGATAAGGCTACACTACGCACCATTGAAGGAATCTCCGGAGCGAAAATTACGGGATTATCCACTGTTGAAACCGACGACACCTCCGAAAAAACCAATTCATCGCAAACCTTGAACGCATTGATACAAAAAGCGAAGTCGTCAATCGATATTCATCTTTTGCTTTCGAATCCTTCTGCCCCGCAAGAAGCAGTGCAGTTTGATCTTGAGATATCAAGGGATCTCTATCTTTCCTCGATGCAACGGCTGATGACCTTTACACACATCAATACGATTGTCTGCACCCTTCTTGCTGTTGTGTTATTCATCGTGTGGGGCAATGTTATATCCAGGCCTTTCATGCGGCTTGTTTCCGAAGTTGGAAGTATTGACACGGAAAGCGGACGGTACGCACGAGTATCCGAATCCGGCGGAAAAGAGATCACTTCTCTCGGTAAATCCATCAATCACCTCCTTAACCGAATTGAATCGGGGCAAAAGGAGCTATATGACAGTAAAAAGAAACTGGAAACAACGCTGACCTCT
>MKRK01000115.1:7229-7430 GCA_001896915.1 Clostridiales bacterium 43-6
AGTATTCGAGCGGGGTGAAATCGTCGAACTCGCCAATCACACCCTTTTGATCACCAAAGACGGAAATGAAATTCCGATTGAAGACACTGCCGCGCCTATCAGGGACGAAACCGGGGCAATCTCCGGTTGCGTGCTCGTGTTCCGCGACTCCAGCGAACGGAAAGAGCGGCAGAAGCGCATTGAATACCTAAGCTATCACGA
>MKRK01000115.1:7453-7695 GCA_001896915.1 Clostridiales bacterium 43-6
GACGCCTTTTTGAAGAGGAATTGCGCAGGCTCGACGTCGAACGCAATTACCCGTTGACCATCGTGTATGCGGATGTAAACGGACTGAAAGTCATCAATGATGCATTCGGCCACGAATCAGGAGACCAGTTGCTCACGCTGGTTGCAAACGCTATGAAAATGACCTGCCGTGCCGACGATATCATCGCGCGCATTGGCGGTGATGAGTTTTTGATCTTGTTGCCGAAAACGGATGCGGCGCAG
>MKRK01000116.1:0-298 GCA_001896915.1 Clostridiales bacterium 43-6
ACCGGCGTGAAACGGGAGGATATCGAAAAGGTGGAAGGTCTTGATATTCTTTCTACCTCAGAAACCTCCGGCATTTATATTGTGGCAGACAGGGATTGCAGAAAGTTTTTTATTACGGGTCATTCTGAATATGACAGAGGTACCCTGGCCGGCGAATATTCCCGTGATGTGAACAAAGGACTAGAGATCAATATTCCCCGCAACTATTTTCCCGCCGATAATCCGGACAGTATTCCCGCCATGCAGTGGAGAAGCCACGCCAGCTTGCTGTATTCAAACTGGATTAACTTTATTGTGT
>MKRK01000116.1:398-6412 GCA_001896915.1 Clostridiales bacterium 43-6
TATTATATCCTATTTAATATCAAAATAATCAACTTTTACGATACCGTTTCTGACAATCAGCTTCAGTTCATGGATGCCCGCGGGCAGCAATGCTTTTTCTGTCAGAGTTTGTATGTGCCAGCCGTTTTCAATCACTGCCGAACCGGTCAGATTCACTTCGCTGTTCAGCCAAAGCTCTATCACGGCATCCATGGTCTCTGCCGCAATGTGGGCAGAGAGGTCAATGAATTGATCTTCTGTAGCGTTAACCTCGTATTTCACCCAGTCGCCTGCCTGCAAGGAGATATATAACCGCTCATTTTCCGGCATATGGTTCGACGGGTCGGAATCAAACTGGGGTAGCTCGTCATCCTTGCCACAGATAAACTTAACGTTCAATCCCTCTTCCCGTCTGAAATTAACGTTTGTAGCAACCTTATCTCTGAAATAATAGGACTGTCCCACACCGTGAAGCTGGTAATATTCTGCTTGAATACGGAAAGGAGCACGGCGAAATAAAGCATTGAGTACTTCCTGATTGTATTCACAGTTTTCAAATTTAATGTTTTCCAATAATTCGTTTAAAATACTTTCTGCCTCATCTGCAGAAAGCTGAATATCACCTTTGGCATGATTCCCTAGTTTATCCCATCCTTCAGGAACCTTGATGGAGCAGGGGTTGTTTTTCGCGGCAAGCTTTTTCCATGGCCAGAAGCACCATGAGATATTATAATCCTCCAGCATCTGAAAGGAGCCCTGATACCAATCCAGCGTGTTTTCGCCGCTTTCACCCATCCACAATGGCAAATTCAGCGTTTCTCTGATGTTCAGGTAGTCCCGTACAAAACGATAATCAATGGGACACCAGTATTTGTGGAACTGAATAACCATATTGTCATCGTGCTTTTCTGTAAATATTCTAAAATCCGTTGCCCAATTGGAGCATTCTAAAATAATTAGATGGTTGTTGTCAACCTCTCTGATGGCTTTGATGATCTTTTTATAAACATCGATCAATTTATCATGATATTGCTTATGTTCTTTCGGCACTGGCTCGTTCAATAAATCATAACCACCGATGATGGTCCTGTCCTTATAACGTTCGGCTAGAGATTTCCAGAAGAAAACCGTCAGTTCCACGTTTTCATTGTCGGCAAATAGATCCGGGTAATTATTCAAAGAATCATCAATATTGGTTCCTGTCTGTCCGCCCGGCGCACCGTGCAGGTCCAGAATACAGTAGATGCCATACTTTTCACACCAGTCAAGGGTTCTGTCTATGATTTTTATGTGGTTTTCATCAAACACTCTGTCATTGTTCATAAAAACACGGTAGTTCAACGGAAGACGGATGGAATTAAATCCTTCTTCTTTGATCTTTTTAATGTCGCTTTCCATGGTATAGGTATTAAAATAGGTTTCCCAAAACTTGTTTGCTTTTTCTTCTCCCAACAGTTCGGAAAATACCTTTTCCATGATATGATGCTTTCCCAAGGAATGGGGAACTTTCCACATATAAGCTTCCGGCAAAAACCAATTGCCCAAGTTAATGCCCCGTAAAAAAACCTCTTCCCCTGCACCGTTGACGAGTTTTGTTCCTTTTGCTTTTAAAAAACCGTTTACATTCAGTGTTCCTGTCATTGATAACCCTCCAAATTCAATTTGCATAGCTAAAAATATACTATAAAAATTCCAAAAATACAAGCAATAATATGAAAAAATATAAAAGAATATCAGCTTATTATCTGCAAAAACTAATGATGAGAAGAAAGCAGAAAAAGATATCATCAGGAAAGGAAATGAAGAATTTCATGTATCATCAGAGTTTTGGCATGGAATTGCCAATGGGTTTTGCCGCTGCGCTTGCAAAAAACATGGACGCCATGACCTATTTTGCATTACTGCCCAAAGAAAAACAGATGGAAATTATAAGCGGTACCCATAGAGTTCATTCTAAAAAAGAAATGCAGGTATATGTGGATTCACTTACAGAGCTGGTCCACTGATTAAAAACCACTGTAAGCAGAAAAACGCCGGGATGAAGCATGCTTCATTCCGGCGTTTGTTTTATTTATTGTCTGTTCCCTGTGGTCTTCTGGGCGGTCTGTTGTTGTTAAAGGGTCTGGGTGCGGGACGACGGGGAGCGTCGGAAACCTCGTTTTCAGGTACCGCACCTTCCACTTCGATCAAAGCCTGACGGCGGGAAAGATTGAGTCTTCCCTGATCATCAATTTCAGTCACCTTAACAATAACTTCATCGCCTATGTTGACAACATCCTCGACCTTTTCGATCCGTCTGATGTCAAGCTGGCTGATATGAACCAAGCCCTCTTTTCCGGGAGCAATTTCAACAAATGCGCCAAAGCTCATCAAACGGGTTACCTTACCTTTAAAGATAGCACCGACCTCGGGGTCATTGGCTATGGTTTCAATGATCTGCAGGGCACGCTTTGCATCGTCAATATTGATGGAAGAAATGAAAACACGTCCATCCTCTTCGATATCAATTTTACAATCGCAGTCCGCACATATTTTTTGAATGACCTTACCGCCGGAACCGATCACCTCGCGGATTTTGTCCACTTCGATTTTGGTTGTCAGCATTTTCGGTGCATATTTAGAAAGCTCTGCTCTCGGTGCGGGAATTGCCTTTAACATAATCTCGTCTAAGATATAAAGACGTGCCTTGTGTGTTTTTTCCAGGGCTTCCTTAATGATTTCGGGAGTCAGTCCTTCAATCTTCAGGTCCATCTGAATGGCTGTGATGCCTTTATGAGTACCTGCAACCTTAAAGTCCATGTCGCCGAAGAAATCTTCAAGACCCTGGATGTCAACCATTGTCATGAATCGGTCGCCTTCCGTCACAAGACCACAGGAGATACCGGCAACGGGAGCCTTGATGGGAACCCCGGCGTCCATCAGTGCCAGCGTAGAGCCACAGATTGCGCCTTGTGAGGTAGAACCGTTGGAGGATACAACCTCAGAAACAAGACGGTAGGAATACGGAAATTCTTCTTCGGAAGGAATCACAGGAACGAGCGCACGCTCGGCCAGTGCACCGTGACCGATTTCACGGCGTCCGGGACCACGGCTGGGTCTTGTTTCACCCACAGAATAAGACGGGAAATTATAATGATGCATATAACGCTTGGAATCTTCTTCATCAATGCCGTCCAAAATCTGGGCGTCACGAACCTGACCAAGTGTTGCGATTGTCAACACCTGTGTCTGTCCCCGTGTAAAGAGTCCTGAACCGTGGGCACGAGGAAGCAGACCCACCTCGGAAGCCAGCGGGCGGATTTCATCAATCCCTCTGCCGTCCACACGTTTGCCATCGTCCAGCAACCAGCGGCGAACAACATATTTCTGAATTTTGTATAAGCACTCATCGATTTTTCCAATTTGGTCAGCATAAATCTCATCAAACTGTGCGTGTGCTTTTTCATAGACAGGTTTTAATCTAGTATCGCGAATCCGCTTGTCGTCTGTATCCAAAGCCAAACGGACATCGTCAATCACAAAGGCTTTGATGGCTTCGTACATTTCCGGTGCCGGATCATTGGATGGGAATTCCACCTTTTCTTTGCCGATTTGTGCTCTCATTTCATTGATAAATGCAACAATTCTCTGATTTTCCGCATGAGCCAGCATGATACCGTCAAACATGACTTCATCGGATACCTGATTTGCACCTGCTTCAATCATTGCCACAACATTGGCTGTGGATGAAACAGTTACCAGCATCTCTGATTTTTCGTATTGCTCAGCAGTAGGATTGAGAACCAATTGCCCGTCTACATAACCCACTTCAACACCGCTGATGGGGCCGTTCCACGGAATATTGGAAATTGTGATAGCAGCGGAAGTACCGATCATAGCGGCAACTTCGGGAGAACAATCCGGATCAACGGACATTACAGTACAAACCACCGAAACATCGTTACGCATATCCTTGGGGAACAGCGGACGGATCGGACGGTCAATCAAACGGGAAGCCAAGATGGCTTTGTCCGTCGGGCGGCCTTCACGGCGGGAAAATGAGCCGGGAATACGGCCTACAGAGTATAACTTTTCTTCAAAGTCAACAGACAACGGGAAAAAGTCAATCCCGTCACGGGGTTTATCAGCCATAGTAACAGCGCATAGTACGCAGGTTTCACCGTAGCGAACCAATACAGAACCGTTTGCCAGTTGTGCAAGTTTACCGGTCTCGATTTGCAGCGGACGACCGGCCAATTCGGTTTCGAAAACCTTATAGTTTTCAAACATTTTTTACCTCCAAAAATTTTATTTCTAAAGGTCTGACAATAGTTTAGCAATAAATACATAACCCGAAGCATCGGATGATCTATTCACTGCTAAAACCTGTCCAGACCATAAAGACAAACATTGCAAAAACGGAATAAAGCAGGCAAGTGTAAGCCCGCCTGCTTCATTGTTATTACTTACGAATTCCCAGCTTGCCGATAATGGAACGATATCTCTCAATGTCGTTTTTCATTAAATAAGCAAGTAAATTCCGTCTGTGACCAACCATTTTCAGAAGGCCGCGACGTGAGTGATGGTCCTTTTTGTGAACCTTCAGATGCTCGGTAAGCTCATTGATGCGGGTAGTCAGAAGCGCAATCTGGACTTCCGGTGAACCGGTGTCGCCTTCATGCTTCGCATAGGTTTCTATGACTTCTTTTTTTGTGTCTTTTAACATTTTCTTCACCTCTTGTTTTATTTCCTTTCACCAAGCTTAAGGTCAGGTGATTCCCGATCGGGCAGTCGCCAGAAGCATAGAAAAAGGCACGCAAATGAAAAAACATCATTCGCAACGGCTATTATAGCATAAGCGATTTCAAATGTAAAGGTTTTTTAATATTCTTCACTTCTGCACTCTTTTTATACGAATTTATGAATGTAATATCATACCGAAAGGACAAGTGATATGGATATGAATCTCAACTGTATCTATATTGGCATGACCTATATGGATTGTGTTATCAATAATATCAATAATTTATCCATATTTCCGGCAGATAATGAATCGAACATCCTTTTTTGTAACCTATCATATTTTTTCATGTGATGCAAGTATCCTTTGTATCCATCAATTCTTTCAATCAACTTTTATATCATCAGTGATGCTTTTTCCGATTTTATAAAGCGAACAGCATCCCACACACTTATAATGAATGTCATAAAAATATCTTCTGTTTTATCACAAATCGAAGCGCGGACAAACGCATCCGTACCCATTTCTTCAAAACTCCTTGACCTTGAGCTTTGTTCCGCCGTCGCCGGGTGTGATTTCAATGCGGGCAAAAATTCGTTGTTTCAGCTCCGTCACGTGGGAAATAATGCCCACAAGGCGACCGCTTTCCTGAATATCTGCCAACGCTTTCATGGCGGATTCCAGTGTTTCGTTGTCCAGTGTTCCAAAGCCTTCATCGATAAAAATAGAATCCAGCTGAACGCCACCGGCATAGTTCTGCACTACCTCGGCAAGCCCGAAGGCAAGAGACAGTGATGCCAAGAATAATTCGCCGCCGGAAAGGGTGCCGACCTTACGCAGCCCCCCCTGAAATGCGTCCATCACCTCAATATCCAGCCCCCGGATAGAGGTTCCGCCTTCTATATCCACCCGCACCAAGGAATATCTGCCCCGGCTGAGGGTGAGTAGGGAACGGCTTGCAGACTGTACCACTTCATCCAACATCAGACCCAGCACAAAATTATGTATGGGTGTCCTCAGCCTGTTTTTGCCCGAAATGAATTCATATACCCGCGCGGTTTTGGAATATGCCCCCACCAATTCGCTGTTCTCTTTTTCGATTTGTTCTATTTTTTCCGTAACCTCATATAGTTTGTGAAGCTTTTCACGGTTTTTTCCCAATTGTTCACTGTCTGCCGCACGGTTCTCTTTGGCTCGTAAGAGTGCTTGCTCCAGCACATCCATATCAGAACGAACAAGATTTTTTGTCGCTTGTGTCAGTTCTGATATTCGCTTTTTCACCTGTTCGATGGCATTCCGATGTTCGTCAAGCCTT
>MKRK01000116.1:6426-6946 GCA_001896915.1 Clostridiales bacterium 43-6
AAACGGCGTGCACCAATTCATCGGTGGTAATATTCTCTGCAACACATCGTTTTTCGAGTTCCTCCCGGGCTGTGACGGTTTTCTTTTCTGCCTCCAGCAGCTCTCTTTGTGCCGCCGCTTGCTTTTCTGCCGCCTGTACCAACCCTTTTTGTGCTTCTCTATAATCCTGATCGGCTTTCGCCAGAGCACTTTCCAACCTTTCGGTATCACGCTGCAGCAAATCGGCTTCCTTTTTCATGGTAAGGTAGTCACTGTTTGGCGGAATGCGTGTTTTGATTTCCGTGACTTTTGCTGTTTGACCAATCAGAATTTCGGTTTTGGCTTTCAGCTCGTTTTCTGTGATAACAAGCTCTGACTTTTTTACGGCTTCGGTTTCCCGCAGTCCGTTGATCACAGTAAGATACTTGCTATATTTCTTTTTCTGTTTTTCTGCATCGACCATCTATTCCTGTAATGCCATCAGCTCGGCGGTTATATCAGAAATTTCCGGCAGCGTTTCAGAGATTTTCTTTTTCTTCTG
>MKRK01000116.1:6986-9261 GCA_001896915.1 Clostridiales bacterium 43-6
ATAGCAGTTCTTTTTTTGTTCAAAGGCTTCTCTTGCGGTTTCCATGTCGGTGCTTGAAGGCACCGATTCGCTTTTTTCTGCCATCTTCGGATGAACGGCAGAACCGCAGACAGGGCAAGGCTCATCGTCTTTTAGATGAATCGCAATGGAATAAGCGGTGTCTTTCAGCAACAGGTCTGCCAGCATAGCCAGCTGATGCTCTGCCTCTTTCCGTTCCGTTTCTGCTCTTCCCTGTCGTTCTTGTATTGTTTTCAACTGCTCTTGAAGCGCATTGTATTCAGCTTGTGTTTTTTCCAGTTCGTCCCGCTCCGCTTTTGCGGTTTTCAATGTGTTCTTACGTTCCTGCTTTTCTCCGAAGGGCTCAAGATACTGCCGAAAAATAGTTTCCGTTACCCCTTCTCCCTTTTTGATCCGTTCCGAAACGATCCCGATTTCCTGTTCGGTTTGTTCTTTTGTTTTTTGCAACGCCGCTTTTTGTGTATTCAATCCCTCAATCTGCTCATTCAATGCAATCAGCTGTTCAAATATCGGAAGCATTTTAATCAGCTCTGCCGCTTTTTCTTTTTTGGTACGGATTTCGTCTTTTGTTTCCTCGGCGGTCAAAAACTCTTTTTGGGCAGCCAGTTCTTTTTCTGCCGCTTCCTTTTTTTGTGCCGTTCGTTCTGTCAGCTCTTTTTCCCGCTCTTCTTTTTCCGCTTTTGCTGCAACAAACTGTTTATAACAGGGGTATGTCTTGCTTATCTTCACCCCATAACGATATTGCTCCTCCAGCTTTTGATAAGCCGGTTCCTCTTGCGTGTACTGCGCCAGTTCTTTTTGCTTTCCGGCAAGCTCATTGTACTTTTCTTCTGTCATCAGGGCATCGTTCAACGCTTTGTTGGCTGAGACAAAAGCTTCTTCGCTGATCTTTGCTTTTTGTTCCGTCAGCTCAAGCTCTTTGCCCGCAGCAGAAAGCTTGTTGTAGAGTTCATTTTCATCCTTGCTATCTGCGCTCTCCAGCAAGGTGTTTTTTTTAATCTGCAGTTCGTCGTATTGGTTTTTCAGACCCTTGACACGGCCGGAAAAAGCGTCAATGATTGTTTGCCACCGCCCAGTCTGGAACAACACCTGCAAAATCGCCAGCTTATCCTTGCTGCTGGCCACCAAAAGCTTTCGGAACTCCCCTTGGGGCAGCACGATCACCTGGGAAAACTGGCTGTGGGTGAACCGTAAAATCTCCACTGCCTTTGCGGTTACATTCGTAAACCCTGAAGCCAGCAAGACCCACTCATCCCCAACCAGCTCATAGCATTCTCCTGTGATTTGTTCTTCTGTTTTTCCTGTCCGTTTATGATGGATTTTCAGACTGCGGCTAAATTGATACCGTTTCCCGGAAAGCTCGAACACAAACACCACTTCGGTACTACGATCGTCCCCGGCAGAAAGGTTTCGCATATCCCGGAAGCTGCGGAGCTGGCCGGTTGCGTCGCCGTACAAGGCAAAGCTCATGGCATCCAAAATAGTGGTTTTTCCACCGCCTGTGGGTCCTGTGATCAAAAACAGGCGCTTGTCCCCAAGCAGAGTAAAATCACACTCGGTTTTCTGCTCGTATGGTCCGAACGCTTCCATACTGATAAAAAGGGGCTTCATTTACCTTCCCCCTTGCTCAGAATTTGCAGCTGTGCCAAAAACAGCGCTTTGTCCTCATCCGTTGCTTCCTGTCCGCAGATTTGCTTCATAAACTCAGTGAAAATCAGCATGTCATCCTGCCCCGATTTTTTCAGCCCGCTTCGTAGCGCAGATCTGTCCCCTGTTTCTGCGGCATCCTGAAAACTGCCGTTTTGCAGTCCCAGAGCGTTGGGGTATACTTTTCTGATCCGCTGCATGGGTTCAAATACCGGCGGTCCTTCCAGTATCACATGCAAATAGTCGTTTTTATTTTCGTCCGTTTCGCCCCGTGCAACAATGTCCTCGATCGTACCCTTTACGGTGCGTACATCCCGAAGGGCAGTGACCGGACTTTCTTCCATTGTGATGGTATCGGAAATATTCAGTATGGTCACGGATTTTTTCTGGGTTTCTTCGTCAAAGCTATATTTTAAGGGTGAGCCGGAATACCTTGCATTCTTCGCCGCCTTTTGGGGTGCATGAAGGTGCCCCAAAGCAACATAATCAAAGCCGTCAAACACGCCGTCGCCGACTTCGCCCAGCCCGCCCACAAACAAGCGGGAATCCGTCTCGCTCTCGCTGACCTTTGACCCTGTTATAAAACAATGGGCCATCAAAATGTTTTTCG
>MKRK01000116.1:9348-14029 GCA_001896915.1 Clostridiales bacterium 43-6
TATAGATATGGGTTTTCACCCCGTCTTTCATAATCCTGACAGGTTCCACTGTGCTTTTCAGTTTGGTTTCTATGTGCAAGCCCTTTGTTTTTAACAAGTCAGTCCCCAGGGAAAAACGATCTGCTCCGTCATGGTTGCCCAGCGAGATTAAAAAAGGCGTATTTCGTTTCACCACGATTTCTGTAATGATTCTGTCAAACAACGAAATCGCCTCCACAGGTGCGATTTGCCGGTCAAAGATATCACCGGAAAGCAAAATCCCGTCGGGTTTTTCCCTGTCAATCAGGGGCAGAAAAAAATCATATAAAAAATATCGCTGATCATCTAATAACGAGCGGCCGTATAAAACCTTGCCCAGATGCCAATCTGCGGTATGAAACAGCTTCAATTTACAACCACTCCTTTGTGTCTACAGTATAATCGGAATAACCTCTTTGAACACGGCGGTATGCAGCGGTGTAATGGTTCTGTCCTCGTGAACACTGCCGAAATACCACTTTTTAAACTTACAGGAACGGTTCAGTTCTTCAAAATATCCGTTTAATTTGCTGACGGCATCTACCTTGCCGGACCGAAGCAAAATCGCACTTTTGACCAAGGACGGCGGCTCATGGGTAATGATCACATCCACGTCACATCCGGCCTCTTCCATATTCTCCGCGCCTTCCTGCATCTCGTCCGGCGTGGGCATTTCTTCTCTCCACCAGGTTTCGTGTTCGGTACGCATTTCTTTGTCGGCGCTTTCGCCTCCGCCGAAGGTGAAGATACTGAGTCCGTCAATGTTAAAAATCTGACCCCTGCACATGTGAAACAAGCTGCCGGAAATTCTGTGCACCCGTCCGCCCTTAAACACGGTTTCCCGATAGGAATTGATCAAATCATAATTGTCATGGGTGCCGTCAATGAAGCAGACGTTGTATTTTCGGCTGCCCAGGTATTCAAGAAGCTTTTTCTCTTTTGGGCTTCCATCCCAGACAAAACCAAAATCGCCGCAAACAATCAGGGTATCCCCTTCCTTTAACTTTCGGATTTCTTTTTTATACAGTCTTATTTCGTCGCCGTGCATATCACCGGTAACATAAACCATTTTTGTTCCCCCGTAAAAATGTGAATTCATTATAAATAAATTAAATTTTCCTTTAATTTTATCTTTTTAGCTGTTATACTATAAACATTACATCAATATTTTACACCAAATCAGGAGAGATTGCTATGAAAAAATACGCATTTTTTCTTTGTTTTATATTTCTGTTCGCATCAGTGCTTCTGCCCGTAAAGGCATCGGCCTATACACTTCCGGCGGATATTGACATCCAATCAAATGCGGTCATGCTGGCGAGCCTGGACACAGGCGCTGTTTTATTCACCAAAAACGCCGATGAAAAGGTCTATCCCGCTTCCCTGACCAAAATCATGACGGCAGTCGTCGCCCTCCGTAAAGCAACCAACCTTGACGAAGTCATCACCGTCAACAAAGAAGATCTGGATTCCCTTTTGGGAACAGATTCCTCTCTGGGCGGACTAAAAGCGGACGAGCAGCTGCCTTTGCGGGTGCTATTGAACATCATGCTGGTAACCTCCGGCGGTGACGCCGCCACGGTCGTTGCCAACCATTTCGGAGGCGGTGATATCAGCGTCTTTGTGGATATGATGAACGAGCAGGCGAAGGAACTGAAAATGACTGGCACTCATTTTTCCAACCCCGTGGGACTTCATGATCCTCTCAATTATACCACAGTTTCCGATATGTACAAGCTGACAGTTTTCGCCATCACACTGCCCACCTTTGCAGAAATGTGCAACCAGTCCTCTTATACCGTTCCTGCTACCAACAAAAACCCGCAGCGAAAAATTGCCACCACCAATTTAATGCTCAATCCCTCCACCACGTATTATTACCGCTATATCAACGGCGTGAAAACCGGCTATACCACAGAGGCAGGCCGTTGCCTCATTTCCACCGCTTCCAAGGACGGATACAATTACATCTGCCTCGCCATGGGCGCACCGCCCAAAGATGCGGCAGGCAACGTAATTCACAAGGAATTTTCCGATACAAAATCCCTTTACAAATGGGCCTTTGACACCTTTGAATACAAGCAGGTTGTCAACAAAAACGAGCCGGTTGCGGAGGTTTCGGTCAAGCTTGCCTGGAAAACGGATCATCTTTCCCTGTTCCCCGACAAGGATTTTTCCGCCATCATTCCAAAATCAGCGGATGATTCCACCATCATTATAGAACCGATTTTAACCAAAAGCACTGTGGATGCCCCAGTGAAAAGCGGTATGGTCATGGGCTTTGCTAAGATAAAATATTCCGGCGAGGAAATCGGTCGGGTCAATATCATCGCCACCGATGATGTAAACCGCAATGAGCTTTTATATTATTTACAGGTCGCCAAAAACATTGTCACCAGCTTTTGGTTTATTGTGGGCGCAATCATTTTTGTCTTGCTTCTGATATTGCTGATAATCGTCAATATCGTGCAAAATAAATACCGCAAAAAAATGAAGCGTGTGCGTTCCAGGCGCCGGATTTAACCTTCTTCGTGCCTCGATCCTCCATTCTCAAAATAACATGAAAAAGCCCTGAAAGGAGAAACCTTTCAGGGCTTTTGGTTGACTGGTTAAGTTGTGTTATTTTATTGTTAACAGCCTCGTGGTGTTGAGAACGGTGCCGACGGCAATGGCAATGTCCACGCACAAAGCAATCAGAATCGCAACCCATGGGGCGGCAATGCCAAACGCGCCAACCAAGATGACAATCAGTTTTAGCAGAAACGCAGCCGCTATATTGATTTTGAAGGATAGCATGGCTTGTTGTGCAATGTGGAATACCTTCGGTATTGCGCTGATCTTACCACTCGTCACCACAATGTCGGTATCGGGCAGGATCAGCTCGTTCCCGCTTCCAATGACAAAATGAGTACCATCTTCGGTCGGTTCCGATCCGTCATCTGCTTCTGTGACATATCCTGCATTCTTACTCTCCGCCAGCTTCTGCACCTTCTCGTCTGGTGTCAAAACGGCAAAATATGCGTCCATTGCTACTTTTTCCTTCACCGCCGCCGCTGTTGCGTTGTTGTCTCCGGTGAGCAGTATATTTTTCTCGATCCCTGTCAGCTTCAGTTCCTTCATTGTAGCGGCAGCGTCGGGCCTTAATACATCATGGATTTTGATTGCACCGACTGCAACACCATCGACAACCGTATAAACAGTTACCTCCGGCAGGGCTGTGATATCCACATTCTTCAGCTTCATAAAAGCAGCACTGCCGCATAAAACAGTCTTATCGTTGATGGTAACGGAAACCCCCAGACTCTTGTATTCTTCTGCATCCGTAACGGAAGCTTTCGGATTTCCTGCATGGGCATTGATAATGCTTGCGATTCTCGTTTTTGATACAGAAAGCGCAATTGCTGCAATGTTTAGAACCTGATCAGCCGTGTAATTATGTATTGCGGTGATGTCTCCCATGGTCATAGCGCCTGTGGTGATGACACCGGTTTTGTGATACAGCATGGTTTTGACGCCGGCTAGTTTTTCAAACACACTGCCACCGCTCACAATGGCACCCGTTTTTAAGGCAGCAGAAGCGCTTGTCTTGTAAAACAGGGGCACAAACAAGGTCAGCGAGCCGGACATGGATGCCATCAGCACCACCAGAGTTCTTATGATATAATCGGTTTCGTTTTCCTTTGACAGGAATGCCATGACCGCTAAAACAGCGACAATGACCAACGCAGCAAGGGTATAGAACTTTGTATATTTCAGGACAAAAGCTTCCAGCTTGCCCTTCTTTTGTGTAGCTGCCTCAAAGGATCTGGTGACTTGATATCCTGCGCTTTCTTCAAACACCGAGGTTGCCTTGACTTTAATGGCCCCGCTTTCGTTAAGTGCTCCTCCCAAAGCAGTCATACCCACTTCCGCTTTGACTGATTTGCTCTCCCCGAACAATGCCGAGGTATTGAGGCTCGAAATGCCCTCAAGAATAATACCGTCCGTCGGGACTCTTTCTCCCGGTTTGACAAGCAGAATGTCACCTTCCTTGATATCTTCGGGTTTAAACTCCAGATAGTTCTCATTCTCACCCAGAATGCTCACTTTGGAAGGCAGGATTTTTCTGTTTTTTTCTGTTTCATTTTCATTATAATCCAAAGCAATTTCTTTTAGGATATTGCCAAAATTATAAAGAATGGCGATCATTGCCGAAGTAGACTGCATCTTCAGAACAAACGTGATCAAAACTGCCGCAATGATAAAAATACGTTCATCAAATTTGAGGGATAATAATTTTTCAATGGCTTTGATTGCAAAATCATAGCCGCAAAACGCAATGGCAAGCGCATACAGAAAAATATTGACGGAATCATTCTTTAAAAAATTTGCCGATGCCACCAGCACAATTACTGCTGAGATCAAAATCATCAAAGTGTTGTTTCGTATCTGATTGGATTTACTCGCATTCATTTTTAACAACCTTCCCATTACAATATATCCTTATTTTAATTGAAAAGGGAAAAAATATCAATATGTATTTGACTATTTTCAGAAAATAGTTGAATATCGTCGGCAATCATACTATACTGTTAACAGATTAAAGGGAATGGAGAATAGGATGAAATTAGGAATTGTAGGGTTGCCCAATGTAGCAAAATCAACCCTGTTTAATGCCATTACA
>MKRK01000116.1:14076-15480 GCA_001896915.1 Clostridiales bacterium 43-6
ATGTGCCACACGTGGGTGTGGTGGCTGTGCCGGATGTTCGGCTCCAAAAGCTATCAGAAATGTATCACCCCGTTAAAATCACTCCTGCGATCATTTAATTTGTAGATATCGCCGGCTTGGTAAAGGGGGCATCTCGGGGAGAAGGACTGGGAAACAAATTTCTTTCCCATATCAGAGAGGTGGATTCCATTGTTCATGTTGTCCGCTGTTTTGAAAACGATGACATTGTTCATGTAGAAGGCTCCGTTGACCCTTCCCGTGACATCGAAACCATTAATTTTGAACTTATTTTTTCAGATATCGAAATGGTAGAACGCCGCCGCGACAAGGCCCAAAAGCTCAGCAAGGGCGACAAGACCATGCAGACGGAAGCCGATTTCTTAAACCGCCTGATCGCTCATTTAGAAAGCGGTAAGCCTGCCAGAACCGTCACACGGGACGAGGCAGAGGATGAGATTTTATCCTCCATTGCTCTGTTGTCCACAAAACCGGTCATTTTCGCCTGCAATATGAGCGAAGAGGATTTTATTTCCGGCATCGAAACCAACGAAAGATATCTGGCTGTCAAAAAAATCGCTGCCGCGGAAGGCGCCGAGGTGCTACCCATCTGTGCAGGATTGGAAGCAGAAATCGCTCCTCTCAGCGGCGAAGAAAAAGAGCTGTTTTTGTCAGAGCTGGGGCTTTCCTCCTCCGGGCTTGACCGACTGATTGAAAAATGCTATTCCCTGCTGGGGCTGATTTCCTACCTCACCGCAGGACAGCCGGAGGTGCGCGCCTGGACGATTGTAAAAGGCACAAAAGCACCCCAGGCCGCCGGTAAAATCCACACAGATTTTGAACGTGGCTTTATCCGCGCCGAGGTTGTCTCCTTTGATGACCTGATGGCATGCGGTACAATGACAGCCGCCAAGGAAAAGGGACTGGTACGAAGCGAAGGCAAGGAATATGTCATGGCCGACGGCGACGTGGTCTTGTTCCGAATTAATGTATAAAAAAAGCGGGTTATCATCCGCTTTTTTTATAATAATCCGTTTAAATTTTACGGTAACGCCTCAATGCCAGGGTATTGATGGCGGAAAGCACAAGAGTGATACCGAGCAGCACGAAAAGATAGCTGGAGATATCCCCGAAGCCCTGATGATAGATGATTAGCTTTTTCAAGGCTGTACAGGCATAGTAAACCGGCATAGCATAGGCGATTTTACCGAGGCCCATGGGGATGGTATCCAGCGGAATAAGCCCGGAGAAGAAGATTTGAGGAATCACCGCAATGGGGATAAACTGGACGATTTGAAATTCGTTGTTTGAAAAAATGGAAACCAGCGTACCCAGGGAAACGGCACACAAGGCCAGACAAAGCATCACACAGGCAGCCTCAACGAATTTCCCGCCGATGTTCATGTT
>MKRK01000116.1:15507-19115 GCA_001896915.1 Clostridiales bacterium 43-6
CGTTTGATCGGCGACAATATAAACCGTTCCAGTGTTCCTCCCGTGCGTTCCCGGACAAAAGAAATACCGGCAATGATGAACACAAAGAAAAACGAGAGGATACCCAGCATGATATACCCCATGGTATCAAACATGCTTTGTGTCTCTGTTCCGTAAATGAATTCGGTCGTCATCGAGCCGGCAGGCATATATTCTGTCAGAGCATTCTTCACTGCCGCTGTAACCAGCCCTGTTTTTACGGCATCGTTCTCAAGTATTTTTATATGGATGGATGAATTGATCATTGACAGCACCCCGTCGGCATCCTTGTCCCGCAGCAAGGTGTCGGCTTCCTTATCTGTGGTGATCAACGAACAATCCTGCTTTTCCAAGGCAGTAACCAACTGTGGAGGAAGACCCTTGACCGCGATTTTCGGCTGATAGCCGGAATCGCCCAACAACAGATAAATCAGCGACAAAAGCAAGATGGGAGCCGCAATGATGAGACCGATCAAACGCTTATCGCTTTCAATTTGCTTTAATATTCTGATGATCAGACAGCTCATAAATCGTTTTCTCCTTGCTTTGTGAAAAAGAACAGATTTTCCACGCTGCCCTTCCCCATTTTTCTCAACTGCTCCACGGTATCACAAGCAATCAGCTTGCCTTCATAGATCAGTCCCGCCCTGTCACAATATTGGATCTCATCCATAACATGGGTGGTCACAATAATTGTCTTGCCGCTGTTTCTTTGGCGGTCAAATTCTTCCCAGATTTTACGGCGTAAAACCGGGTCAATCCCTACTGTGGGCTCATCCAGCACAAGTACATCCGGTGAGTGGATCAACGCAGCTGCCAGTGACAGACGCTTTTTCATGCCGCCAGAATAATTACTGACCGGTTTTTTTGCATCCTGCGACAAGTCCACCAGCTGCAGGCATTCGCTTATTTTTTCTTTCAGTACTGCCCCGTGCAATCCGAATAAGCCTCCGAAAAACCTTAGGTTTTCGAAACCCGTGATGTCCGTGTACAGTGCGTCGTTCTGGGGCATAAACCCTATTCTTTGAAGCACCTTTCTGTCCGGAACCGAAACGGCATCCACAAAGATTTCTCCGCTGTCCCGTTTTTCGGCGCCTGTAATCAAACGGATCAGGGTGGTTTTCCCGGCACCGGAGGGACCCAACAAACCGAAAATTTCACCTCGTTCAATGGTTAAGGATATATCGTCCAGAACTTTTTGCTTATGAAAGGATTTTGAAACCGACTGGATCGTAATCATTTACCGCTCCTCTTTTCATTTGCATATACTTCCATTATAGCTTGTTTTGTTAAAAAGTAAAGAGACGCAATGTATCATAAAAGGAAGGAAGTTGACGAATGCAGTGTTTTATGATAAAATAAGGAAAATTGTCAACAGCTTCGTGTTTCGCATTCTTTTCGCTTTTGCCGTTCCTGCTGTTTTGGTGAGCGGCCTGATTTACATATACTTTTACCGAAGCCCGTTTTATTGCCCGAATTATCGCTATACCCATCTCTATTGCCCTGGCTGCGGCGGCGGGAGAGCACTTTATGATATTACACATTTAAATTTGCTAACCGCTTTGGACCATAATGTCATTTTCACCCTGTTTGCCCCTGTTCTTATCTATCTGGTTATCAAATATTACATCAGGATTGTATTTCATAAGGATCCGTTGCCATTTTTTCCGCTCACGTCATTTAACAGTTATCTGATTATTGCTGTGATTTTATTGTTTTTCGTTTTGCGCAACATCCCCGTATTCCCCTTTACCATTCTTGCACCTTAAATGTATTTGTTCGTTGCTGTGTGCATAACGCTGTAACGAACCTCATTCTATCGATAAAAGGAGTTATAGAAGATGCCAAAATGTATCAACTGCGGAACAGACCTGGAAGACTCGGTTAAATTCTGCCCCATCTGCGGGAAGCAACAAGGTGTATCTACTGCGGCTGAAAATCAAAACCCGGAACCGGAACAAGCAGAGAGCAAAGAATCTGCCCAAGCACAGAGCATCAATCCCCCGCCGCAGACCACATATCCACCCCAGGGTCCCACTCCGCCACCCCAAGGCACATACCCGCCTCCTCAGGGATATCGTCCGCCCCAGGGCACCTATCCGCCCCCGCCCCAGGGATACCGTCCGCCTCAAGGCACCTATCCTCCGCCCCAAGGTGCTTACCAGCCGCCCCCGCAGGGCTATCGTCCGCCTCAGGGTGCTTACGTACCGCCCCAGTACCAATATCAGCAGCCCTATTATCAGCGACCGGTTTTAAACGGAAATGCAAACGGCATGCTTGCCTGGGGTATTGTGAACATTGTTTTATCTGCGCTTTGCTGTTGGGGATTTTTCCTTGGGCTGGTTCCTTCCATCATTGCGGTTGTATATGCAAACAAGGCCAAAAGCTCGCTGAATCAATTGGATTATGACAAAGCCGCCAAGGTATCTTTGATTCTAAACATTGTCGCAACTGCTATGCTGCTGCTTACCATCATCGGCTGGTCCGTTTTTACTGCGGGTATTGGTAACCCTTATTGGTTCAGTGGAAATTGACTTTTTCTATAACTTTCCTTATAAATACATAACAACCCCCTATGAATGTAGTTGCATTCATAGGGGGTTGTTTTTACTCTTTTTCAAAAACAGCTCCGTTTCCAAAAGGGAAATTACCTTCTGCTCCAATTGTGAAATGCAGCTTTGCAATTCCCAGATCGATCAGGTCCGTCGGTCTTGTTTCCGGAATGGTCACGGTAGCCGTTTGGTTTTTATATTGAAACCGCACCTTTTGGCTGTTGATAGCCGAGGGGGCTTTTTGCACTGCCTTGATCCCGTTCATAAACCAATCCGGCACGGGACCGTCAGCGATATAAAAATCTTCCGGCTTCAAGGAACTGCGATGAACCGAGCGGTAAATTACCTTTTCCTTGAGGGTCTGTTCCGGCGGCACATTGCCAACAGAGATTAAACAAACGATTTCTTCGCCGTCAATCACCGGGAGTAATGCGGAGCTTTTATCATACGTCCCTGCCACCCAGCAGGTACCCAAACCCAGCCGTGCGGCTTCCAGCACCAGACGCTCGCCATAGTACCCCGCCCGTTCCCTCAGATCCGATGCCTTCCTCTGTCCCTGCAACACCATTACCGAGCGGACATTTTTAAACATCCCATAGCTTTTGGTCATTGAAAAAGCAGCGCCTCCGTCTTCCAGCCAGCGGATACTCAGCCCGCTTTCCCCATTGATTTCTTCCATACATTGTTTCAAAAACCACACCTTTTCAGGGTCGATGGGCTCTTTTGTATAGCTTCTTCTGGATTTCCTGCTTTCAATTGCTTTTAAATAATCCTCCCGTTTGTCTGTCTTGCTCATTGAACCACACCTCTCAAAATCGCTGTTTGTTATTTTATTGTGCTGAGAATCTTATAGAGAAGAAGGGAAAGAGTTTTTGCTTCTTCGCCAGTCAAAGGAATGCAGCTCCCGATCCGTTTCGGAACATCAATGGCTTTTTCACGAAGGCTTTTTCCCACATCGGTCAGAGACACAATCACGCTTCGTTCGTCCTTAGGATCACGATTGCGGGACACCTGCCCTTGTAATTCCATTTTCTTCAG
>MKRK01000116.1:19275-24310 GCA_001896915.1 Clostridiales bacterium 43-6
CCAGCTTTAACGCATCGTAACTCATACAAATCTCCCGATAATCAATTTTAATCTCTTCTGTATTATAGCAGATCGGCTATGTCTTTTTCAAGGTTTTCCGGCTTGTCTGCAGGTCCATATCGACCCACAACGTTCCCCTGTCTGTCTATTAAAAATTTGGTGAAATTCCATTTGATCCTTGAACCGAGAAAACCGTTCTTTTGTTCTTTCAAAAATGTGAACACCGGGCTTTCTGCCGCACCGTTTACATCCACCTTTGCAAACTGGGGAAAGGTCACATGATAGTTTAAGGTACAAAAATTATGGATTTCCTCCCCCGTACCCGGCGCTTGATTGCCAAACTGATTACAGGGAAAATCAAGCACAACGAACCTTCTGTCCTTGTATTTATCATACAGATTTTGAAGACCCGTATACTGGGGTGTAAACCCGCAGCCTGTGGCTGTGTTTACAATCAGCAACACCTTTCCCTCATACTCCTTTAAGGATACAACATTGCCCTTCCTGTCCTTCACGCTCTGATCATATAAATTCATATCACAAACTCCTTTTTTGTTTTTTACAATTATATTGTATACAACTCATTTAAGATTGTCAAGTTTTTATTCATGGAAGCCTTGACGGATCTTTTTCACACACCCTTATTCAAAACAATGCGGCAATTCTATGTATACCACCCCGGCCGATGTGACTGTTACTATATCGACCGGGATATATCCTCTTCATCCTTCCTCTTTTACCAAACGATACAAAACCGGTGAGAGAAGAATTACTGCACACAGGTTCGGGAGCGCCATGAAACCGTTCAGAGTGTCAGAAATGCCCCATATCAGCTCCAGACCCGTGTTGGCACTGATAAACAGCATAACGCAAAAAACAGCCTTGTACAGCAAGACCGCTGCTTTCCGCTTGAATAAAAACTCACAACATTTTGTGCCGTAATAGGACCAGCCGATGATAGACGCAAAGGCAAACAGCGCAAGAGACACTGTCAGAAACCAGCTGCCGTAGCTACCGAACACTTCCCGGAACGCACCCTGCACCAACGCAGGACCCGTTTTTTCTGCTGTGCCGTAAAAGGACGAGGACAAGATGACCAGTGCCGTAATGGTACACACCACTATTGTATCGGCAAACACCTCGAACGCTCCCCAATACCCTTGCTTCACCGGTGTATTTTCTGCCGATGCATGTATGATGGGCGCACTGCCCATGCCCGCTTCGTTGGTAAAAATGCCCCGGGACACGCCATATCGGATGGCGTTTGAAATTGTAAATCCTGCCGCTCCTGCGGCCCCTGCTTCAAAGCGAAACGCATCGCTGAAAATGGTGGTGAAAGCGCTCGGAATGCGGGGAGCATTGCAGAAAATCACAATAAACGCACCAATCACATAAAAAATCGCCATAAAGGGTACCAGCTTTGAGGTAATTACCGTCAGCCGTTTCACTCCGCCGAAAATAACGGCGCCCACCAGCAGCATGAACACGAAGCCGGTCACCGCCTTGGGAAGCAGAAAGGTATGAAACGCCGATTCCGATACGGAATTCACCTGTGCTGCCCCGCCAATGCCAAAGGAAGCCGCCACACCGAAAAAACAAAACAGCACAGCGAGAAAGAGCCATCGTTTCCCCAAGCCGTTTTTAATATAATACATGGGCCCGCCTGACCATTCTCCCTGTTCGTTTTTTTCACGGAAATGCACTGCCAGCGTAACCTCGGCAAATTTAATCACCATACAAAACACAGCAGAAACCCACATCCAAAAAATCGCTCCGGCGCCGCCCAGCGTCAACGCAGTGGCTACCCCTGTGATATTGCCGGTCCCGATGGTCCCGCCCAAGGCTGCCGACATGGCCTGAAAGGGAGTCACCCCGTCTTTTCTCTCTTGTTTCCTGAATAATGTCCCAAGGGTTTCTTTGAACATGGCTGGCAATCTTCTGATTTGCAGCGCTTTTGTGCCGATGGTCAAAAAGAGCCCGACAATCAATAAAAAATAGAGCAAAAAACCGCCCCATAAAAAACTTCCGACTTGCTCGTTGATCTGTTTCAGGAATTCCAATATCCATCATTCCGTTTCATAAAGTCAATTTCGTTTTCATTCCAGTCTCTATTCCCATGACCATGGACTGTTAAATACTATGTATCCGGCAGAAAAGAAATTCCTTTTCGATGTCACAGAGGTGGACGACAATACAACCGAAACAAAAAAATAAAGAGCCTTACAGCCCTTTATTTTTTCTTTAAACTGATTACAACAATATCAGGCGGATTGAACACCCGGGGAATGATCAGCGAATTTCCCAGTCCGCGGCTGACCACCATGTTAACACTATTTTTTTTATACAGACCTCCGTAGTATTTTGGATGAAGCCCCTGACCGGGCGAGTAAACACCACCAAAAAACGGCAGAATAATCTGACCGCCGTGGGCATGACCGCTCATGACCAAATCGACTGTATAGTTGCTGTACAGATCGTCGAAATTCTCGGGATAGTGAGACAGTACCAGCTTATAATAGGGTTCCTTCTCAAAGCTTGTCAGGATTTTCTCTGCCTTCCCCTGCTCCATTTCAAATAAATCAAGACCCTGAATTGATAACGTGGTATTCTTTACCGTTATGCGATCGGTTTCGTTGTTCAATACCTTGATCCCCTGACGCTTCAGTTCTGCATAAAGCGCTGATTCATAGATGAAATCATGTTCATGATTTCCCGCTACATAATACACCGGCTTGATTTGACCCAACCCGGAAAGTGTCTCGACCATAGTATCATATTTGGTGTCACTGCGGGTCACAAGATCCCCGGTAAATACAATAATGTCCGGGTTTTGGTCCTTCACTTTCTCAATCAACCGCTGATTGTCCTTGCCAAAGGTATCATTGTGCAAGTCGGACAGATGAACAATCTTGATTTGTTCTTCTATTTTCTCTGTTTCCAATGTGATATGAGTGACGGACAGTGTGTGATTATCAATATAAATGAACCCGCCAAAAAACAGAACCAACAGAAGTATGATCAGCATTTTAACTCTCTTCTTTTTCATCGTTACCCCGTATCAACTGGGAATATTCATAGGCAGCTGTTCCTTTCGCTTTTGCCGGCACCCTGTCAGCACTGAGCGAATTCACTGTTTTTGGGTCGACACTCCCTTGAAATTCCATATTGTTTTCTTTCATTCTACCTGTATGACACAATAAAGTCAAGTCAATTACCATTGATAACAAGCCGGTGATTTGGATTTGAGGCAGAAAGCTCCTTAACGTACGAAATCTTCTTTTTTCCAACCAAACCGGTTTAAAACTTTTTCTATTTTCCCTTTGAAAACAGAATTCCTCTGAAAGACAAAGGTTCCTGACCGTAATTGACTTTTAGAACATTTTTTCGTCATTCTTAAATTTTGACTTGCCATGGACTCCGATATGGTGTAATATATACACATCTTATTGTTTATGAAAGGCGGATGTTTGATGGTGGATGAAAAGAAATCCTGTTGTTTTTCCGGTCATCGGTTTATCAAGGATAGCATGAAAGAATCCCTCAAAGCCACCTTAAAGGATGAGATTATAAAACTCTATCATCTGAACTATCGTATATTTTATAACGGCGGTGCCATTGGATTTGACAGTCTTGCCTGTGATGCGGTTTTTGAATTAAAATCCGAATACCCGGATATCAGCCTTTGCATGATTTTACCCTGTAAGGATCAGCACCATCGCTGGAAAGAAAAAGACAAGGCAAAATATATTGAAATTTTAAAAGCTGCGGATGATATTCAATACATCTGCGAGCACTATGTCCCGGGATGCATGCAAGCAAGAAACGATGTGCTGATCGGGCAATCTGATTTTTGCATCTGTTATCTCAAGAATAAAATGAGCGGTACCGCTTATACCGTAAAACGTGCTAAAGAAGCGGGTATCCCTGTTTTGAACCTCGCAGTGGCAGAACAGCAAAACAACAATAGTTTATTTGACGAAACCTCTGTTTCATTGGCACAATAACAAAAACACGCCCCGATGCGTTTACACATCGAGGCGCTATTTTTAATTTTCCGCTGTAATCTGGTGGAAGAATGTATATTCAGAACATAATTACAACAATACGCACAGTTCATAACTGCTTTTTATCGGAATGCAATATCTCTTTTTCACTAGAAGTCTGCATATTCGCATGCCAGAACAAATAATATCCAATCGTATTATACAGAAATCCGTTCTGATACCTTTAACATCCATCTTTGATCTTAACTTAATTATCATACCGGTATTCGCTGCCGCATTCCAATAAATTTACCGAATTCTTCTCTTCATTTCAGATTTTTCTTTCGGTGCCGGGTTTCTTTACACCCGATTTCGGAGACATTGATAAGGATTTTTCGGTCTGTCACTCAACCGTACAGGCTTTGGACCAGCTCACACTGACTATCTCCGTAACCTGCCCTTTTCCACAGCAATAAGAAAAAGAATTTTCCCTGACGGCCAGCCGTTCTAGAAAATTCCTATGTTATATCGGATAAACTCCGTATATTTAAGATAAAATTGAACTTTCAATTTATCTCTTAATTATCAATAGAAATTATTCACAAAAACGGCTGACCCTCTGCTGTGATTCTATACTGTACACTGGCATCAACCCCTTTCAGAAATTTCAACTCCGAAACGTCTGAGCTTTCTCTCTTCGTGCTTCTTTGTTATTCATATTATATGCTATCATTTGGGAAAAGTCAATAGGTTTTTTTGATAAATTTTTATTTTTTTGAAATACTAAAATTATAAAAATATCCTGTTGACTATAATTTGAAATCTTGTTACAATAATCTCGGAATACATTACACTGTAAAGGAATGATACCGATGGCAGAGGATTATAATCCTGATATCATATCATTGACGGACGAAGATGGCACAAATTTCACCTTCGAAGTCATTGATGCGATCGAAACGGATGAGGGCAGATATCTGGCGCTTACGCCCGTTTTTGACGACCCCAATGAAATGCTGGACAATGACGGCGAGCTTGTGATTGTAAAAGAG
>MKRK01000116.1:24321-26165 GCA_001896915.1 Clostridiales bacterium 43-6
TATGAAGAGATCGAAGATGATGAAGAGTATGAATCCGTTGCCGAATTGTTTATTGACCGGCTGAAGGATGTCTTTGAGATTGAGGATATAGATTAGTTCATCTCCTGCCCTGATCGTGTATTGAACGCTGTTCATATAACCCTACAAGTTATTTCATGGGAGCATTCACTCCTGCGGCGGGTTTGCAGGCCTCCCGGTCATGACCGGATGTTGGAAGCGCAAAACCGCAGGGTAAGCACCCACCTGCTATTTGCAGGTTATACTCGACGGCCTCATTACGACAGGGCGGGTCCTTTTAAAAAAGCTTATGTAAATATTTCAGATATCTCTGAAAACAAAAATGTATCTAAGGCAGCGTAATATTACGCTGCCTTATTTATATTATGGCCGAAATGGCAAGAATTCGGCTTATGCTCCTATTCGATGAAAACATTCCAAAGCGATGAGCTTCAAAGCTTTGTTTTATGATTACATAACCGGTTATATAATTACAATTCCTTTGCCAGATATTTTCCTGTGAAAGAATTTTTATTCTGTGCCACTTCCTCCGGGGTGCCGAAGGCAACGATTTCTCCGCCCTGATCCCCGCCATCCGGCCCTAAATCAATAATATAGTCGCTTGATTTGATTACATCCAAATTGTGTTCGATGACCAGCACTGTATGACCTTCGTCAACAAGCTTATTGATGCTGACCAAAAGCTTTTCGATATCAGCCACATGAAGACCGGTGGTCGGCTCGTCTAGAATATAAAGATTATGATTGCCCCGTTTGATTTTAGCCAGTTCATAAGCCAGCTTGACACGTTGTGCCTCACCGCCCGAAAGCGTGGTGGAGCTTTGACCCAGTGTCATATATCCGAGTCCCAGTTCACCCATGATATTCAGCTTGTGTTTCAGAAGCTTTATCTCGCCGAAAAAATCGCAAGCCTCCTCTACTGTCATGTTCAGCACATCGCCGATGCTTTTGCCGTTCCATTTGACCTCCAGACCCTCTTCGGAAAAACGCGCACCCTTACACACGGGACAGGTGGTTTCAATATCCGCCATAAACTGCAGAGAAGTGACAATCACGCCATCGCCGGTACAATGCTCACAGCGTGTGCCGTTTGCATGGGTCAGGCTGAAATCAATGGCGGTATAGCCCTTATCCACAGCATCAGAGGTAGCTGCAAATAATTTTCTGATGTGATCGTAAATTCCCACATAAGTCGCGGGATTGGATTTGCTGCTGCGTCCGATTGCAGATTGGTCGATGTTGACGACGTTGTTAATCCCCTCGCTGCCCAGCATATACTCGTGCTTTCCGGGCATAATCCTCGTTTGCCGTTTGTTTACGTCTATTTGTTTATACAAGGTATCGTGGATCAAGGTGGATTTTCCCGAACCGGATACTCCCGTTACACATACAAAAACGCCCAGAGGAATCTCAACCGTTATGTGCTTCAGATTGTTTTCGCACGCACCGCCAATGGTGATACATTTGTCTAAGTCTGCACTACGGCGGCGTTTTGGCACCACGATTTTTCTCCGCCCGGACATATACGCACCGGTCATGGATTTTTTATCCTTGATAATCTGGGGAACCGTCCCTGTGGATATAATACTGCCGCCGTGAATGCCGGGGCCCGGACCGATTTCCACAAGAAAATCGGCATGACGCATGGTTTCCAGGTCGTGTTCCACAACAATCACCGTATTGCCGATATCCCGGAGCATTTTCATGATATCAATGACTTTAATGGAATCCCGGGGGTGGAGACCGATGCTGGGCTCATCCATGATATACAGCATCCCCATCAGCTCGGAGCTGATCTGGGTGGACATTTTAATGCGCTGCATTTC
>MKRK01000116.1:26224-33257 GCA_001896915.1 Clostridiales bacterium 43-6
TTCGTGTGCAATGTTATCGGCAACATCTGCATTATGCCCTGTGAATTTTGCGTTTCTGAGAAAATCCACCAGGTTTACAAGCTGCATGGATGACAGCTCTTGAATATTTTTGCCGCACACAGTCACAGACAACCGTTGCTTTTTTAGCCGACCGCCGTTGCAGACGGGACAAGTGGTTTCGATCATGACATCTCTGATGTAATCCGGCTCCCAGGTCACATCTCCGGTTCTGCGGACCCATCGGTTATAACCCCAGTAAATATCGCCGACGACACCGCCCCATTGCCACGCCTTATCCATCATCCAGTGGTACCGTTTTTGATATTCCGGCGGGATGATCCATTCGATGGGTTCGCCGTTGGGCGGACCATAAAGCACGATATTACGTTTCTCATCCGGAAGCTTGTTGAAGGGCATGTTAAGGTTAATGTCGTATTTTATACTGACGCTATGTAAAACCATTCCCACATACCGCTTGTGAAAATCCTTTTTTAACACGCTTTGTCTGAAGCAGCCGCCGTTTACACTTTTCTCAGGATTATCGATTAAAAATCTGGGCTCCACAATATGTGATTTTCCGATACCGTTACAGGTTGTACAAGCGCTTCCTGTGGTGTTGAAGGAAAAGTGGAAGGTTTGCAACTCGCACAGAATATAATGATGCTCCGGGCAATAGTATTTGGAATAAAAATCATGTTTTATCTTTTCCGCTTTCCCTTGATCCATTTTTTCAGGGAAGCTCAAAATTTCCGTTTTGATTACAATATCATCGTTCAGCGCAACCATTGCTGCTTCTATTGCTTTCGCAATGCGTATATACATACCCTGTTTTAAAGTGAATTGTTCAATGATAATTTCCATATCATAATTTGTGTTTTCGTCAAGCTGGTGTTTTTCGGATAAATCAAATGGTTTGCCGTCCACCAGCAGATGTCTGTATCCCTTTTTTCGGATGATATCAAACAGATCGTTAAAATCCGTACCCGGCATTCTGCTTGTGGGTGCACGAAGCTCCACCACCGTCCCCGCAGGCAGCGAGGAAATATGCTCCGCCATCCCGGACGCATTCACCTGCTCCAGCTTATGCCCGCAGACCGGACATTCACCGATCCCCACCGTCGCAAACAAAAGACGGAGATAATCCTGAATATCGGTGACCGTTCCAACGGTGGAACGTGGATTGAAGTTCCCCTTTTTTTGTTCGATGGATACCACCGGCGAAAGACCCCGCACGAACTTTACGTCCGGCTTTCTTACCTGATTGATGCGTCCTTTGGCAAAATTTGAGATGGATTCCAAAAAGCGGCGTTGGCCCTCCCCATAGATGACATCGAACACCAATGAAGATTTCCCCGACCCCGACACGCCCGTTACCTCCGTGAGCTTGTCACGAGGGATCTCAACATCAACATCCTTTAAATTGTTTTGTTTCGCACCAATTACTTCAATTGTTTCTCTAACCATAAATAACTCCCTACTTATCTTCTGACTACTCTACCACATAAACTCACGGGGCGGATTGTTCATTAACTCATCCGTACTGTTTCCCATCTCCCGAAGGCCCTGCATATACATAAACGCCACTTCGTCAACGGACATCCGGCTTTTGGGCGTGATGCGTATTGTTTCGTTCATTCGCCCCACAACACCCATCTCTTCCAGAAAATCAAAAACATGATAGATATCGTGTGAGCTTGTGCCGAAATGCTTGACCAATGCCGTAACTGTTCGGATTTCGCCATCCGACATATATTCCGTTACAGGCTGCTTGATCAAATCAATGTTATCCATTAAAAATTGTTTGAAGAATTTAAGAGCATCCCAAACCTCTTCCCTGCTCATAGGTCCCTGCATGGGTTTTTCATACAAGGGCCGGATTCGTTCCGGTGCATATTCCATTACCTTCAAGACAGCCTCTCTGCTAGGTGGTTTATGGTCAAGCACCAGACGCATGTTAGCATAATGCTCCGCAGCTTTTAGCACCCAGAGCTGGGCATACAGCAGATCTTTTTTAATCGTCAGCCATTTCTCTATTTTTTCCATATAATAAATAAGTCCCGTGGACATTTGAAAAAACGTCAGTGCCCTGTCGTCCGCTCCTGTTTTTTGTGAACGGGCAATGTAATCACGCAGACTTTCGTCGTTTGTATACACAACCTTTGCTTTTGAATAATACGAATATAAAAATCCGCCCCCCAGACTGCGCTCCAGCATGCGTTTAAAGTCAAATTCCTTTTGAATGCCGGCATTGATAATAAGCCCGTCTTCTTCAATGCAAAAGCTGGTAATGGGAAGCTTCATCTCCCGAACCAGCACGGTAACATCCATATCGCTTTTTTCCCATACCGTATCATTGGACAGACTTCCGCATAAAATCACGGCAACAATATTCGGGTCCGGCTTAAGCTTGTCCGTAAAACTGTTAAGTGCTTGCTCAAAGCGTAGTTTGATATCACTTTGCTGCTCAAATATTTTTTCCATATGTGATAATTCCTCTGCGAATAATTTTACAATTTCATCAGAAATCAGCGTAATCAGTAACCCATGCGAGCTGAAAAGCTACCATCTCAGTAGGCCTGCATGTTCAGCTGCCGGTTTTTTGAAGACACGATATCAATTGCAGCCTGCCATTTGCAAAAGATAAAATTGTTTGCAAATGCAACATAAATTACGATCTACCTTGAGCACATGCAAGCTTACAACATTTTATTCCAGAACATACGTTTCATTTTATCTAATGATTGTGTGTTTGTCAAGTAAATTTAAGGAATTCATACTATAAAATATTGAAAATTCCTGATTCAAATATCAAACTCCTTTTCTTGTGATTGATCAGTAATATAACGTTTCATTGCATCAATATTCATAGTTGTCCTATAGAAAACTACTCGATTTTACATTATACCCATTACATGAAACTCCCGACAAAAGCAGTCATATGAAAAAAACAAAGGAATACAAATAAAACGATGTTGTGTTCTGATAGTAATTAATTATTTTACAAGCTTTACAATATAGACCATTTTGTGTTGTATTGTCACATTTTCATTGACACTATCTACGAATCGTGGTACATTATGTATGATAATGTAAAAAATAATAATTTATGAATTTGTCAGTATTTATTGATTCATGCTTCTAGGGGTATGACGCCAAAAATTTTAATGGATGTAGCTTTAGAATTCATTCAACTATTTTTAATGAGTAATCCAAATGGATGATATGCCGGTAGCTATCACAGCATTTTAAACAGGCAAGTGGTTTTCGGGACGGGAGTTTAAACGGTTAGGAGAACTTGAACGATGAACAAAAAGCTACGTAAGTCATTTTATTTCAAACCAATTAAAATTGTCAGAGACCTCGTGCATGAATATGTCAGCTTGACAAAATTTGACCTAAAAATTATTGATACCCTGGAATTTCAAAGGTTAAAGGATGTTCGTCAGCTTACCTGTCAGCACGTATATCCCGCTGCACGTCACACACGTTTCGAACATTCTCTGGGCGTTCTTGAATTGACTCGCAAAGCAATTAAGAACTTAAATAAGAACGGTATTATCGTAAACAGTACAGGAAATGTAACAGAGCCTATTTTCGACGATAATTTACAGTTCAATGCCGCTCTTGCCGCTTTGCTTCACGATGTGGGGCATTGCCCGTTTTCCCATATGGGAGAAGTAGAATTTGACGCTGAAAATGTCAGAAAGCGTCTTTATGAATCAATGAAATTCCGCTTAAAGAAAAAAAAATATCACAAGCTGCGTAATATCATAAAAAAAGCAAATGCTGCTAATATCGGTTCCGTCCATGAACAATTGTCCTGCATTGTTATTTTGGAAAAGTTGTTTGATATTCTTTCCGATCTCAATCAGGAGGCATCAGACGGTGAAGACAGCTGTTATATCGAAACCGATTTTGAACTTATTATCCGTTGCATCCTTGGAATTGAGTATGATGTTTCCACTGATTCATTATTCGTTGAAAACAAGGAAAAAAACGCCGTGGTAAGACTGATCAATTCCAGCATTTTTGATATGGACAAATTGGATTATATTATGCGTGATTCTTTTTTCACCGGGATAGGAACACCTGTAATCGATACCAAAAGATTGTTCCGGAATATGTATGTGAACGATAAGCTATCTTTGGTTTTCACAAGCAAAGCAATACTGGCTCTGCAAAATATGATTGATGCGCGGGATGGATTGTATATGTATGTATACAATCATCATGCGGTTATTTTCTCTGACTTTTTAAACGCCTATATCGCCAGACGGATGTCCCATAACGCGGAAGCCTTTTTGATACTGGAAAATCCCGATATAACACAAAAGATTATCAAGGATACACCTGACAACTACGACCACCTTTTTTTCGGATTGGTCCCGAAGTCCTATCTGTATTCCGCTTCTTCCGTTGTTGACCAATACCGTTCCGACAGTGACTGGATCTCACTCCTCAACGAGATACATACCTATCACACTCGTAATACCCAATCAATTAACAAAACATTGTTTGCTAAAATCACCGATTCTTCAAAAACCGAAGATATTGAAACACTAAAGCAAAAAACAGACAAGACATTTCGGTTGATTCATCAATTACAAACCAGAAGCTTCCTAAAGCCATGGTGGAAAACCGTATTTGAATTTTCTAATTTCATGCATCAGAATTTTCGTGACGATGTGGTACGCAAGCGTGTTGGCCAGTTTATTTGTAATGACGGAAAGTTTGATCTTGATGCCGCAGAGTTCAGATCACAAATAGCAAAGCACGTTATTTTTATAACAAAACGACTGGCCGAAACAGGAGGAACCGATCTCATTGAACCATTTGAGGACAGTGAATTTTTTGTCATTCAGCGTTCCACTCGCTTTTATGCGCCCGACACCATTGAAAAGCTTGAGATAGCACTCAAGAGCAGCGAAATAACAGAATCGCCCATTGATACCAATTATAGAAAGCAAGAATATTATATCAAAACATTGACCAACATCATTCCCCAGAAAAATTATTCGTCCATATACGCCAAAGAAGGATTTTATATTTTCTCTACCCGTATTTCGAAGGAAAAAGATGAACAAATAAGAAAAAAACATTACAAACTTATCGAGCAGATTTTTGTTTTTGTGGCAACAGAACTGATCCGCAGAGGCAAGCAAAATTTTATCAAGAGATTCCAGCAGCCCTATCATGAGGGCTTAAGCATGATTCAATATAAGAAGCAGGTTACCGATGCCGAATATGAATCCATGCATGAAATATATGAGCTGTTTGTCACACTAAACGGCCTTTGATTTTCATTCCGATCGTAGTATACAGGGATCCGGCTCAATACCGTTCACTCCAATCGTGTTCCGTATTGTTATTCATTGGTGACATGGTTTCCCTTCGGATCTGATCATCTCCGTATTAATCAACCCGCTATGCCATATGTCGAAAATATATTGAACAATGATTTTAATAAGAAAGGATGAAAAGTCATGTCAGAAAACATTGTAATTATCTCGGATTTTCATTTAGGCTCCGGCAATGACAAAGGAGTTTATGGCACTGCCCCGAATGACCAGCTGATTGATCATATCGGCATTGACAAGCTCCATATATTAAAACGAGCCCTGGAAAAAAGGTATCGTAACGATAAAATTGATTTGCTGGTTTTTTTAGGAGATTATGCCACAGGAAGGGATAGCAGAGAAGAGAAACAAAAATCATATTCTGAATTCCTAACATTTCTCGAGGACCTTGAAAGCGTGACCGACATTTTTCGGTATCCTGACCATATTCAAGACCACATTATTGTATTACCGGGAAACCACGATATCCAAAGAATGCAACAGGATGTTCTGAAAGACTTCAAGTTTTCTTTTTCTAAATATATCAATCCCTTTCGCAAGAGTTCCGGGGGAGTATGCCGCTTAGGCGCTCCCGTATTCGTATATGATGATTTAAAAATGTTGGTCGCATGTGTTTCTACAGTGAATCATTCCTCTACCGTCGTTACCGAAATCCCAAAAGTAATTGAATTGGTGGAAAACATTAAAAATGGCGATGCTAAGTCAAAAGAGGACGCTCTGAGCTATTTGCGTTCCCAGCAAGTCAAAGATATTCCTACTGTTGATTTCAAAACCCATGACAATTTTGTTCAAATCTGTAATGAAATCAACGAAGCGGATGAGTATAAAGAATATCGCAAAATCGTTGTGTCCCACCATCCGCTGATCAGCGGTATTGAGCACTCACTGGCGCTAAAGGAATATCACAATACAATAGGCGGATTTAAGCTTCTGGAAGCAGCTTTAAATTATGGATACAATTATTTTTTGCATGGACATATTCATGATTTCTCATGTATCGAGCTCATTGACCATTCGAGAGATCAATCAATACCCGCATTCCATGTGGGTGTTCCGGACTTTATCATAAGCAGTCGGGAAGAAGAACCCAAAATCGTTGAATTGAATCTGACAGACGATAACAAGGATACCATTCGGCTGCTGCGAATCGATGCCATTACACAAGGATTCAAAGAGGATAAATTTATTATGCCAAACGGTACTCTCGGAGACAATGGCTTAGCAGCAGGTGATTTTACGTTGGTTGACTATGAAATTGAGCAGCTCATCAAAGATTCGGTTATTATGAAAAATGCAGACAGCTCACGTATTGAGGCGGCCTCCTACGATTGTGCATTAAGCCCATGTTACAAAAGGGCTTCCAGCAGTTATATGTGGGAAGATGCTCTCCTGGAGCCGGAAACCGAAGGAGCGGCCTGTATTATACTACAACCAAATGAGACAGTATTAATCTATACCGAGGAGGAATTTGATGTTCCTCAGGACATGTTATTGCACGCCAGCCCGATATCGTCATGGGCACGAAAAGGGCTTCGGGTGGAGATCAGTCATTTTGTAGACCCCGGATTCAGAGGCGTCTTCTGCTTTCCTGTTACCAACATCACGGATCACGAGCTCTCCATTAATTCCTATGACCCCATTATGTCGATTGAGTTCGTAAGGCTTTAAGGCTTTCT
>MKRK01000117.1:0-425 GCA_001896915.1 Clostridiales bacterium 43-6
AATTTTATTGATGCCATGGATTTGACCGCCATCGGGTTTTTTATCGGTCAGGGCGTCGGTCGGTGGGGCAATTTCATCAATCAGGAGGCCTTTGGTTATGACCCCAACATTCCCGGTTTCATGACCGGCAACATCATTCAAGCCGATATGATTGGAAATTACGGGTTCAATGCACCGGTGCATCCCTGCTTTTTATATGAATCCATCTGGTGTCTGGGCGGATTTTTGTTATTACATAAAATGTCGAAGAACCGCAAATTCAAGGGACAGCTCGCACTGATGTATATGATCTGGTACGGGTTCGGCAGATTTTTTATCGAATGGATCCGAACCGACAGCTTGGTCATTAATGAGATCAAGGTTTCCTCCCTGCTGTCCGCCATGATGGTATTGGCCGGCATTTCCGTTTATGTGATCGCAAGCAA
>MKRK01000117.1:510-4703 GCA_001896915.1 Clostridiales bacterium 43-6
GAGGAAGCATCCTACGAATCGATTTTAGGTGACCCCGTCGTTACAGAAGCCGGAGAGGGCACGGCAGAAGGCGAGCCCGCAGAAGAAAACAAAACAGGAGAGGAAACAGAGAATGGCGACAATCATTGACGGAAAAGCGGTGGCGGCAAAAGTAAGGCAGGAGGCCGCCCAACAAGTGAAGACACTGAAGGAAAACGGGATCAAAACAGGTCTTGCGGTAATCATCGTAGGAGACGACCCGGCTTCCAGAGTATATGTGAACAACAAGAAAAAAGACTGTGAAGAAATCGGAATTTATTCCGAAGAATACGCTCTGCCGGAAGACACCTCACAGGAAGAATTGATGGCGCTGGTGGAAAGCCTGAACCAAAGAAGCGATATCAGCGGGATTCTTTGCCAGCTTCCCTTGCCCCGCCATCTGAATGAAAAAATGGTACTGGACGCCATTTCACCCCTAAAGGATGTGGATGCGTTTCATCCCTCCAATGTGGGCAAAATCATGATCGGCGATTATGATTTTCTGCCCTGCACCCCGGCAGGCGTCATGGAAATGTTAAAGGAATACGAGATCGAGATCGAAGGAAAAACCTGCGTTGTCATCGGTCGTTCCAACATTGTCGGCAAGCCAATGTCCATGCTGCTGTTACATAAAAACGGCACGGTCACCACCTGCCACAGCCGAACAAAGGATCTTCCCGGCGTGACCCGTCAGGCGGATATTTTAGTTGCCGCCATCGGCAAAGCCAAATTCGTCACGGCAGATATGGTCAAGGACGGTGCGGTGGTTGTTGATGTGGGCATGAACCGTTTGGACGGTAAGCTGTGCGGTGATGTGGACTATGAGGCTGTGGCGCCGAAGGCATCCTTTATTACCCCCGTTCCCGGCGGCGTCGGACCCATGACCAGGGCCATCTTGATGAAAAACACCGTAAAGGCGGCAAAGCTGCAAAATGCGGTAACATAAATTACAGTCACCCAAAAGGATAGAAACAATCATGGTATTATTAAGCACTTCGGACATATCCATGCATTTCGGGGAACGGGCCCTGTTTGAGCATGTGTCCTTTGAAGTAAACGATAGGGATATTTTAGGTCTTGTCGGCGCTAACGGTGCGGGCAAGACCACGCTTTTTAAGCTAATTACCGGCGAAGCGGTTCCCACCGGCGGAATGGTTTCCAGGAGTAAGGGGCTTACGGTCGGTTACATGGAACAGCATATCTGTAACGACAGCGAAAACACGGCGCTGGACGAAGTCATGACGGTGTTTGCCCCCTTGATGCAGCTGGAACGGGAGCTGGAGGAAATCACAGAGCGGCTGCATACCGACCACGGAAAAGAGCTCATTGAAAAAAGCGTCAGTCTCCATGAAGCATTTGCGGCGCAGGGCGGGCTGACCTATCAAAGCCGGGCGAAATCCACCATCCTGGGTCTCGGGCTGACCGATGAGGAGCTGAAGCTTCCGGTGCACAAATTGTCCGGGGGTCAGCGCTCCAAAATCAGCCTGGCAAGACTACTGCTCTCGGAAGCAGAACTGCTTCTGCTGGACGAACCTACCAATCATCTGGATATCAAGGCGGTGGAATGGCTGGAGGAATATTTGCAGTCCTGCCGCAGTGCCGCCGTGATTATCTCCCATGACCGTTATTTCCTGGACCGGGTAACAAAACGCACATTGGAGTTGCAGGGAGGCAAGTTTTATAAAAGCAATCTGAGCTACAGCGACCATATGAAAAAGCGGGAAACCGACCGGGAAATAGAAGAAAAGCACTATGAGGTGAAAAAACGGGAAATTGAGCGGGTGGAAAGCGCCATTACCAAGCTCAAGCAGTTCAACCGTGAAAAATCCATCCGCCGGGCAGAGTCGAAGGAAAAGCATCTGGACAAGCTGAAGGAAGATTTGACCGAGCCGGAGACAGAGCACAAGGGAATGCGATTTCAGCTCCGTCCCAGAAGAACCAGCGGCAATGATGTATTGGAAGCAACCGGACTGACCATGCGGTTCGACAGCAGGACACTGTATCAAAACGTGGATGTTAAGGTGTTTCGGGGCGAGCGGGTGTTTTTGTTGGGCGCCAACGGCTGCGGCAAGACAACCCTGTTCAAGCAGATTTTGTCGTCCCGGGGGGATGTGCGCTTCGGTTCTCAAGTGGACACGGGATATTATGACCAGACGCTTTCGGGGCTGCATGAAGAAAAAACCGTGATCGACGAGGTTTGGGATGTTCAGAGACTGAAAACCCAAACAGAAATCAGAAATCTGCTGGCTGTTTTTCTGTATAAAAACGATGAGGTGTATAAACCCGTGTCCGCCCTGTCCGGCGGAGAACGGGCGAGGGTTGAGCTTCTGAAGCTGATGATGAAGGGGTATAATTTTTTGCTGTTGGACGAGCCCACCAACCATCTCGATACCTACTCCAGAGAAGCACTGGAGGAAGCGCTTTTGTCCTATGAAGGAACCATGCTGATCATTTCCCATGACCGGTATTTTATCAATAAGCTTGCTGACAGAATTTATTATCTTGATGAAAACGGCATGAACGAATACGTCGGGAATTATGATGAATTTATCCGGAAACGAGTGGCGTCAGAACCTCCGAGACAGGAAAAGAAACAATCCGAACAGGCATTGTCCTACAAAGAAAAAAAGGAAAAGGAAGCCCGGATAAGAAAAGCGAAAAGTGCAGTCTTGCGAACAGAACAGCAGCTATCCCTGGTGGAAGAAGAAAAGGGAGCGCTTTCTGTCATAATGGAGGGCACCAATGATTATAATAAAATCATAGAACTGAGTAAGCGGCTTGAAGAGCTGGAAAAAGAAGAACTTTCGCTACTCGAGCAATGGGAAGCATTCCACACGGAACTGGGGGAAGAAGCATAAAGACCTTATATATCACCGATCTGGACGGGACGCTCTTGAACAACAACGCCCGTTTGAGCGAAACTTCGGCAGAAATACTCAACAGACTTCTCGAAAAAGGATTGCTTTTTTCGGTTGCCACCGCACGGTCCGTGGTGACGGTTGCCCCGATTCTACAGCAGCTGCCCATGACACTGCCCGCAGTGTTGATGAACGGGGTCTATCTTTCCACGCTGAACTGTGATTTTGTCCGGTTTGAACGATACCGTCCGGATACGGCGGAGCGGGTGATAAAAGCCTTTGAAGAAAACGGTCGCCCGCCTTTTGTCTTTTCGGTTGTCGACAATGAAATCGGGGTGGAATACCGACAGCTGCAAAATGAGGCAGACAGGGAGTTTCACAATGACAGAGTGGAACGGTACAAGAGCTTTGTAAAAGTGGATGCCTTTCGTGTGACCGACGATGTCATTTATGTCAATGCCGTAGACAATGAAGAGGTCATTCGCCCTGTATATGAGGAAGTGATGACGATAGACGGTGTGACGGCAGTGATGTATAAGGATGTGTATACCGATTATTGGTTCCTCGAATGCTTTTCGTCCGCAGCCAGTAAAATAAATGGTGCATTGTTCTTGAAACAGCTGACGGGGGCGGACAGAATCGTCGCGTTTGGGGACAATCTCAACGACAAAGCGCTATTGGAGGGGGCCGATGTGGCGGTCGCCGTTGCAAATGCAAAAGAGGAAATCAAAAAAATAGCGGATTTTGTCATAGACAGCAATGAGGACAACGGAGTGGCGCGTTTTATAGAAAAAGATTTTCATAGCAAACCGTGACGGCGTCGTGGTTTCACCCGACGGCAACCTTTGGTCGGAGGAAAACTGTTGCACTATTAAAAAATCTATGCTAAAATAAATCAAATTAAAAATAATAAAGCAAGGGTGCTGTATTGTTACGGCACCCTTATGCTTTTTTTCGGGATAAATTTGGAAAAACCAAAAAGAAAGGTGGGACACGGGCATATATACCGATCTTCGTCGGAAATGCGGATAAGAATCGTTGCAAGACCACAAATGGGAAGCTTTCATGATTTTTATGCATTTCTGTCAGAATCATTGGTATAGGACTGCTTTTCTGTGATGTTTCACAAGGAAAGCGTCATGCTTCTTTTTTTATGGCAGTAATGGTAAATAAGCTTTATAAAAACGGAAAGTATTTATATAACATGGATTTGGTCGCCGGCAAAAACGGTCTGACCAATCTTGTACAATGGGTGCATATCATTGAGGATATTTCGGTGGTGTCCTTTTTGCATGGAAGCGAGCTTGTTTTTACGGC
>MKRK01000117.1:4722-6600 GCA_001896915.1 Clostridiales bacterium 43-6
TTTGCCCGGCGTCTGAATGAATTTAAGGCAAGCGCCTTTGTGGTCAATCTCGGTCCCCACACCAAGGACATTCCCGCCAGTCTCAAGGCTTACTGTGATGAAGTCGGGCTTCCCTTGTTCACCATTCCGTGGGAAACCCGGATGGTGGATATGACCCGTGATTTCTGCCACAGAATCATGAACAGCCACAACAAAGAAAATAATTTGTCCACCACCATCAAGAACATTATTTTTAAAGTGGGCGATTTTGATACCCAGGTTCAGCAAATGGAGCGATACGGGTTTCAGAGAAGCAGCCGGTTCTGCTTTGTCAGCATAGCCATCGGGGGAACAAACAGCGCAACCACCGAGGAGCAGAAAGATATGCTGGAGCTGATTTCCGAAAAGCTGGCCAAGAGCATGCACGAGCTGTATATTTCCTTTTCCTATAAGGACAGCCTGATATTGGTGCTGGTAAATTATTCCGACAGCGAAATCGAAACCTTTGTTCAGAGCCTGATCGGTCAGGTGAAACGGGATATGGCAGGCTGGACCCTCCATATGGGAATCAGCTCGAACAAAATGGGGATTTATAAGCAAAGCAGGAATTTTGAAAAGGCTTCCTCTGCGATGGAGGTTGCCAAGACCTTGGGGGAGACCTTCTGCTATTACGATAAGCTGGGGATTTATAAAATTCTGTATGCGGTGAACGACAAAGGGATTTTAAACAGCTTCTATGATGAAACCATCGGAAAGCTGGAGCAATACGATAAGGAAAACCAGACCAGCTATACAAAGCTTTTGTGGGCCTATCTCGAAAACAATGCAAGCCTGCAAATCACATCGGAAAAACTCTACATCCACCGCAACACCGTGACAAACCAACTGAACAAAATCAAAAGCATCGTGGGCTATGACCCTTTTTGCATGGAAGACCGCGTGAATTTATACATGGGATTTTACATCAAAACCATTCTCTGACCGGGTTTATGAAATATCTGCAGTTTTTGGGACAAATATGCAGGAGCACATTTTGTTGGCGATAGAAGCCGCTTTCTCCTGTTGTTATGCCGAAAAGAGTAGACGAGTATGTCAAATCAAAGGAAGTAGAATTTGCTACGTTGTGCATATGCACAATAAACATTGTTCACTTAACGATTGCTTTTTCAGATACAATCATTTATAATGAGCACATGTTAAAGAGAAACGAAAAGCAACGACGCTTTGAATCGTTGCTTTTTGTTTTTTTATAGGAGGAAATTCAGATGAATGGTGAAGAAATCAGAAGCACACTAAAACAGTATAACCTACAGTCATGGAGCAAGCAAAGAAACCTGAACCCTATTTCTGTGGAAAAGGCAGACGGAATATATTTTTGGGACTATGACGGCAACCGTTACTCCGATATGTCATCCCAGCTCGTTAATATGAATCTCGGATTCGGCAACAAAGCAATCGCAGACGCGGTAAAGGCACAGGTTGACCAGTATTGTTACATGGGTCCGTCCTTCGGCGCAGAGTCAAGAGCGCTTCTGGCAAAGAAGATCATTGAGCTCATGCCGGACAATATGGGCAAGGTGTTCTTCACCAATGCAGGTGCGGAAGCCAATGAAAACGCAGTGAAGATGGCCAGAATGTTCACCGGCAGAAACAAGGTGTTCAGCCGATACAGAAGCTATCACGGTTCTTCCTTCGGAGCGGGCAACCTGACCGGCGAGCCGAGAAGATATCCGTTGGAACCCGGCATTCCCGGTTTCGTTAAATTCTTTGATCCATACATATACAGGGAACCCATTGAGTTCAAAAGCGAGGAAGAAGCGACAAACTACTATCTCGCAAAGCTGGAGGATCAAATTCAATACGAAGGTGCAACCTCCATTGCCGCAATTGTTCTGGAAA
>MKRK01000117.1:6633-7272 GCA_001896915.1 Clostridiales bacterium 43-6
ACAAATACGGCATCCTGATGATCTGCGACGAGGTTATGACCGGCTGGTGCCGTACCGGAAAAATGTTCGGCTTTGAAAATTTCGGCATCAAGCCTGATATGGTTACCTTTGCAAAGGGTGTTACCTGCGGATATGTCGCTCTGGGCGGTGTAGTGGTCACAAAAGAAATCGCAGCATATTTTGACGACAATCTTTTGTCCTGCGGTCTGACTTACAGCGGTCATCCCCTTGGCTGTGCGGCCGGTGTCGCTTGTGTAAATTATTACGAAGAGGCAAACATTCTGGACAATGTCAACAAGGTCGGCAAGGTGCTGGGCGAGATTTTGGAAGAATTAAAAACAAAGCATGCTTGTGTGGGTGACGTCCGTTATATTGGTTTGTTCTCCGCTGTGGAGCTGGTCAAGGACAAATCCACCAAAGAAGCCATTGTTTCATACGGCAAGGACCCCGACGGAATTATGCCAAAGATAAACGGGCTCCTTCGTGAACGCAAATTTATGACCTATACCCATGAAAATATGATTCTTGTGGCACCGCCGCTGATCATCACAGAGGAGCAGCTCCGTGAAGAGCTGGCAAAGCTCGACGAGGTTCTCGGTATCGTGGACACGGAATTTATTAAGTAGGGAGTGGCAGGTT
>MKRK01000117.1:7292-14248 GCA_001896915.1 Clostridiales bacterium 43-6
GCGCTGGAGGACAGCAAGGCTCTCATCAAAGGGATGGGTACCAAAGCGCTGATTGTCACAGGGAAAAATGTGACCAAATCCGGTGCGGTAAAGACATTGACCTCCAGTCTCGATGAAATCGGCATTGCACATACGATTTTTAATGATATTCCCGGGGAACCCACCGTTCCCATGATAGAAGAAGGCGTGAAGGCTTATCGGGAAAACGCTTGTGACTTTCTGATTGCAATCGGCGGAGGAAGCCCTCTGGACAGTGCAAAGGCAATTGCCGCCATGGCGGTTCTGGACGGAAGCATCGCTTCGTATATGGGCAAGGAGATAGAGGGCGAGTTCCCGCCCATGGTGCTCATTCCCACAACAGCGGGAACAGGCTCAGAAGCAACCAAATTCACCATTATTACAGACCTCGAAAAAAACATTAAAATGTTGTTGAAGGGGGATGCGCTGGTGCCCGATCTTGCCATTCTCGACTATCGGTTCACCATCACGGCACCGCCCGGGGTCACAGCCGCAACCGGCATGGACGCACTCACCCATGCGGTGGAGGCCTATACCTCCCGGAGAGGCAATCCCCTCACGGAGCTGTATGCACTGGACGCCATCAAACGCATTTTTGCCTTTTTGCCGGCAGCTTACAAGGACGGCAGCGATAAAAAAGCAAGGGAAGAGATGCTGCTGGCAGCCTATGAAGCCGGTGTGTGCATCAACAACGCTTCCGTTACATTGGTGCATGGCATGAGCAGACCCCTGGGTGCGAATTTCCACATTCCCCATGGTATCTCCAACGCAATGCTGATCAAGGAATGTCTGACCTATGCGGCGGACGGCTGCTATGAAAAATTTGCGGCAATCGCAAGGGCCATTGGGGCGGCAGAGGAAAGCACCGACAATATCACGGCGGCAACAGCGTTCTTAGATAAATTAGGAGAGCTGTGCGGCACACTGGAAATCCCCACCTTACGGGAATATGGCATTGACAAAAACGAGTTTGACGCTTTGATGGATAAAATGGCACATGACGCCATTGCCAGCGGAAGCCCCGGCAACACCATCAAAATCATCACTGAAGATGACATCAAAACCGTTTATAAAAAATTATGGTAGAAAATTTACAAGGGCGTAAGTGGTGACACTTTGCGCCCTTTTTCATTGATACGATTGATAGAAAAACAGAATGTAATAAGGATGTATTACATCTTTACACTTTTTGAGGAATATGCTTGTAAGCCATACAAGCATTGGCTAGGAAAGGAATGGTTGGTATGAAAAATACAAACGATATGGATAACAGTTATTTGAATAACGATATGTCAGCGACGGGTGAAATCGGCAGCGAAATCACCATTGAAAATCTTTCGATTCAGTTTCCCGATAAAGACGGGGGAGCCCCTGTTGTCGCTCTGCAAAACGTCAACTTGGAGATAAAGCCCGGCGAATTCATCACGCTGGTGGGTCCCTCCGGCTGCGGAAAAACCACTTTACTTCGTACAATTGCCGATTTACAGCAGCCCACCACCGGCAGTGTAAATATCCGGGGCAAATCACCCAGAGAGATCCGGAAAGAAAAAAAGTTCGGTATTGTGTTTCAAAACCCTGTTTTATATGACTGGAGAACCGTCAGAAGAAACGTATGTATGCCTATGGAGCTCATGGGAATCCCCAAAAAAGAAAGAACAGCCCGTGTTACTAAAATGCTTGAGCTGGTTGGCTTATATGATTTCGGCACAAAATATCCCCATGAGCTGAGCGGCGGTATGCAGCAAAGAGTGGGAATCGCCAGAGCACTGGCCATCCGCCCGGAAATCCTCCTCATGGATGAGCCTTTCTCCGCACTGGATGAGTTCACGAAAGAAAAGCTTCATGTGGACCTTTTACGGATTTGGAGCAAAACAAAGAAAACCATTATTTTCGTTACTCACAATATCTCTGAAGCCGTTTTGTTATCAGATCGTGTGGTCGTGCTTTCTCCCCATCCGGGAAGGGTTTCGGCAATCGTTGACATTGATCTTGAAAGACCGAGGGGTCTCGAGATTAAGGATACGGACAAATTCAACGCTCTGGTATCAAAAGTAAGAAACAGTTTTGAAGGGGTATAAGGGTTTTGTCCTTGCCCGCTGTAATGTTGGTGCAAAACAGGAAAAATCCCGGTCTCTTGGGAAGGGCGGTTATGAAATGAATCAAATAAAAAAAATAGTACAATCAAAACAAATGGTCACCTTTGCATGGATTATCGGGCTTGTGGCCGTTTGGGAAATCATTGCTTCTTATGTGGAAAAGACAAAACGCACACCCGATAATGTATTGCCCCATCTGTATCAGATCGTTGAGTCGGTTTTCAGCCCGGATCTGGTAAACGGCAGCCAAACCGCAATACAAATCGTATTGTCCAATGCAGGCATCACACTCTTTCGTGCGGCCATCGGCTTTGTCATCGGAACTGCCATCGGTTTCCTGCTGGCTCTTCTTATGAATATGTTCACCGCCGCGGAAAAAATAGCATTTCCTTATCTGATGATCATTCAGATGATCCCCATACTCGGCATGGCTCCCATTGTGCTGGCAATCACAAAGGACATCGACACCAGCCGTATCGTAATTGCTGCCATACTCACCTTCTACCCGGTGGCAACCAACACACTGGCCGGATTTAAGTCTGTAGAAAAGGAAAAGCACGAGCTGATGTATTCACTGGCGGCAAGAAAGCGGGACATATACAAAAAATTGCTCATTCCGTCCTGTATGCCGTATTTTTTCACAGGGCTCAAAATTTCCGCACCCATGGCGATTACCGCATCCATTCTTGTGGATACCCTGCAGGGCGGCGGCGGACTTGGCTGTATGCTGTCCCAGTCACTCAAGCATGCTATGACAATCTACGTGTTCTGGCAAATCGTTTTTGTAGGTGCTATCATCGGTATTTTAAGCTATGCGTTGATGACGCTGCTGGAACGGTTGGTATCGCCAAACAAAAAAGCAAAAAGATAGGAGGGGAGAAGCAATGAACAAAAAGAAGCATCGCAAAATTACCAAGGATTCCGTCACATCGGTTTTATATCCGCTTTTATTCGGCGCAGTGATCGTGGTTCTTTGGCAAACACAAATCCTGCATAAAATTCTCGGAACCGACACCTTTGTATTGCCCCTTCCCGACAGAATCTTTACCATCATCGGCGATAATATGGGCGCAATTATGGAAAACGTAAAGGCAACGGTCATTGTATCTCTGGGTGGTCTCATTCTCGGCTCCGCTTTGGGATATCTGCTGGGCATGATCGCGATGGCGTTCCCCAAATGGGGTGCCGGCGGACTGACTGTGGTTTCAGCGTTCAACGCAGTCCCTATTATCGCGATCGCACCGATTTTAAACAATCTGACCAAGGACTTCAGCGAGGATGCAAACACCAGAAGCATGATAGCAAAAACACTGGTGGTCACAATCACCTGCACGGTCGCCATGAGCATCAATGCCTTCCGGGGCTTTACCGAGCTAAAACCGTTTTCGTTGGATCTCATGAAATCCTATGCTGCCAACAAAGCCACAATTTTCTTTAAACTCAGGGTGCCCAACAGCTTACCCTATGTGTTTACAGCTTTGCGGGTCAGCGTTCCGGCAAGTATCATCAGCGCACTGGTCAGCGAATATTTTGCCGAATACATCATTGGTGTGGGTCGGCAAATCCGGGAAAACATCGTGCTGGCACAATACGCAACCGCATGGGCCTATATCGTTGTCGCCTGTGCCATCGGTATTGTTTTATACCTGATTCTACTCTTCGCAGAAGGGATATTACTGAAAAACCGCCGTCCCCGGTGGAAATCAGTTTAATATAAATAATTTACAGGAGGTTATATTATGAAAACAAACAAAAACAAAATGATGAAATTGTGTGCATTGGTCCTGGTGGCTGCCATGGTCGTTATGGTATTCACATCTTGCAGCGGTTCCAAATCAAGCGAAGCAAGCACTGACGGTACCGCAGCAACAACAGCCGGCAAATATTATGCTTCGGACGCAACAGCGGAAAGCATTGTCAAAGATGCAGCGGCAAAAGGCAAGGTCGGTAACTGGGGTCTTGGAAACGAATATGAAATTCAGGCTCTGTTATCCAAATTCGGACAGGACACCAAATATTTGAGCCAGGCGTTCGACATGAACGGGTTTGATGATGATTCCATTCTTCTCGCTTCTGCCATGACCTACAATGAGCTGGGCCTCGTAAAGAACAGCTACAAAGGCGGTTACAAATACGGCGACGGCGTCAAATACATTGACATGAACGAACAGGGCGTTGCCATGCTGGAAGATAATCTTTTCACAACAAAGAAATTTGCTACGGAAAATCCCAACACGACGAAGGCATTCATTTATGCAACCCTCAAGGGCTGGGAATATGCCTGTGCAAATCCCGAAGAAGCTGCTGAAATCGTGTACAAATCCGGTTCTTCTGTTTCCACAGAGCATCAGGCATACATGGCTGCCGAAGTCAAAAAGCTTGTTGAAACCGACACCACCGGTTCTGCCGTGAAGAACTATGGTAACATGGACGAAACAGCAATGCAGCAAACCCTTGATCTTGCAAAGAAATATATCAAATTATCCGATTCCACAGCAGCATCAAAATTACAGACACTCACATTGAACGATATCCGTGATACCTCTTATTTGAAAGATGCAGCCGCTTCCGCAGGAAAATTCGGCAAGCTCGAGAAAACATCTGTAAAGGTTCAGCTGAAATGGCTTCCCCAGGCACAGTTCATGGGCTATTATGTAGCTCTGTCCAAGGGATACTATAAAGATGTCGGTCTTACCGTCACAATCGTACCGGGCGGCGGAGACATTGGCGAAACAACAGCTGTAAACTCAGGACAGGTTGATTTCGGCGTCACATGGGTATCCAATCTGATCGCTGCAAACGCAGGCGGAATGAACCTTGTTGAAGTTGCCCAGGTCTTCCAGAGATCAGGTCTCGTACTGGTTTATAAAATCAACAAATAATCATAAGGATTATTTGTAACGGGTGGATGTGGGTGCGTGAAATCGCTCCCATTCATCTTTTCGAAAAAGCGATGCCATTGACAAGACATCGGTATTGTACACGGTAAGAAAGGATTGGTCATCAACATGGAATTACTCATTAAAAACGGAACGATCATAACAGCGAGCGAGAGCTATGTGGGCGACATTGCTGTTGACAGCGGAAAAATCGTATGCATCGGAACCGGGCTTTCCATAGAGGCCGACAGAGTTGTGGATGCGGCCGGAAAGCTTGTATTACCCGGAGCGATCGATGCTCACACCCATCTGGCAATGCCCTTCGGCGGAACCGTTTCAGCCGACGGATATCTCTCCGGTACAAAAGCGGCAGCATGCGGCGGTGTCACAACGGTATTTGACTATCCCATGCAGAGAAAAGGCAAGGGGATTCTGGAAACCGTAGAAGCAAGAAAAGCGCTGTGTGACCCGGAGGCTTGCGTGGATTACGCCTTTCACTGTATCATCACCGATTTGAACGAGGACACTCTTCTGGATGAGTTTGAAGCTGCCGTGGAATACGGAATCACCAGCTTTAAGTGTTTCCTTGTTTACAAAAAAGAAGGGATGATGGTGGACGACGGTACCCTCGTCAAGGTTTTACTGAAAGCCAAGGAAGCCGGCGCCATTACCAATATTCATGCGGAAAACCCCGATTTGATTGATCTCAACATTGAAACCTTCAAAAAGGAAGGGAAGACCTCTCCCTGGTATCATTATTTAAGCAGACCGGAATTTGTAGAAGCCGAAGCCGACAAGCGTGCGGTCCACTGGGCAAAATCGGTAGACGCACCGCTGTACATCGTGCATATGGCGGACAAAGAAGGGCTGGAGGCGGCCATTGCCGCAAAGCTGGAGGGCTATGACATTTATGTGGAAACCTGTCCCCAGTATCTCGAATTCACCTGTGATGTTTACAAACGTGAGGACGGACGCAATTTCGTCTGCTCACCGCCCATGAAGGGGCAGGAAAGCAAGGATGCCCTTTGGGCTGCAGTCCAAAACGGCACCATCGATACGGTCGCAACAGACCATTGTCCATTCCAGAGCTATGAAAAAGACTGGGGCAAGGACGATTTCACCAAAATTCCCAACGGCTGCGCCGGTGTGGAAAACCTATATCCCTACATGCTGTCGGCAGCAAACGAAGGGAAAATTACGTTTAACAGAGCGGTGGAGCTTTGTTCCACCAACCCCGCAAAGATTTTCGGATGTGCCGGAAAGGGTTCCCTCACCGTGGGTAAGGATGCAGACATCGTCATCTACGACCCGACGAAGGATTTCACCATTTCTGTAAGCAATATGCATTCGGATTATGACCACACAATCTGGGAAGGAAAGACCGTTCACGGTTATCCCGTACAGACCTATCTCCGCGGAAAGCTGGTATATGACAACGGCGAATTCGTGGGTGAACCGGGATACGGACAGTATGTCAAGCGTATTCCCAAAAAATAAGTATGGAGTGATTGCTTTGAGTAACTTAAATTATAAGGACGTTTCAATACCGGAGGATGTGGGGAGCTGCCTGTTGTGCAACAACGCCCCCTGCAGAAAAGCCTGTCCCTACGGACTTGAGGTCGATACAATCATCCGCTCCCTACGCTTTCAGAATTATACAGGTGCCGCCAACCGTCTGCCTGACCATGTTCCTTGCCCCTCCTGCGAGACCAAGGACTGTCTGAAAGCCTGTCTGAAATCAAAAATCAACCGCCCTGTACCCATCGATCATATCATGACAACAGCGTCAACGATTGAAAAAGTGGTGGCAGAGGATGTTGATCTGAGCATTGATTTCTGCGGAGTGCATTGTGAAAACCCGTTTTTTCTTTCCTCCTCTATCGTCGCCAGCAATTATGAAATGGTTGCCAAAGCATTTGATATGGGATGGTCCGGTGCGGTGTTCAAAACCATCGGTACCTTT
>MKRK01000118.1:0-5022 GCA_001896915.1 Clostridiales bacterium 43-6
AACAATGAGCTGGATAAGCTGTCGATGCTGATCACCGGTAAATATCATGTGGAAAAGCGAATGCTGTTAAAGGTATGTCATATGGACAATACTTATTACAGCCTAAACGATGCAGTTATCTCCTCAGGCGCTTCCTCAGGCATGCTGGATATCGCTGTTTCCTGTAACAATTCTCAGGACATCGAATATCGCACAGACGGACTGATCGTCGCAACCCCCACAGGCTCAACGGCTTATTCGCTGTCAGCCGGAGGACCAGTTGTCGATCCGTCCTTAAACAGCATTGTCATTACTCCCATCTGTCCCCATTCCTTATTTGCCAGGCCCGTTGTCCTGAACCCCGCAACAATCGTGAATATCACGGTGAAATACAGAAAAGAAACCAATGCTTATCTGACCATAGACGGAGAAGACGCTTTTTTGATTGCCGACAATGATACCATAACAATCCAAAAAGCCGGAGATGTATACGCTGAGCTGATCCGGATTAAAACCGATTCGTTTTTGAGGGTTTTAAACAGCAAAATGAGAATATAACATAGCATGTACAGGATAAGGAAGTGAATGACAAGATGAAACGAAGAAGATTGGCAAAAATACTGGAGCTGATTGAAATATATACCATTACCACCCAGGAAGAAATGCTGCAATGGCTCAAAGCAAGCGGTTTTGATGTTACCCAAGCCACTGTGTCCAGAGACATTAAGGAGCTTCGCCTGATCAAAGCGCTGGACAGCAGCGGAAATTATAAATATGTCAGCGTAACCACAGGAACCACTCAGGTCTCACCAAAATTTGTGGACATTTTCTCCAATGCGGTCATTCACATTGATTATGCCATGAATGATATTGTAATCAAATGTTATTCCGGTATGGCAAACGCCGCCTGTGCTGCCTTTGACAGCATGAATTATCCGAATGTCGTGGGCACGCTGGCAGGGGACGATACTTTTTTTGTAATCATGCGCAGCGAAAAAGACGCTTCCGCTCTGGTAGAAAAGCTGAATGAAATCATAGTAAGGTGACTGTTTATGTTATCGAATTTACATATTGAGAATATTGCGGTAATAGAAAGCGCATCCATTGATTTTGGCAGCGGCTTTCATGTACTGACCGGTGAAACAGGTGCCGGAAAATCTATTTTGATCGATTCCATCAATGCTGTATTGGGTGAGCGGGTATATAAAGACATCATCCGGACCGGCTGCGAAAAGGCATCGGTCAGCGCTTTGTTCACCGATCTTGGCGAAAGGGTAAAAAAAACCATAGAAGATATGGGCTTCTCTGTTGAGGATGATTGTGTTCTCATTCAACGCGTGCTGAGCGGGGATGGAAAAAGCCAGTCCCGTATCAACGGCAGACCTGCCACTGCGTCCTTACTTCGTGAAATAGCAGATACCTTAATCAATATTCATGGTCAGCATGACGGACAAGCCCTATTAAACCCGGATAAGCATGTTCAATACATCGATGCTCTTGCAGACAATGAGGCACAGCTCCAAAATTACCGCAATGCCTATGAAACCATGAAGAAAATAAAATCCGACATCAAAAAGCTTACTATGGACGAGAGCGAAAAACAGCGAAAAACAGAGCTTTTGCGATATCAGATAGAAGAACTGGAGGCAGCAGATATCAAGGAAGGTGAGCGGGAACAGCTGACAGCACGTCGCAAGCTGTATCAAAACAGCGAAAAAATTGCACTGGCTTTGGAAGCTGCCTATTCCGCCTTACAGGGCGGAGAAGATGATCATGGTGCTGTTTCTCTTTGCTCCGGTGCTTGTGGAAGCTTAACAGAAGCGGCTAAATATCTAAGCCCGGTTTCACCCCTAGCGGAAAAGATGAACGATGTTGTTTATGAGCTCTCGGAAGCAGCAGATGAAATCAGAGAGCAGCTGTCCAATATAGAATATGACAGTGCTGACTTGGAAACCATCGAACAAAGGCTGGATATGCTCTATCGGCTGTCCTTAAAATACGGCGACACCGAAGCTGAAATGCTTTCCTTTCTGCAACGCATTCAAACAGAGCTGGAAAGCATTGAGTATTCCGAACAATCACTGCAAAACCTTCATAATGCGCTCCGGAACGCTCTAGAAGAAACGAAAGTGTGTGCAGACCGGCTGACAAGCTCCCGCTTCCTGGCAGGTGAGCGGTTTGCCACCCGTATTTGCGAAGAGCTGCAGTTTTTGGACATGCCTTTTGTCCGCTTTTTAGTGAACCGAACAGAATGCGACTACAACCACACCGGCAAGGACAAAATTGAATTTTTAATTTCCACCAATCCCGGCGAGCCACCAAAGCCTCTCGCCAAAATTGCATCCGGCGGTGAGTTGTCCAGAATTATGCTGGCAATCAAAAATGTTCTGGCTGACTGTGACGATGTGAATACGATGATTTTTGATGAAATTGATGTAGGCATCAGTGGCAGGGCTGCACAGAAGGTGGGGCTGAAGCTCCGGGAAACCGCCCGGGGAAAGCAGGTGATTTGCATCACCCATCTGGCCCAGATTGCGGCTCTGTCGGATGTGCATCTGATGGTTTTGAAAGAAGTCAAGGACAACAGAACCTATACCAAGGTGGAAACCCTTGATTTTGAAGGCAGAAAATATGAAATCGCCCGGATTATGGGCGCTGAAATAACCGAAAAAGCGCTGGCAAGCGCAGAAGAAATGTTAAGGAGAACAGGTGAAAACAATGGGAGTATTTGATGAATTACAGGCAAGAGGCCTGATTGCACAGACCACAAATGAGGAAAAAATCAAAGACCTGCTGAACAACGGGAAAATCAAATTTTATATTGGCTTCGACCCCACAGCGGACAGCCTGCATGTAGGTCACTTTGTGCAGATCATGGTAATGGCTCATATGCAAAAGGCAGGTCATATTCCCATCGCTCTTTTTGGCGGCGGTACCGGCATGGTGGGGGATCCCTCAGGAAAAACCGATATGAGAAAAATGCTGACCAAAGAAGAAATAGCCTATAATATTGAAAAATTTAAACACCAGATGTCAAGGCTGATTGATTTTGATGAGGGCAAAGCAATCATGACCAACAATGCCGACTGGCTGCTAAACCTTAATTACATTGATTTCATCCGGGAAATCGGCGTACATTTTTCTATTAACAGAATGCTGGCGGCCGAATGCTACAAACAACGTCTGGAAACCGGTTTAACCTTTTTTGAACTGAACTATATGATTATGCAAAGCTTCGATTTTCTTACACTGAACAAGGAGCATGACTGTGTGTTACAGTTGGGCGGAGACGATCAGTGGAGCAATATCCTATACGGTGTGGAATTGATCCGAAAGGCTTCCCAGAAGGAAGCGTATGGCATGACCTTCGGTTTATTGCTGACCAGTGAAGGCAAAAAGATGGGTAAAACCGAAAACGGCGCTGTTTGGCTTGATCCGGAAAAAACATCACCCTATGACTTCTTCCAGTACTGGAGAAACGTAAGTGATGCAGATGTCATCAAATGTTTAAAACAGCTGACTTTTGTGACCATAGATGAAATTAAGGAATACGAAAAACTGGAGGGAAGCGCACTGAACGCTGTGAAGGAACGGTTGGCTTATGAAGTCACCCTGCTCATTCACGGCAAGGAAGAAGCCGACAAGGCTCTGCAGGCCGCGAAGGATATCTTCGGACAGGGAATCAACAGTGAAAACATGCCTTCCACCGCCATCACCGAGGATTTGTTTGTTGACGATAAGGTTTCTGTTATTACCTTGTTGGTCGCTGCAAAGCTGGCACCGTCCAGAGGGGAAGCCCGCAGGCTTATTGAACAAGGCGGTATCAATGTGGATGACGAAAAGGTGCAGGGAATTCACGATGAAATTTCAAAAGAAAGCTTCACTAAAGGCTATATCGTAATCAAAAAAGGCAAAAAGGTATTTCATAAAATTACGTTATAAAGGAGAGCTTGCCATGGAAATCATCGTAAAAAAACCATCTCCCGAAGAAATCGCTCAAATTCAAAAATATCCCACATGGAGCTGCGGTGTCAGCGAGTTTGACTGGTTTTATGATTCCCAGGAAACCTGCCTGATCCTAGAAGGTGAAGTCACGGTTGAATATGGCACGGGAAGTGTGGATTTCGGTACCGGGGATTGTGTCATCTTCCCCAAAGGCTTGTCTTGTGTATGGAAGGTAAAAAAGGCTGTGAAAAAGCATTATATTTTTGCATAAACAAAACCCGCCGTTTGGCGGGTTTTGTTAATTTAGAAATTGATCTTTCAGTGCTAAATACGTCGCTTTTTCGTCGGCTTTGGTGACAAGCAGGGAAATCTCAATTTCGGATGTTGTGATGAGACGGATGTCGGCACCGGCTTGCGAAGCGGCTTTAAAGGCCAGGGATGCAAAGCCGGGTGAAGTTCTCATTTCCTCACAGCTGATTTGGATTTTACTGTTACCGCTGCTGATCATCGACTTAATTTCGGAGTAAACATTGCGCAGATGCTTGATTACCGACAGAGTGGGAGTTAAGTCATTGTCTGCGATGGTAAAGGATAGGGTAGAGGTGTCGCCCTGAGGCGGGGACACAGAGATCATATCAACATTGATATTGGCTTCGGAAACCGTGGAAAACACAATGTCGATAAAGCCGATCTCGGCGGGGCAATGATGAAGAACGATCAATGTCACATCCTCAGTGACGGTTACATTGACAGCCATAATCAAACCTCCTTTTTTTATTTGGAGGAAACCAAATCCCCCATATTGTATAAGCCTTTTTCCTTGTCATGTACAAACAAGGCAGCATTTAAAGCGCCCACAGCAAATATCTCTTTTGACATCGCGCTGTGCGAAATTTTGATAATTTCATCCCGTCCGGCAAATATGATTTCATGCTCACCCACGATGGTACCGCCCCGTATGGCATGGATTCCGATTTCGTTTCTCTCCCGTTTCATCCGTTTGGAATGTCGGTCATATTCGTAACGATATGCGTTGGGCAGAGATTCTGTCACCGCATCGGCAAGCATCAGCGCCGTTCCGCTGGGTGCATCGATTTT
>MKRK01000118.1:5104-6219 GCA_001896915.1 Clostridiales bacterium 43-6
CTTATCGAAAAATTAGGAACGATAATCCCCCCCAAATTTTGTTGCAGGCATAAATTCTGTAACTCGGAAATTTGCTCCGTTAGAAGACCGGAGGTGCCAATTACAGGATGCACGCCCATTTCAATAATTAAACGGGTATTTTCATAAACTGAGTCTGCATTGGTCAGATCGACGACAACAGCGGGTTGCATCTCTTGAATCGCTTGTGCGAGATTATCCTCTCTACCTAATCTGCCGATTAACTCAAATCGCGCATCCTGATTCAAAGTCTCGCAGGCAAGAGAACCCATTTTACCATAGGCGCCATTAACAATGACGGGTACCATAACTTTATCCTTAATTTGTGAGAGTCGATAACTACCGATTTCGTTTGGGCGGGTAATGTGTACGCCAGGCCCAGATGGTTGCAAAGGGCCAACCTACTAAGGTCGCCTGAAGTATTAGTGCCACTATAGCGCCACCTGGATTATCGTTAATAAGCATGACTACCCAAGGTAGAGATACTGCTAAAAAAGCAATCAAGAGTCGGGTCATTTGTTTTTAATCAAGGTTTTAACGTACCTTAATTATAGGCTTAAGTGCACGCTCTTTTCTATCTTTTCCAATCTTAAAGGGTACAAAATTCACGCTTAAGTTAGATAAATTTATGCCCGGTTATGCTATAAATACAGGCTGATACTTGCAATCGGTCACTAAACATTGTACATTGTGCGCTCATTCCTAAGGAATTAATACATTTTAGTTAGCATTCAACCGTCTTAATCAAGAGTACACCGATGAGAAAACAGGAGCTGCATCCACGCACTGAAGTAATTAATAAAAATCAAAAAAATCAATCCAAGCGTGCAAGGACCGATGCCTTAACCTGGTTAGCCAGCATGTTTCCAGCTGCTTTTGATAATACTCAGCGCATTCGCCCACTCAAAACCGGTATTATGAGTGACATCCTCCAATATTCCGAGCAAGCAGCCGCGGTAGGCATATCTAAAAGTAAGTTGCGCGAAGCGGTGGTTTTATTTACACGCAGACTGGATTATCTAGCTTGCCTGAAGCTGCGTGAGACGCGCATCGATTTACAGGGACATGAAGTTTCTTTAGTAACTGCTGAAGAAGCC
>MKRK01000118.1:6353-6960 GCA_001896915.1 Clostridiales bacterium 43-6
AGAAGATCAATTTCCAGTTTATCCACCAAGAGCTCCAGTTAATGCACCGACAACTCGTGCACCTGCGGTAGTAATCAAGCATAAAACTGCTCGTCAATACGATCCGGATGCGGTTGCTCGCTTAAAAGAAAAACTGGGTTTATCAAAGTCTCAGATTGAAAAAAAAGAAACCATAGAGTAAATAAGAGCCTTTTCCGAAGGCTCACTAATTCACAACATCCTGGTATTTTTTCCAAAATTCAGCAAATATGCTCAAATTTTGTTATTATTGATGTATAATGTTCAAAACAAACTTTGAGAGACTCCCATGGCGCAAGCAAAACATGAAATAAAGTTTATTAACGATTATGCTGTTAATGATGCTGGACAGACGAATACGCCAGAGCAACAGGCACGTGCGATATGGGATAACGAAATCAGCCCAAAACTCACCGCCGACCCGGCCGCAAAGCTTGGACTACTCTACGCCGCCAACCAAACTCAGGCTGACTCAATATATGATAATTATGCCCAGAATAAGATGGGTACTATTGCAGGTTCAGGCCAGGCCGAGGTTTTTGCTGCATTGAACAAAATTATTAATGATGAAGGAATGCAAAATCGTGTT
>MKRK01000119.1:0-2061 GCA_001896915.1 Clostridiales bacterium 43-6
TAATTTACTACCCCTAATTATTTATAAATCTTGGTATTAGTATATCATTTTTTTAATTGATTGTAGATAAATAAATATTAATCTATTTTTTTATTTAACTTAGCATACTCATTTATGATGATTTCAATAATTTTAATTTGTTCTTTCGTCAAATTATGAACATTTACAGTAGTTTGTTTTTCAAGTCCTAAAAGATAATCAACTGAAACCTTAAATAATTGTGAGTATCTTATCAGCATTTCAACAGATGGTAACCGAGTTGAACTTTCATATGAACTAATTAAACTCCTGCTGACATTTAGCTTTTTAGCAACATAAGCTTGTTCATAGTTTTTTGATAATCTTAAACTTTTCAATCTATCTGCAAACCCCAATTTTTCCATAATATACCCCACTTATAAATAAATTATAAGTACATTATATCATAGTACATCGTTTATTTGGTGTCATATATTAACAAATAATTCACTATAAATTGACAAAATATGTTGACTTTTAGATAAACTTATAGTATAATGTGCGTAACATATAGTAAATTAAAAAGGTTGCTAATATGTTATATAATAAATTTTAGGAGGGGTTTTATGTTTTGTCCAAAATGTGGTAATGAGGTAAATGATAATTATGAATTTTGTTATAAATATGGGAGTAAAATTGAAGAAGATTCTTTTTTCAAATTGCCTTCCCAACATCACTTGAATATTCACTAATAGCATCTATTTTTTAATTGACTATATTTAAATAAAAATGAATCTTTATTCTTAAACATTTCAGAAATATATTGATAAATTTGGATATTTTTATTATAAGCTTATTTACTTATAGCAAATATTTTTTTGGAGGTGTAATAACATTGACTTATAATAGGCTATTAATACTTTCTAATAAAATCATTCAACTCAAATTGTAATCATAGTTATCTCAATGGATAATTTTATGCTGATTGCATTTGCTACCATCATAATAGTAAAGAATCAACTATTGATCGAATTAATGTTTCAAAATAATTTTTAAATTAATGAAAGAGTGTGATTTAATGAACAAAATAATTATTATATTGCTATTTATCGTAATTGCGATACCATTCTCAAGCAATGTTAATGTTTTTGCAGAAGACAATCCGGTTTCAGTTTGGAATGGTGGGATTGCCACTGGTTTCACAGAAGGTGATGGAAGCACTTTGAATCCTTATAAGATATATACTGCTAACGAACTTGCTTTTTTAGCACAAAGAATTAATGCAAGTGATACTGATTATAGGTCTAAAGCATATATTCTGATGTCAGATATCGATTTAAATAATAAGGAATGGACGCCTATTGGTTGTCGGGATGTAGTTAGTTCTACTATATATTTTTCCGGTGATTTTAATGGGAACAATAAAAAAATAAGTAATATACAAGTATTAATAGAAAAATATAATATCGGATTATTTGGATACTTATCTGGTGCCAAAATTAGTAATCTTACAATTACAAGTGGTATAATTGGAAATGTATCTTCTGTTACATCAAGCAAAAATTTTTCAGTCGGTGGAATTGCTGGTGCGATTTCAAATTCATTGATAGATAATTGCACCAATTATGCATGGATCAAAGGAAACAATTATATCGGTGGAATTGTTGGGCAAAATAGTGGAACTATTACCAATTGTGCTAATTATGGAAAGGCAGAAAGTATAGGATGTCATAAAAGGGAAAATCAAACCGCAGTATCTGTTGGCGGTATAGCCGGTTCGAATAGCGGCACCATATATAATTGCTCAAATTCTGGCGAAATTATAGGATATCTTAGTTGTACATTGTATTATCCTAATCAATGTTATTCATATAATTTTGAACCTGGTTGCTCATATGCAGGAGGGATTGCAGGTACTGCCAGTAATATTATACGGGGCTCATATAATGTTGGTAATGTAAGCAGCAAGACACGTTGTAGTAATTCATCGGCATATTCCGGCGGATTAGTAGGAAATAACACTGTATCGGATATGTTAGCAAACTCTTATAATATTGGTAGTGTTATTTCCCAAATAGAAACTTTGGGTGCAAGTAAAGTTGC
>MKRK01000119.1:2233-6712 GCA_001896915.1 Clostridiales bacterium 43-6
GATAAAACGCCTATGCTGCTTTTTCAACTTAAAAAAATAATATTTCACTCTAATTCTAATGTTAATTTAAAAATTGATAAATATGCCGAGGAAAATGGTCAAATTGCTTTATTTGGAAATGAAGTATTTGATTATCCCGGCTATACTTTACTTGGATGGGATACAGATAAAAATGCTGTCACACCTCAATATCAATTGAATCAAATTATTGATATGCCAAAAGATGGTACTGTTTTCTATGCTATCTGGCAGGATAAACCCAAAGCAACTATTATATTTAATAGTAATAATGGAACAGGTAAAGAAAATAATATTATTGCAAATGAAACTTCAATTATTATATTACCAAACGATATTAATATTAGCAGAGCTGGATATTCATTTTTAGGGTGGAGTTCTGATTCAAATTCAACAACTCCTATGTATTTATCCAACCAATCATTTATTATGCCGGTTGGTGGCATTACCTTGTATGCTATATGGAGTATAAATAGTTATACTGTAAGTTTTGATACCAAAGATGGCAGTTCTATCAATAGCCAAACCGTACAATATAATGGACTTATATCACGACCTAATAATCCAAGTAAAAGCGGATATGCTTTTGCAGGATGGTATAAAGAAAGTTCATTAAGTGCCGTTTGGAATTTTGCAATTGATAAAATGCCTGCCAATAATATAACATTATATGCAAAGTGGGACTTATTGCCCATTATAACATTTGACAGAATAAGCGGCACTTATAATCAGGTGTTTAATCTGACAATTACACCAAATATTCCAACTGCAACCATATATTACACAATAGATGGCAGCACTCCAACAACCTCCAGTTTAATATACTCGGCACCTATACTGATAGATAAAACTACTACAGTCAAATCATTTGCAAAATATACGAACTATACTTCGTCAATATCTACAAATACATATACAATTATTCCGATATTAACATTTAGTAAATCAGGAGGAAACTACGCAACACCTATTTCAGTTGAATTAACCGCTAATATAGAAGAAAGTAGTATTTACTATACATTAGACGGCTCTACACCTACCATATTAAGTACCAAATATACAGAACCAATAAATATATTTAAAAACACAACCTTAAAAGCAATGTGTGTATATAAGGGGTCAAGTACCTCTGTCACAACCTATTCATATACATTTCCTTCTTCTGTTGTTAATAGCAATAAATCGACATTAACACATTATACAAGTTCGTTTGATGTAGTATTAACTACAGGAGCAAGCTGGTATGAAATTTATTATAGCTTAGATGGAAGCGATCCAACAATAAATGGTGTTTTATACTCATCGCCCATAAGAATAAGTAAGCCGCTTGTATTAAAAGCAGTTGCAAAATATAATAACACTGTTATTGGCAATATAAATACATTTACTTATAATTTCACATTGATACTAACAAATAAACAATCCCCAGGAAGTTATACAACGCCTATTTCAATTGAATTAACCGCTAATTTAGAAGGAAGTAGTATTTACTATACACTAGACGGCTCTACTCCTACCATATCAAGTGCCCAATATACAGAACCAATAAATATATTTAAAAATACAACTTTAAAAGCACTATGTATATATAATGGTTTAAATACATCTGCCTCATATTCATATACATTTCCTTCTCCTGTTATTAATAGCGATAAATCAACATCATCAAACTATACCAGTCCATTTGATATAATATTAACCACAGGGGCAAGCTGGTATGAGATTTATTACAGCTTGGATGGAAGCGATCCAGCAATAAACGGTGTTTTATACTCATCACCTATAAGAATAAGTAAGCCGCTTGAATTAAAAGCAGTTGCTAAATATAATAATATTGTGATTGGGAGCATAAATACACTTACCTATAAGTTTACACCAACATTAACAAATACACAATCATCTGGAAGTTACAGTACACCATTTTATGTTGAACTTCTGCCAAACACTGAGGATACAACAATTTATTACACATTGGATGGCAGTACGCCAACTACATCAAGTACAATATATTCAATTCCAATTAGTATATATAAGACAACAACCATAAAAGCTATAGTTAAAAATACAAATTATACTTCTTCGGCTTATACTTGGACTTATACCCTTCCTTAAACTCAGGTAAATGTAAGCAAACCGGAAGGAACATATCATAAATTAGTTGATATAGAACTCTCTGCTAATGCAACTTATTGTGATATTTATTATAGCTTAGATGGAAGTGATCCAACAACTAACGGAATAAAATATACTGGAAAGCTTTCAGTTGATAAATCTGTAACACTAAAAGCTGTAACAAAATACAATGGAATCATTTCCAGCACTGTCAGTACATACAATTATTATTTGATTCCGCAAGTAAATGTAAATAAGAATAGCGGAAGCTATTATGATACATTTGTTTTAGATTTAACAGCAAGTTTTCCTAATTGTGAGATATACTATACAATTGACGGAACAATTCCTTCGGTAAACAGCAATTTATATACAGCTCCAATAGAGATTTATAAAACCATGACTGTTAATGCAATTGCAAAAAAAGATTCAGCAATATCATCAGTATATTCTTTTAACTATTACCTTCCACAGCCACAAATTGCAGCAGACAAGATCACAGGACTATATGATGATCCAACAGTTTTAAAACTTAGCACCAACCTGACAGGATATGATATTTTTTATACTGATGATGGTACGATACCTACTATAAAAAGCAAAAAATATACAAATTCAATAAAAATTGATAATAGTACTAAAATCAAAGCAATTTCTATTAAAAAGGATTCTTCAAGTAACGTACTTTCTGAAATATACATAATAAATGATAATAATATACCTGTAGGAAGTGGTACAAATATTCAAGGTGCATCAGCAATAGTTGAAGGTGATGTTATTTGGAAAAGGGCTAATTCGCCATATAATATAAATTCTAACATACTTATAAGTGAAGGGGCAAGACTGTTTATTGAGCCGGGTGTTCAAATCAAAATTTCGGAAAATTGTTTTATTAGGGTAAATGGCAGCTTATTCAGCTACGGAAATGATAAAAACAAAGTTTTTTTCACTGGAAAAACTACAGCTCTCTGGGATGCGATTCAGATAAATTCACCATATTACATTGGAAAAACGCTATTGTCATACACTAATATTTCTGGTGCTAAAATTGGAATTAACACTACACAAAATTGTGATTTGAATATAAATAATTCCATTATATCAAATAATAGTTCAGGAATTAACTCGCAATATGATGGAGTAACAATTAATGATTCTACTATTAGTTATAATTCAACATATGGTGTCAATGGTAAAGCCAATATAAATGGCTGTATTATTAAGAATAACGGCACAGACGGGATTGTTTTTCTTGGCGGGAATATAAACAATTCCACTATATCAAATAATAGTTCAGGTATTAACTCACAATATGACGGAGTAACAATTAACAATTCTACTGTTAGCTATAATTCAACATATGGTATCAACGGTAAAGCCGATATAAATGGCTGTATTATTAAGAATAACGGTACAGATGGAATTATTTTTGTTGGCGGAACAGTTAATAAATGTGAAGTCATAAATAATTTAAATGCAGGTATCAATATAAAAACTAATTATTTGAGTGTTTTAGGTAGTAAAATCCTTGGAAATAAAATCGGTATTTTGAATGACAATTCTTTTTATACTAATGTAAACGGCAACAGTATCTACAATAATACTGATTATAATGTAAAGATAAATGCTAATAAAGCAACAAATATGACCTTGGATTTCAAAAATAATTATTGGGGTACAACTGACATTTCAGCCATTAGAGATAATATCTGTGACTATTATTTTGACTTTGATAATCTGCCAAAGGCATTAATTGAACCATTATTAACAACTGAACCGGAAATATATAATAAGATTATATTTGTTGAAATGCCAAAAAATCAAGATGATATTGTAATTACTAAAGATAATTTAAAGTCAATATCAACTATAAAATTAAATGTTTTTGCACAAGAAAGCTTAAATACAGCTATATATGCAAGCTTTTATAAAAACAAAAAACTTTTAGGCGTAAAATGTTTGAATGTATACATACCTTATGGTAATTCCGAGTACATTATACCGATCGGAAGCAATTATACAAATGAAAGTGATGAGGTTAAATTATTACTTTGGAACGAAAATTTAGTACCATATGCAAAATTTGAAACAGGTCAACAAGAGTCAAATATAGTTGAAATTGTTGGCAATATAATAAATCAAAATGATGCAGTGGTTACTAAGAGTAATTTAAACTCATTAAGAAATGTAAAATTTAATATCGTTACTGCTGAAAATATAAGTGCAACAATATATGTAGGCTTTTATAACGAAAACAAGTTGCTGGGAATCGAAAAATTCAATAATAATATTTTAAGCGGCACCACACAACAAAATTTAGCATTTAATAATATTGTACCGACAAATACA
>MKRK01000120.1:0-1971 GCA_001896915.1 Clostridiales bacterium 43-6
ATTATCATTGGCAATGATAAGCGCAACTGTTTTCTCATCCGGTATCATACAAGCTGGTGCCGCAGTGGATTATTATGCCGCCATTCAAAGCGCGGTCACCGGTGCAGGAATTACAGACAGCACGTATCTGATCGGCGGCAGTAACGAGCTGGCGGTGCTTGGCACCTTCGAGACAAACCCGGCTGTCAGCAACACGGTTGTGGATGTGACAGGTCAACCCTTTACAAAAGCGGTAAGAATCCAGTCAGACACAGCCTTCCCCAATGAATGGGATGTGTTTTACCGCCGCCAGATCAACTCCGCCGTAAAAAAAGGCGATACCATCTGGTTTCAGTATTATATCCGAAGCGGCGGAGACGGCACCGCTGAGGTGAAAACCTCGGTGAAGCAGCTGCCCACTTATGCAGACTGGTTTGAGAGCCAGGGCGCGTCCTCTCCCCTGCTTTCCTATGGTACCGAGTGGAAAAAGGTCAGCCGGATTGTGGCATTGCAGAACGATTCCGCTCCCGGCACCGATACCCGTTCTTATCTGGAAATGACCATGGGCACCAAAGCCCAGACCGTTGAAATCGGCGGTGTCAGCATGGTAAACCTGAAAAACGCAACGGGCGAACAAATTCAAGCACTCACCGGACTATACCACTATGAAGGAGACGAATATCCTGCCGGGTGGCGGGACTATGCAGAGGAAATGATTCGTCAGAACAGAATGGGTGCGCTCAATGTCAATGTGATTGACAAAAACGGCAACCCCTTTGAAGGAGCCACCGTGGAGGTCGCCACGACCAAGCTGGATTTTTCCCTCGGCAGCTGTTTCAATTCCTATGCCTTGTCCACCAACCCGAAAGCACAGCAGCTGGCAAAGGATGTGTTCAACAGCGTTACCATTGAGGACGATTTGAGCATGAAGGTCTGGAAAGGCGATTGGGACGGTCATATGGGCATCCCGTGGGGGAAGCAGCCGGCAACGACGGCGATCCATTTCCTCAACCAAAACAACATCGACGTGTTCGGCTCTGCCATGGTATACCCCGGCTGGGGCTCACTGCCCAACGAGCTGTACGGTTTGCGAAACAGCCCGTCGGCGGTCAATCAATATGTGGACAATTTTATCGATGAGGTAACAGGGCTGTACCGGGACAAGATCAAACGCTGGGTTGTGGTGAACGAAGCCTATTCCAACAATGACCTGCAACGGATATTAGACGGAGATAATTATGCGACCGCTCCGAAAAACAGCATTGCCCATTGGTTCACAAAGGCCCGTGCCGGTGCGCCGAACACCACACTGACCTATAACGATTATAATTTGGTCACCGGGAAGAATCCCGACCATTTGAATTATGTAAAAAACCTGATGAATTACTTAAAAACCCAAGGCACCACCGTTGATCTGCTGGGTGTCCAGTCATACTATACCCTTGCCAATATGGAATCCCCCATGGAAATCTGGAACCGGCTTGACGATTTGCAAAGCAGCGTCAACATCCCTGTTTTTTTCACGGAATATAATTTCAATACGGGAAACAAAAATGACACCGTAACCCAAACGCTGGAATACAACTACACCCGGGACATGCTGACAGCAGTGTTTGCCCACCCCTCCACCCGTGGATTTTCGGGCTGGAACAATCACTGGACCTACGAGGGGAAAACCGTCGGCGGTTTTTATGACGAAAATTTCGACCTGACCCCCCAGGGCAGAGCCGTCCGTGACCTGGCGAACAAATGGCGAACCCATAAAAGCGCCCCGACCTGGAACGGAAAGGCAGGCTTTATGGGATATCTGGGCGATTATCAGGTCATCGCATCTTATGGAAATACCATGACACAGGCGACGGTATCTCATAAAAACAAGGCAGGCACATCCATCACCATTCAGTTGGATGCGGTTTCACCCGTTGTTTCCCACTGCCCTTTTTCCAATGACGGCACAACCCTTTGGGGGATTGATCCGGGACATAACACGCT
>MKRK01000120.1:2271-9102 GCA_001896915.1 Clostridiales bacterium 43-6
ATGTGCCGGCATAAAGAATTGGCGCGGAGAAGAACATGACACTGCAAAAACAGAACTGTTGAAGAGCTTTCCTCAACGGCTCTGTTTTTATGATACATTACGACAGAAAACATATAGTCTTTTCTGGTATCATATCTTATCATTCATATGGCTTGAAAAACGGAGGCGAACATACAAATGGTGAACAAAAGCGAAACAGAAGAACGGGAATATCTGGCGCAGATATTAGAAAAGCTGAAACAATCCTATCGGGAAATCGATGGGAAAATACTCAATTATGCAGAGGAAATCCAAAAGGAGAAGCAGTATATCTGGGAGAACCTGACCCAGTTTGACGCTGTGGAAAAAGCGGCAAACCGCACAGAGGTGCAGCAAAAAATCATCTACGGCGAAAAGGCCAAGCTGCAAAAACGCAAAATCACCAAATTGATCGATTCTCCCTATTTCGGAAGAATCGATTTTACAGAACAGGACGAGCATGAAAACAACGTGCTGTACATCGGAATCCACACCTTTACAGAAGGCGAAAACAACGAAATTTTGATTACCGACTGGCGCGCCCCCGTCTCCGCTTTGTTTTATAATTTTGAAACCGGGCAAGCTTCTTACACCGCCCCAATGGGTGAGATTTTCGGAGAAATCCATGTAAAACGCCAATATAAAATCAAAAACAGCGTTATGGAATTTATGATAGAAAGCGCAATCAACATTAACGATGAAATCTTGCAAAAAGAGCTGAGCCAAACCTCCAATGAAAAAATGAAAAATATTGTCGCCACCATACAAAGGGAGCAAAACACCATCATCCGCAACGAATCCTCCCGGGTTCTGATCATTCAGGGCGTGGCAGGCTCGGGCAAGACCTCGATTGCGCTGCATCGGGTCGCTTTTTTGCTGTACCGGTACAAGGGCACGTTGCTTTCCAAGGATATTCTGATCATTTCCCCCAATCAGGTATTCGGCGATTATATCTCGAACGTTTTACCGGAGCTGGGCGAAGAAGAAATTGCCGACATCGGTTTTGAAGAAATCGCAGAGCGGGAAATGGGAACAAAAATCTCCGCCCAAACCTTTGAACAGCAGGTGTCCCGGCTCATCGACACCACCGACGAAGAAGCAATCACACGGATCCGGTTCAAAGCCACCGTTGATTTTGTCAAACTGGCGGACGAATTTTTAACCCATGCCGATGAATGTTTTTTCACCCCCTCCCCCCTGAAAATAAACGGAGTGACATTTTCACAAGAAGAGCTGTTCGCCAGCTTTCGGGCGAACAGGAAATTGCCCGTCATGCACCGGTTTGACAGGCTCACGGAAATTATCATTGACAAAAGCAATCTGGACAACGGCCGCACGGTGAAAAAAACCGAACGGAACAAAATCAAAAACGCCATCGCAGGAATGTTCAAATTCCGAACCACCATGGCGTTGTACCGGCATTTTTATGACCATATCGGCAAGTCCGAACTGTATCAACCCATGGACAAAAACACCCTTGAATATGCCGATGTGTTTCCCTATGTATACTTCAAGCTGTTTTTGGAAGGGGCCGAGGGCGATTACCGGCACATCAAACATTTGCTGGTGGACGAAATGCAGGACTATACCCCCATGCAGTATCAGGTGCTGACCAAGCTGTTCCGGTGTAAAATGACCATTCTGGGCGACGGCAATCAGTCCGTCAACCCCTACAGCTCCACCACACTGGAAGCAATCAAAGGCATATATCCCCAAGCCGATTGTGTTGAGCTGTGCAAAAGCTACCGTTCCACCATGGAAATCATGAGCTTTGCTCAAAGCATCAAACGCAACGACAAGCTGATTCCTGTGGAACGGCACGGAGAAGAACCCCTTGTAAAAAACTGCTTTTCCCAACAGAATCAGCGGAACGAAATCATACAGCTGATCGAAGGGTTTTTACAGTCCGATTACCATTCTCTCGCCATCATATGCAAAACCCAGCCCCGGGCACAGGAGCTGTATGAACAGCTGAAAGAAACCCATCCAACCATCAGTTTATTGAGCTTTTTCAGCAAAGAGTTCAAAGAAGGCATTGTGATCACCACCGCCCACATGGCAAAAGGACTGGAATTCGACCAAGTCATCGTCCCCGATGTAAATGCCTACACCTACCAAACTGACATCGACAAAAGCATGCTATACATCGCCTGCACCCGCGCCATGCACAAATTGGCGGTTTTGTATTATGGGGAGAGGTCGGGGTTGATGGGGTAGAAATGCGAGAGTTAGGATAGAAGATTATTAATTAATAATAATGTTCAGTACAATTAATACCCCTCCAGTAAGTGTAATGCTTACTGGGGGGGTTGTATTATAATTAATATAAAAATGTCGAAGTCGTCCTACATAATTAAGTATATTTTTACATTTTATTTGCTGTTTTGAAAATTATCTGCTATAATGAAAAAAATTTTTATATTAGCGATATTGATTTTGAAGGGGAATATTCGTGTATATTAATAAAGTAACGATACATAATTTTAGAACGCTTTCAAATTCCACTCTTGATTTCAAAGACAAACTTTGTCTAATGATTGGTCGAAATAATACTGGCAAAACATCTTTTATGGTATTATTTGAAAAATTTTTAAATGGATTGAGCTTTGACTATAATGATTTCTCTGTAAATCTAAGAGAAAAAATTCTCAAATTCGATAAAGCAACTGATGAAACACAACTTTCCATTCAATTAATTCTGAACATAATATATGAAGATAGCGACGATCTTTGTAATTTATCAGAATTCATTGTTGATCTGGATCCTCAACGAAAAGATGTCAATATCCTTTTTGAATGTTCCATTAACAACGATAAGTTGACAGAAGGATTAAAAAGCGCTGGGAAGATTACACGAGATAAGTTTATCAAGAAGTATTTGAATCAGTACCTTGATAAGAATGTATACACTTTTGACAGTTACGAAGATCTGAAAACAGAAAATCGATATCGATTGATAAGGAAAGACTTTAAAGAAATAAAGAAACTTGTTGATTTTGATATTATACATGCAAAAAGAAGTGTTTCAAGTTCGGAAGAAAAGAATGGTATGAAGGTTCTTTCTGGGCTTACCACAACTTTTTTTAACAACATGAATAATAATGTTCCGGATAAGTTTGAAGAAATCAATAAATTAATTGAAGAGATGGATTCGAAACTATGTAATAATTACGATGAATTTTTCGGAGATTTTCTAAAAAACGCAAAAGAATTTTTAACTATGGATGGTCTAAAAGTCATATCAAATCTTAAAGCAAAGGAAATAATGAATGATTCATCAGAAGTTGTATATGGCGATGAAATAAAACAATTACCAGAATACTTAAATGGTCTCGGACATATGAACATTCTTTATTTGCTTCTGAATATTGAAATTAAAAAGAACAATTTCAAGGCAAATAATAAAGATATAAAATTGTTGTTCATAGAAGAACCAGAGGCACATACTCATCCTCAACTACAATATGTTTTTGCAAGAAAGATAACCGACATTTTAAGCGATTTATCTGGCATGCAAACAATAATATCGACACATTCACCTCATATCGTCGCAAACCATCCCTTTAAAAATATAAGATATATGTTGAGCGTAAAAAGCAATGGATATTGCAACATCGATATTGTCAACTTTCATAAGAAATTAGAACAAGAGTATAAAAATGAAAAAGATTCTTTTAAATTTTTGAAACAGTATTTATCTATTGAATCGGCTGAACTATTTTTTGCAGATAAGGCAATATTCATTGAGGGTATTTCTGAAAGCATATTGATGCAATATTTTATTTCTCAATATGATAACGAAAAAGATGCTGAAGAAAGTGAAAAAATCAGAAAGGATTCTAATTACAAGTCAAATTACATTTCATTGTCTTCGCAAAACATTACTGTTTTACAAGTTGGTGCAAATGCTAAGGCTTTCCGGCATTTTTTAGAGTTGCTCAATATTCCCGCTATTATTATTACGGATATAGACACAACTGCGCCAAAAGTAACAAAAAAAGGTATACGCTATAAAGCGGTTGCTGTTAGCGATCCCGAATCTTGTAATACAAGTAATGCAACAATTAAATATTATTTTCATGCTCCTAATATCTCCGATTCTGACTTCAAAAATTGGTATGATAAAATGATAACACATAAAGAAAATTGTATAAGTCCACAAGTGTATTTAGTGTATCAAAACAAAGAAGGTGATTATTATCCGAGAAGTTTTGAGGATGCGTTTATAAATGCTAACTTAAGTGCAATTAAAAATAATATTAAAATTTTGTGGGGATTAAAAAATACAAACAGTTTTTCAAATAAATCCAATATTTACAAACTAACCAATAATCTTATTGATAAAAAATCAGATTTTGCTGCTTCCATCTTGTTTCTTGCCCATACCGAAAATATTGAGTGGAAAGCACCTTCGTATATTGTGGAGGGATTAAAATGGCTACAAGTACAGGTAAATTAAATTCTATTGATTTATGTAAAAAATGTATTGTTGAGCGAGAAAGTTTTGTGCTTCAAGGTGGTGCAGGAAGTGGTAAAACTGAAACACTTAAAGAATTATTACTATATATAAAACACAGTGATCCTAAGGCTCGTGTTATATGCATTACACATACAAATGTCGCAGCTGATGAGATTCTGAGTCGTGTTGGCGATAAATTTACCGTAAGTACTATTCACTCTTTTTTACATAGCTTAATAAAAGATTATAAAAAGAATATTAAAAGTGTTATATTTAAAATATTTATAATTCCGGAAATGCTTCGCGAAGAAAAATGTGAAGAAATCACTGATGCTGATTACAAAAAGGCCGAACATGAAAAATATAAAAAAATTTATCAAAAACACGCAGACAAGCTTTTTGATATTAAAAAAGAAAATAGTGCTAAGGTAACGGGAAAAAGGGAGTACGATAAAGATCCGGATCTATACAATCAATCTTTAAACAAAAAAATTAGAGATTTAAACGCTGAGATTGTTAATGCAATAGACTCAAAAGATTACTCGAAAATTTACTATAATGAAACCAAGTTTAACAGCTTTAATGACTTAAGCTATGGTCATGACGGATTATTAAGCGTTTTTCATTTGCTATTTGAAAAGTATCCGGTGCTAAGTAAAATGGTTACCGATAAGTATGATTATATTTTTATTGATGAATATCAAGACACAAACGAAGATATAATCAAGGATTTGATAAGTATTTCAACTAATTATAATTTAACAGTAGGCTTATTTGGCGATAGTATGCAGGCAATATATAATGACGGAATTGGTGATGTTGAAAATTTCATCAAAAATTCTTCTTTGCGCAACATTCCAAAGCCAGACAATTATAGATGTTCATATGAAGTATTAGATATAATAAATCATTTACGACTTGATGATATAAATCAAAAGGTAGTCTTTAAAAGACTAAATAATTTACAATTCGAAACAGAAGTTGACAGGCACGGAACAGTAAAAGTCCTGTATACTGTTTACGAAAACAAACCTAATGCCAATAGTCCCTGGGAAGAAAAAATCAAATATCAATCTCAGATTGATGCACTGATAGCAGAGGCAAAAAAGCAGTGCGAAAACGCAAAAATATTAATGTTAACAAACAAATCAATCTCAGAAAAAAACGGCTTCAAGAATTTATACAAGGTATTTGATGATAGATATATCGATGTCAGTGATAGAATAGAGACCTACTTAAGATCAATTCAGGTATTAGCTGTTTGTGACATTTGTCAATCCTATAATAAGAAACAATATAATTCACTTATTAAGCAAATACGGTTAGGCGGATATTTAATTCAAAACATAAACGACAAAAAGAAATTACATGAATGCATAAAAAGTCTTGTTGAAAATTCAGAGTTATCTTTATGGGATGCGGTCAAATTTGCTAAGGCAAATAAGTTAATTAAACAGACAGAAACTTGTAGTAATGTGATGAAAAGAAATAATGAATTCATCTCTAAGCTTTGCAAGGATGATTTTTATCAAGACTTTAAAAAACTTTTTTTTGCTGGTCAAAAAACATTTAGCAGAATTAATGGTAACATTGGTATAAACAGTAAAGAAGAGTTTGATTATTATTTATCGCTTTATAAAAACGAGCAATTTATTGAAAAACTTTTTTCAAATGATATTAAGTTTTTAGAAGCTTTAAACTATGTTAAATATCTCGATGAAGATACAGAATATATTACTATGCACAAAACAAAAGGTTCAAGCATACCGTCGGTTATAGTTGTTATGGAGGAATTCTATTGGAATGAATATGATTTTTCCCTACTGTATTCACCGATAGAGGAATCTAAAATTCACAAAAGAAATAATTCACAAAAGCTTATATATGTTGCTTGCTCTCGTGCGAAAGAATCGCTGGTATGCGTAAGAATTTTAGAAAAAGATGAAATAAATTCTTTTTTGAATATATTCCCAGGTGCCAAGTTTATTGAAGCAAATGAGAACATATAATTATTTTTATTTAGAAAACAATTACAAAAGCAGGGTTGAAATTTCAACCCTGCTTTTATTTTTTTGTAAAATATTCAAATTATCGCTTGACTTTCTATGCGCATAACATTATAATAGATATGCGCATAGAAAGTGAGGTGTGTTATGGCGCATAAAAAAATGGGTCGTCCACCTGCGGAAAAGCCTTTGAAGGACAGAATTTTTGTTTTGGTAAGCGATGAAACGAAGGAAAAGCTTGCTCAGTGCAAAGAAGAGATGAACATGACAACCTCTGATATTGTCCGCAAAGGAATTGACATGGTACACGACGGTCTCAAAAAAAAGTAAAAGGAAGCGGTTCCCTCT
>MKRK01000120.1:9152-10394 GCA_001896915.1 Clostridiales bacterium 43-6
TGACTTTCAAGTGCCGGGCGGAAAAGTAAAATAAACCACTTGAAAATTTATTTTTCAAGAATTGAAAGGAACATTATTATGGAAACAATTGAACGGGAAGAAAATGTAATCCGAAACATCTATGAGGGCAACATTGATTTTGCCAACCGCACCTTTGAAAAAGGGTCAGAGTATGCAGAAAACATTCATGAATTCTGCCGGCTGGAGGAAGAGGTGTATCAGTTACTGGGTGAGCACAACAAGACGAAAGCCGAGGAACTGATTTCGAGCATTTTAAGTCTTGAATACCTTGTGGAATGCGACAGCTTTGCCGAAGGGTTTAAAATGGGCACCCGGATGTTAATGGCGGCGCTGTATGACGTGAACGCAAAAAGCATTTATAAAAAGTAATACAGAACAAAACAATACGGCTTGTTACCATACAAAGTTTTGTATGGTGGCAAGCCGTATTGTTGCGGATAGTAGGAGGCAAAGCAAGCAACGAGAGACCGGGTCTTATTCTTTTATTCATAAAACCCTCCCGTTTCCGACGAACCGAACCGCTCCATGAGCAGTGCGATATACAAAGCCGCTGTCCATCCGTAGTCCCGGACGCATTGGCGTTTCACCCGGATGTCATAGGGTTCAAAGGGCTTTCCCTTTCTGTCCTGTTTTTTCGGGGATAAGATTTGACGTCCGTCATGATATTCGTATACGATGCCGCCCTGTCCCCGAATATTTGGGAAAATCATCAAAATCACCCCCCGATTGTGTCTATTTTATCTGGTTGGAAGGGCTGATTCTATCTGTTTCTTGCTATATTTATACTATTATGGGATATATCATAAAAATTGTGCAAACAGCACAGTAAAATTTAGATTGTAATCGCTATGAATTTATTATAAAATAGAAAAGATAATTTAGTTAAGGGTGATCGTATGGTTCTGACCGACAGAGTGAAGCAGCTGCTGTCTGAAATGACGACAGCAGAAAAGATATCACAGATGTCACAAATTCTGCCCAGTTTTTTTAAGGATAAAATAGATGAAGCGGAGCTGACCGGCACGCTGCAGAACGAAAGCACAGAGGACGGCTTTATCTGGAACGCGGGCTCGGTCATATCCAATGCCAATTCCGACCCGGAGGTTCATATCGAGCTGCAGAAGGCATATCTGAAACGCAACCGGCTCGGTATTCCGCTGTTGTTTTGCAGCGATATCATCCACGGCTACCGGACAGGCTTTCCCATCCCGCTTGCGCTGT
>MKRK01000121.1:0-686 GCA_001896915.1 Clostridiales bacterium 43-6
GTCGGAATGGAGTTCGGGCAAGGTTAACCTCTTTCGATTTGCGGCAATTAACCAAATCATCAGTACCCGAGTACCGGATTGATGATAATCTACTTTTTACTCCTATATTCACAGATTTAGACTAAAACGCTAATAGCCCATACCCCTGCTAATAATTGAGCCATCAATTACGTTTATGGTTAAATATGATTGCATCTGATTCGTATTAGATGTAAATGAACCGTCTGAAGTTGTTATTACATCATAGCCCAAGAAATCCCATACTGGAACTAATAACCCGGTTGACTGCCCCTGCTCGCGCATGTTCATAAGGCCTAACTTTATACTTGTAATAACATATTGCTGTTTCGCAGATGCCCCCCAAATGCCACTATCAACTTGATTACTGACAATGACTATCATTTTTTTGAAGATGTCACTGATTGTTGAAAAGGGTAATAAACGCGTTTCGTTCATTACCGTTTCGACGATTGTATAGGGGGCTTGATATTTAAAAGATAGAATGCCATTATTCCCGACAAGGACATGGATTTTTTCAAAACGCCATGGTTTTGAGTAGCTATCGTCCGCAATCACATCATCATTTGTATATGTTTCAGCGACGCCTTCGATTGTGCGAGTAAAGGCAATATCAAAAATTCCAAAGGAGTATTTGTTTAGTGAATCTTTTGAGCAGATATTCGTTT
>MKRK01000121.1:767-4245 GCA_001896915.1 Clostridiales bacterium 43-6
TAATAGCTCACCCGCTTCTTCTGAATAGGGGCTGCTTCCACCGATGTCAAGGAATGTATCGCGCACAAACGTCACCTCGGATAGTCCGCTATCATTATCATTCGAGGCATATAGCATTGAGTATGTCGCATTATCCGGCATAGCAAAGGCATCAAAAAAAGTATTATCAGAAGCTGATGTTCCGCTTAGTGTTAAGCTTTGTGGGTGCTTCCACTCGTATTTTACCGTATATGGGGAAAGCATCTTCGGTGCGTTAGAAGCTTTTAAGTACAACTCATTTAAAGCTTTTTCCGCCATTTCTTTTGAATCATAAATCATGTCATAATAATGCTCTCCAATTGTATCCCAGTTCCCAATGCATGTTTGAAGTTTATCTGTCTGCCTCTTATAAGCACCCTGCGTAAGTATATCCTGATTCTCAACAATAATATCATCATTGTTGAAGAGGGTATCTACATAAAGCTTCACTTGCTCCATGCTAAAATTTGATGGTTGTACACGAATAATCGGTATAGTATTGGATGGCAAATCTACTTTTGCATCGATATGAACGGTGAGACTCCCTTTGCTACTGGTCAAATCCAAAGAGTATAGTTCTGGTGCTCCAAGCTCAGTATGCAAATCAACTTCTGTACTAGTACTAATGTCAGGGGTCTCGTTGACCTGCGCTTGCGTAAGCATATGTTGTGTGTTTTTTTCGACAATGCTCGCTGTTTCAGGAGTGGGTTTGCATGCTGCGCATGAAAAAACAATCACAAAAATAGCCATAAAAGTTATCAGTTTTCTCATGTTCCATCTCCATTCTTTTTGTTTTCCTTTTGGAACTTCTGAATTTAATTTGGTTCAAATTTCGGTTTTGTATTTAGCATTCAACTAAGGAAAAACGAAATCTTTTGAATATTCAAATCTGTCAAAATACGATAATCTATTGAAAAGAATTGCACCGTTTTTTCTATCGTCGATGGCGAAAAACAATATCCAGAGTATTGAAGATTCACGACGATGATAACCAAAATATCAACATCGCCTTTCGCAAGTAAAATGCGATTCTCCATACTTCCTACTTAGTTTGTAGAAACACGTCTTTATGGAGTGTTTGATACTTCAAATACGCTCCAAAACAGGTGCATGCGCCAAGATATACTTTTATTATAATTTGTCAATCTTTCAATATCCATTCGACCGGTCAATGATACTACCGTCTACTGCATTAATGGTTAGGAAAGATTCGAGCTCATTCGTATAAAAGCTGAGCGTTCCCTCGCTGGGACTTGTCCGTTCCACATAACCAAGAAAATCCCACACCGGAATAAGAAGCCCTGTATCTGAATCTTGTTCGCGAATACACATAAGCCCCAGCCGAACTGTTGTAATCACACGTCGCTCGCTGGCACCGTCGACGCCAGCTGAATCGATGGAATTATCAACAATCACTGCCATTCTTTCGAAAATGCTTTTTATCTCATCAAACGACAATAACGTTGATGCATTCACGATTTTTTCCTTTATTGTGGTTGGTCCGTTAAATTCTGCATAAAATACGCCATCGTCGTCGACCATAATATGCACTTTTTCGTACTGCCAAGGTTTGGAATAGCCATCCATACCAGACGCGTCAGCTATAGTATATGTTTCGGTTACTCCGGACAATCGTCGGGTGAACACAAAATCATACACCGCCTTTGTTGTCGTTCCCAGAACGTCCTGTTTGTAGCTGGTTCCATGTTTAGATGAGCATACAAAGTCTGCAAATTGCAGTTTCATAACGACGCTTTGGGCAATTACTAAAGCATCCTCTTCAGAAATTGATAACACATCTGATACGTCTGCTTTCTCGCTGGAAATCTCACCGAACATCATGTCCGAGTTGCGCCAATATCTCACGCTTGCTGTCCCCGACGTATCACGGCTGTTTTCGATGTCCAATCGAGAAACCGTTGCTTGATCCGGCATTGCGAATAGCATAAGATATCTGTCCGTCGTTTCGATTGGACCATTTTCATTTGATACATTTGGTGTTCGCCAACTAAAATCGGGCGTAACTACGGGAAGTGATCCAGGCGCATTGGCACATAGGACAATCATTTCCGAAAGGGCATGCTCTGCTTCTTCCCTTGTGTTATAAACCATATCGTACAGGTATGTTCCAGTATTCCCCCAGTCGTCCAGTGCAGCGCGCAGCTTGTTAATTTCTCTCTGATACATTTCTTTTGTTTTGTTATTGGCGCCTTCCATATCCACATAATGCGCGTCGCTGCCCAGCAAAACCGCCGCGAATAATTTGGTCTGTTCAGTTGAAAACTCGGCCGTTTGCACGCGATAGATCGGGATTTCTCTATCTGGCAATTCCACCATCGCGTCCACATGAACCGAAAGCTTTCCACCTTTACTTGCAAGATCAACGGCATATGTCTTTGGCGCATGTAAACGGGAATACAAGTCAACATTCACGGAGGTGTCCGTTACCTGTTGAGATTCTTCTGCTTGCGCTTTTTTAATCAGTGCATTTGTATCCTTGCCCACGACGATCGGACTCTCCGGGGTCTTTTGGCAGGCACCCAATGAAACCGTCACGAACAGTGTAGCCATTAATGCGCAAATTGTTTTTCTCATTCCAATTCACCTCGTTTATTTTCGATATCACCACGATAAAAGAACTCCTACGATATTTATACTGCGGCATAATGAATACCAACTTTGGCTAGAAACGCTATAGATGTGTTCTTTGTAAATATGATCCCCTTTCAAATTGCGCTAAGAAGTTAATTATAAATTCGGCTTATCACTTCTTCACCAATTCTTGGCTCAATATAACTACCGTCAATAGCACTAAAAAATGTTGTTAATTCATATGCCTCGCTTGCATCAAAGGACGATCCGTCACCCAAATAATATATGACCTCCCAACTCGGTATACTTCTTCCGATTTTTTTATTGTCGACTATATTAACTAGCGTGCTGCAAAGATTAATTTGTTTGACCAATGCAACCTGCTTCTCTCCGTCAGGAAGTGAATGTTGTTTAACCAATTGCGTTTTGATTCTTTCAATTAACTCGTCAAAAGGAAGCAATTTTACATCATTATCCTCACAAGTAATTTGTTGTCCTGCGCCTCGAACGTATAAACGATAAACACCATCTTCATCAACAAACACAAAGTAGCACTCCGAATCCCACGGTGCAAAACTTGTAGGTGCAGCACTATTGCTCCATAGATCGAAGTAGTCTACATATGGTGTTTGAAGGCCATTATTACTTCTTGTAAAAACAAAATCCCATCCAATTACAAAAGACTCCGTGCCGGAGAACGCAATTGCTTTATTCAAATACCGCAACTCAATGTTTTCATCAACGCCTAAATCGGAAAGGGTTTCTTCGGCTATTTTCAACGCGGCGTCACTAGAAATGTTAACACTTTTTGCGAAGTTGGATGCTAAGGGATCATTTGCCTCCAAATACTCTTCACGCATAACTATGG
>MKRK01000121.1:4369-8001 GCA_001896915.1 Clostridiales bacterium 43-6
ATAATGAATAGAGATAATCAATATGTTGCTGTAGTTGCAAGTGGTTTGCAACCGATTCTTCCTTTATTTTCGATATTAACTCTTCTATTTGAGACTTTGTCAGTTGTGGTTCGTTTATCCATTTTGCCTTAGGGCAAAAATAATTCATGACCGCCTGATAATCATCATTTGAATAAATCATTCTTGCTACTTGTACGATGCAAAATGAATCCTGAAACGGAATCATTATATCAGCATCAAAAATTAGATTAAGCCCTTTATATCTAGCTTTACTTGCTATGTGCTCGGGTGCTTCATAATTCACTTGAAGTTTGGTATTTGAGGAATCTTTTGCTTTTAACTCAGTTTTGGTTAAAGTGGTTGTTTGTAAAGGCATGCTGCATCCTTTACAAAAGCAACACACTATTACAATAGTGAAGATCAAAATCAACCTTGCCGCATAATCAACTTTGATATAACAGCCTCCGGCGTTTATGCCGGAGACTGATATTTGCTTAAAACACCCAAGTCCCATCAACCTTTACCCACCCGGAAGCGTCTATGTTCCCTCTCATATCAATTGAACTTACAGATGCGTCCCAGTAATATCGGCCCCCAGTTGCTTCCCCGCTTTTATATGTTCGTGCATCACTGTTTTTTGATCCGCCGAACGTATAGGCGCGAAGCGTTAGTTTAGTTGCGCTCCCAGAAGTAGTAATCGTAGAGCTAGCAACATTAAAGTATGCTTTTGTTCTCATTGTAGTATAAATTGAAGTTGTGCTGGTAGAGTAACCAGTTAATGCCAACGCATTTGCATTAGCAATCAGTCCCAACATGATTGCACATACTAGAACAGTCGCGATGGTTTTTTTCACGTGGAGCTCCTTTCGTCGTTGAGTCGTTCAGGTATAACGCGACGCTTTTACATAATCACTGTGAATCGCATCGCTCTATAGTGATGGAGTGGCTGGCTCCATGTTTACAAGGACTTTTTCTTTGGAACAATCAAACACATGCCTCCTTGTATCTTACTTGCTCTCATTACGCTCATTAAGCGCAGCAAAACTTGGTTAATCTTACAATTCTAGTGCACGACCTATTTGAATTTGGTTCAAATCGCACCCTGTCGTTTATAAGACGTTTCGAACTGTCATATATGACAAGCACAATGAATTTTTTTGAGGTCTTTGCTGTAGCTGTGTTTTTGTACTCACTTATAAAACTCTTTTCTCGCGAGAAATGGGACATGAATTTAGGAGAATTCTCTTTTTTGTCGGAGAACGCGCCAAACAGCACCCAAAGCATCGCGCCAAGAATACTTAGCACGAATGCTTTAGATAGCGCTCGGTTGAGGTCGGAGTGGAGTTCGGGCAAATAAGCATCTTTTTATTGCGTTTGCTTGTACGCTAAGCTATAATAGCGCTGTCCTTGTGAACGCTATCACATTGTGATGGGGGCTGTCCGGCTCATTGTTTACAAGGACTTTTATATATAATACTTACTATGCGACCCAGCAATCCATTGCAATGCCATCAATGGGTGGTTCGTATTTTTTATAGCTGACTGAGCGGATTTAGCACCGCAATTAAGCTTCATCTTAAGATTTGATTTCAATCCGGCTGCCATCTACTGCGTTAATGGCAATAGCCTGTTCCGGCACACCTTGGGACAGGAACTTGTCAAATCCGAGTAGCACAAACCACGTAGGAGTAAGGTAAAAGTGATCCGGCGAGTCCTTTTGCGGAATATAGCAGGATGAGAGTATAACCCTTGTTACCTTTCCATTCCCTAAACCGCTGCCGTGCTCATTATCCCCAGACCAGCTGAGCGAGTTCTTGATGGCCTGCCGGATGATTTCTTGTGCTCTATCAAATGGCAACAACTCAATTGTAGAGGTAGCCTGTTCTTCAATCTTAAGGGGATTCATCCAAGTGAAACTGCGAATTCCTGTCTCGTCAACAAACACACTAACTGTTTCCAATGGAAGGGATGACGCATATGCCGCGTCAGTAAAGCGCAGGGTATTTCCATCTTTATAACGTTGATAAGAAAAGGGAAGGCAGTCACCACAACTCCTGACACATTCAACGCTCCAGCCCTCGGTCAATGTTTCACAAGATAAACTATCAACAACCCTGCCCTTTTCTATAGAAGAGATGATGAACCCCTTCATGATAGTTGCTCCGAAATCGGCGACAAGGGCTTCAGCATCCTGCTGTGATATTTTGATGTTGTGAAACTGAGTCCCTGCTGGTTCATTCGGAAGAGCCGTACCTGCAAGAGCCCAGCGCTCCGGCTGTATGACACCGATTGGTAGTTTAGATACACGAAGGAAAGTTGATTCCATCTGGATATCCCACACTTCCTGATTATCCAAACGATAAGCTAGACTGGACGGAATGCGAATATTGGACCAACTTTGCGCGGGAGAGAATTCATCTTCCGCTGGGGCAGATGCTGCAGCATTCAGTAAGTCGTCTATCTCGCCTTGTATCTCCTCTTGATTGGGAGCAATATACGTTCCGCTTTCGTCGTCAAAAACTCCACGCAGCAGCATTTCGATCTCTTTGTTATAGTCTTCTCTCGTAGGCGCCCCTTGACGCATTGCCACAACATCTTTCAGAAAGTAGTCGAAAATGCGGGTCAGTCGCTCGTCTTTATCTTCAAAATCGGCAGCGGTAACGCTATATACAGGGAAAGCGCCAGAAGTAGGTGCTTCAACATCCAAATCGATATGGAAGGTAAAATTTTTCAGAGCAATATCCTCCGTCCAGTGTTTCTCGTCTATATAAATACTTGGAACTGGAGTTGCTGAATCAACAGAGTCTTGCGCTTGTGTTTGCTCTTCTGTGCGAGCCTGCTCGAGTTTCATTTCATACACGCCATCTTCTTTGCCTATAACAGGTTCCTCAATTGGAGTAGCCTGGCATGCTGCAAGGAGAAGGGATGATAAAACTGTGAAGCCTAGAATCCCAGAAACGAAAGTTTTTTTTAACATAGTTCCTCCTGTAGTTAGGACGGATCACATCACAAACTTTATTTGACATGATCCGTCCTCTTCTATTACTTATTTGGTAAACCAACCCCAGGTCTTCATATTATAGATAGAAGACCCATTCAAATAATTCGTATCGTTCGGTTTGTCGATACGCAGATAGATTTTGCTATAGGATGCACTGTTACTATAGAGTGTTAAATATGAATCGAGAGGATTATACACACTCCGGTTCGTTGAGGCATTGCTGTAAACTGGTGCTCCACCATTCTGATTGGAATATCCTGTGTAAACAACAGATGAGTCGGATAGTTGTGTACTGCCGTTTTTCGCGTACGTAAGTTGATAGAAGTCATATTCCCAGGTGTCGTCCCAGGTAACATAGTAATTGTACACAGCAATAGTGCTGTTCCAACTCCCACTCCGATCGACATAGCGCGAAGTTGTGAACCCGGTATGGCAAGTTCCTGCTCCATAGATTGGTTCGGTTTCAGCAAGCGCTGTCGTTGTAAACAACAGCATTAGGATCAAGATAAGAGCAACGGCTCCAAATCGCTTTCTCATAATAGTAGCTCCCTTCATAACTAATTGATTAACATGTAGTCATACTACCTTTATTAAATGCGGTTTATAATCGAAGTCCTGCAAACGCCATCAT
>MKRK01000121.1:8053-14658 GCA_001896915.1 Clostridiales bacterium 43-6
TCCTTGTCTGTTGCATTCTGTAAGAGCAAACATTGCATACAGAACCCTTACATCTAATAAACGCGGATTTTGCACTTTATGGGACAAGAACTTTAATTATTCGTAACTTTACAGACACCAGTATTGCTATAGTGACAATGAACACACTATAATTTGAGTTAAGACGTATGAACTTGCATGTGTTTAATTAAGATTGGCTGAGTAAAGAAGAAGTACTGAACTGTTGAATATTGGTGTCGAAGCCATATGCTGCTTGAGTTGGCATGACTGGCACGCAATGCCATACTTCGAATCGGAAGATTTGACTGAACTGTATTAACCTGTTCCAAGGACAAGAATCAGAAGTGAGTGCAACTTCTCAGAAGGCTCGGGTAGGAACAAAGGGAGCCGGAACAGAGCTGCATAACTTCAAGGAAACTAAGATGTCTGTGTCCTCGATGATGCCTGTCGAATGTTGCCTAAAGATGTGTACGATTGAGAACATGTGACGGTGGATGGCATTTTGATGTTAGGTGAGATATTCAAATTTTTGTTTATTAAACCGAAAATGCGCATTTGACCTTAACCAGTTGGATGGATGCGGGGAAGAATGGAACCGGAGCGGAAATGATCGAAACAAGTATAGAATTATCCGAGTGTTATCTAAAGTTTCAGCGGCGCTTATTTAGAGCCGCACTCAGTTACTTAAATGGAAACAGGTATGAAGCCACGGATGTGGTGGAAGATGTCATCCTGAAGTTGCTGGAGCGTTCGCCGGCATTTGAGAATGAAGCCGCCTGCCTTGTCTATATGTTGCGAATCGCCCATTCGCTGGCGAAAGATAAATACAAACCAAATGTTGATAGCGTATTAAAACACGCTGTCGATATTGACGACATAAAAGAGTCGTATATGGGCGAAGCGCACCAACAAGATCGTTCGCAGCGCGATATCGAACTACAGTCTATGATCAAATCGAAATTAAAAAATCAGCCGGAGGAATTGCAAGAGATATTTATTCGGCATGTTATTGACGATATTTCTATTGTCGATCTAGCAAAGCTATATAATATGGATTATGTGGCACTTCGGAAACGGATTTATCGGATTAAAACGCGATTATCAGCCTCAGTCAAAATCGATGAAGTGATCTGGACATTAATTTTTATATCCAATGTCCCATTTTTGCTGCAATTGACGTTCTTTAGTCGTAGGTGAGAATATGTTAAAGTGGCTGTTGCTGAAAAATAAAATCAAACGGAAACCATGGTTGCTGGAATCGGATCGGTTCCTGAGCGACTTTAAAGTGCATCGCCTTGTGTTGGCGCAGGGGGGCTATCCAAGCACATCTTCTATTATGGAGAATGCTCGTATCAAAGCAGGGAAGACGCTTGAAGAATGGGCAGCACTTACGGGGTTTCGCTTTGTACGCGAAGAGCGCAAAATGAAGAGTATAGTTTTTGCTAAGCGGCGTAAGCTGATTGCGATTACTGCTGGCATCTTACTGATCGCAGCTTTCTTTGGTCTCACACCAAAGGGGCGCGCGCTTGCTGAAGAAGCGATCGCAACGATAACGGAGTTCTTTGACAATGTGCTTTACATTCATCCCGTGGGTACGAGCAGATATTCTATTCATGAAATTCCGGAAGCGAGTCCCGGTGTACCAGAGGAAATGGAGTACAATTTAAAATCTTTGGGCGAAATATCAAATTATGTGAATGAACCTTTTTTGTATCTTCATGGGGAAGAGTTTGAGCTGGTAGAAGTGCTGCTCATAACTTATTCCTACCGAAACCCCGGATTTACAATTGAATATTATAGAGGAGCTAGTGATATAGTTCTTAGCGAACAGTGGCCGGCGGAAGATCAACTAGATATTGTACTAGGGGTGGAAGGCGAATACTTCTCATATTCCCTACCAAACGGTAATACCTTAGAAGGAAGTTATCTGAAGGAAGATCAATCATTTGCAGCTGCGATGATATGCAACGAATTGGTATTTAGTGTTTTTGCAAATGATGTGCCGACTAAAGATGTGATGTATGAGATATTGGATTCTTTAACTTGGAGTAACGAAAAACCGCCTGTCTAAGCCTAAACAGGCGGTTTTTACATTTTCTTCAGTTTGCGTAATATGTAGTGTGCGTAATAGGCGACGACATAGAATCATTCTTACAAGTTGCTACTGCTTTGTAATATGCGCCATCAAGTAGTGTTCCGGTTGTTGTTGCTGTTACAGTAGCAGCAGTTTGTGTTTTTGTTGCGGATGTAACATATATCCAAGAGCTGCCAGACTGACGATAGAGTGTAACCGTCACTGTTTTGCTTTCATTAGCACTAGTACCAGTGCCGGTTATCCGGCCAGAACTACTAATACTTGCGCGTACGGTCATTGCAGCGCGAGTTGATGCGCCATCTGCTAATGCCTGAGTAACGGGGATGATGGATATGAAGAGCAACATGACGAGTAACAACGAAATGAGTTTTCTTTTCATGGTAGCCTCCTTGCGTGATTTTGTGTACTAATAATAAAACGCAAAAAAGGCGCATAATGGGACATCTTTTTGAGAGAATTGAAAATGTCGTTTCATACGCGCTCCGGAGCCTCTTGAACACATTTCTCTTTTTAGTCATACTTACTCAACTATCGATATAGTTACCGCGTTTCTTCCAATAAAACTTCAATATTAACGTCAGCAGCATTTTATCTTTAAAACGAATAGCGTGATGTAAGTGCTTAGTACACTGAGGAGCTGTCAGAGTAAGATAAACAGAAATAGCAGTATAAAACATATTGTTTCGGTTAATTTTTTGATATAGTATATAGATAATATTCAATTATCCGAGGTTTACAATGGTCAACAACTTTGCAAGTCTTGACGACATAGCTCGGTTTAATACAACTGCATTTTTTGATCAGCTTTTTGTTGTATGCAATAAGAAGAATGAGCATCAATCCACTTCTTCGTTCAACTATAGTGGGTTTGACATATCAACAGAATTTTTATCAGACAGTGAATTTGATGAAGTAATTACTCTATTAGGACTACTGCATACTCCTATCGAGATATTTCAAAACGAGACAGATTTTCTAGATTATGTAATTCATAACACCAAGTCACTTAAGAAAGTATTAGTTTATAATTCTGCACAAAGTGGGATAGGTCCTGGGAGGAAATCTCTTGTACCCGCATTTTGCAACATGAAAAGAATACCTTATACAGGCTCTAATGCTTATGTCGTAAGCCTTTGCAGGCATAAGTATCATGTTAACAAGCTGCTTTCCTTTGCGGGTCATCAGGTTCCATTATCTTGGCTATACGATGAAAACGGTTGGTTGGAAGGCCCTCCGGAAATAAACAAAAAGGTAATCGTAAAGCCGATTTACGAATCAGCGAGTATCGGGATTGACGATCATTCGGTCTTTTTTTACACAGCCAAATCAGACGAAGAAATTTTCAAGAAACATAAAGAACTGAAGCAACCAATTTTGGTGCAGGAGTTTATTACTGGATATGAAGTTGAATATCCGTTCTTGTGTTTTAGGGGATACCCTATTCCTTTATTGCCAATAGGTATTTCTTTGGATAATGAGAATCAAGCGATGGGCAATAACATTCTCACCTATGAAAAAGTTTATTTTGATAAATACCGTTTTTACGATTTCTCAAGCAACACACAAACAGATACACGAATTGCGCGTGATGCCGCTCACGCTGTACGAATTCTAGGGTTGAATGGCTTATGTAGGGTTGATTTTCGCGTTTCAGAAAACGGAGAACCTTATATAACGGATGTATCAGCGAACCCGCATTTCGTTACCCATAGTTCCGTGCACTTTGCTATAAAGCAGATGGGGTTTGATGTTGATTTCATTCCTAGAAGCATCGTTGCAAGCGCTAATTTTCTCGGTTTGGTATAATAAATGATTGTACTTTCTCCCTTATTAAGTAAAACTGAAGAAGAGATGTTTCTTAGAGCAAAGGTGCAACTAATTCAATATCATTATAGTTATGCTTTGGCTTGCGGAATTGATGATTCAGAAATTCGTGATTACGATCTACTTAGTGCAAGAAATTCTATGATCGGAAGAGAAAACTTTCTAGTAAAACTAGATAATATCCCCGTTGGCATGGTGCAATACCAGATAACCAAATCTGCACTGGACGATGCGAACATAGTCTTCGTGCATTCTCTCTACATATGTGATGAGTTTCAAAACAAAGGGATTGCTTATTGGTTGTTGCGTCAACTATTTCTCATGTACGCAAATCATAGGATTGAATGTGAATGTTGGTACAGTATCCCAGCAGAGGTTCAATATGAAAAAATCGGCTTCCGCACATTGTATTCGCGACTATTTATCAATGAAGAAGATCTACGACTCGGACCAAAATTGGATATCTGATGCTAAAAACCCCCTAAAAAGAAATTGCTTATTTCCCCTGTGCTTGATAGATAGATAATTTGCAAATTCATTTGCCGGGATATTTGGCGTTGCTTTCATGATGCTTATCCATTTTTCTGTACGTTCTCTCAAAGCAACGCACTCAGATGCCTTCATCAATTTGGGAGCTGTGAAGCAGTATTTTTTGAGCTCATCCGCTCCCTCCTCCGGGTATCCACTAAGATATTTGATTGCTGCACGGTTAGCATGAATATAGTAGGTATAGTAATCATCTTCAATCTCACCATTTAGAAACTCTGCGTCGTCAAGTAACTCTGATGCTTTATCGTATTGACCCGTCATAGCATAATATATAGCATTGTTTATCAGTGGTATGATTTTTGTTTCGCACGGTTCCATTTGCATGACATATTGATTCCAGAGTGAGCAAACGGTATCCGCTGTCAGCTTATCTGCACACACGTTGGCAAGAAAGTAATTGCACAAAATATAATATCTGTTGACTCTTATACTGGGCAACTCATTCAAGATGTTGATTGCTATGGTTATCGTATCAATTGCTTCGATATATTCTCCGAGAACGATGCAATTAGCACAATGATTATTTAGTGCCATTAGATATTGATCGTCATATACCGTGTTCTTAAAAAATTCCATACTCGCTTTCGTTTTTGTGTAAGCAGAATCCACCGAGAAAAAAGCGGCCCACTTTCGATACAAAACAAATTGTCCTTTACGAGCGCTATTGTCAAAGCCACTCCGTTCAGAGTAGTAAAACGCAAGATCACGTTGGATGCTCTTAGCTGCAACAATGTCGCCTGAGAAGTTGACCTTTAGAGAAATTAATAAGTTTGCGCATTCAATCCATAATTCAAGATCTGTTTTCTTCGCAATTTGTGTAATGTGCTCAAGCTCACATAATATGTCAAACATTTCAACTCTTGAGATGCCTAGTCTATGCCGAGCAAGAATCACTAGGTAAGACTTTTTTATTAGGAGAGCTGATGGTAAAACACTATTATCACTTTCGAGAATATTGACTGCTTTAATATAATCCATCTGATCTATAAAAAGGAAATAATCCATCAATGATTGAAAAAATGTGAATCCTTCAATTTCACTTGATAATTTGATAATTCGATCCCGTAATACACTTGATATAGACATGCCTTTTTGCTTCAACTGAGAATATGCGAGTATATAGCTGTAACATGCTTCTTTATATGAAGTCGCCAGATCAAGATAATAAGCTTGCATATAAAAGTCGCCAGGACTAAAGTATCGAATTGCCGCTGATAACATACGATATGCCTTATTTGCATTAGTCGAAAAACGGTTTATAAAGCACTGCCTTACGGTCGGATATGAAAAAGAATACTGCTCACTAGAATGACGTATGAAATACTCTTTTTCACTTGTTTTCATCGCAATTGAAACATCGTTAGAACTATAGGATGACACATATTCGACAAGATAATAAGGGAAATCTTCTCCGATCAACGCAGCAAGACCTAAAGTGTCGCTAATCATGCTTCCTGTTTTTTTTAGTGAACGAAGTCGCAGCTCAATGCTTGATCTAACAGACTCTTCGAAATCGCTGGAACCCACATTGAATTCGCCTTGATTATTTAAATATGACACTAGTACTTGAATTCTTGATAATAAACCACCACTCAACTCATAAATCATTTTTTTCTCAGCAGATGACAATAGCACGTCTAGACTAAACGCAGTGAGTATTTCATCAATATTGTCATAATGAGGTTCGTTTAGAGTCATGGCTACATGAGATAATGATTCAATTGATGCGTAATATGGCAGATCAATCTCTTCGCGCAAAAAAAGAAACCGAGCGTGTTCCATTTGTGGATAGTATATATTCAACTCACCTGATAACATTGAGATTAATAGAGCTTGACTCGAAGAATCGAACAGATCGTAGTTCTTAACAATAATTATAGGGGTTAACTTCCGACTTTCCTTCTCAATTTGGACAAGTATCTGATTTTCGTAAGCATTAATTTTTTCGCAATACTCATATTGGCGCCCAATGGTTAGCAGATTTGCAAGACTCTTGAGCGTTTTTGATTTTGTTAAATCCTCTATAATCGAGTCTTTTAGCTGTGCTGATGATAGTTTTCTGCTTAGCTCAAGACCTTCTTCAAGTGCTAAAATAAACGGTCTATAAGGTCTTGCTGCGCCCGATTTATCGTAGTCA
>MKRK01000122.1:0-2197 GCA_001896915.1 Clostridiales bacterium 43-6
TTCAGCTGCGCCAGCTCCACCTGCAGAATACCCTCTCTGGAACGGGCACGGGCTGCAAAAATATCTAAAATCAGCAAGGTGCGGTCAATGGTTCTGATATCCGTTTCCTTTTCGATGTTGCGAAGCTGGGACGGAGTCAGCTCACAATCAAAAACGATCAGGGTAATTTCATTGTTTTCACAAAATTCCTTGATCTCCAAAAGCCGTCCGGAACCAACACAGGTGGCAGCATTGGGCTTGTCCCTTTTCTGCGTCACGGTGCCGATCACCTCTGCTCCGGCGGTGGCGGCAAGCTCGCTGAGCTCAAGCAAAGATGCTTCCGCATCCGGTTCTCCGGTGTCCACACTGACCAAAACGGTTCTTTCCGGCATGATTTCATTTTCAAATTGTTCCATTAAAACAGGCTCATCCTTTCGATATCAGAAATTTGCAACGTAAATTTTACAAACTTACTCCACAAATATTTGCCTTTTTATATATTGTAACCTTTTCTTAACACCACTACAACAATTTTGTGAAAAATACTGTTATTTTAAAAGAGAATATGATAAAATAATTGTATTATATGATGCGGTTTTATATCCTTTTATCATTTTGAAAAGTGTTTTGGAAATATCGCATCGGAAACTTGGTGTTGATTTTGGAAGACAGGTATGATGTGATTATCGCCGGCAGCGGCGTTTCGGGCTTATATACCGCTTTGAATTTACCCGCCGGTGTAAATGTGCTGTTGTTATGTAAAAAAGAACTGACCCTTTCCAACAGCAATTTGGCACAGGGCGGCGTTGCCGCGGTTTTAGACAGAGAAAACGATAATTTCTCCTATCATATCAACGATACCATGATTTCCGGCGGTCACAAAAACAACGAAGAAGCCGTTAAGGTCTTGGTTGAGGAAGGACCGGCGGACGTCATGCGGGTCATCGAACTCGGTGCCGATTTTGACAAAGCCGAAACCGGCGGCTACCAGCTGACGCTGGAGGGCGGTCACAGCCGTCGGCGCATTGTCCACCATAAGGATTCCACAGGGGAAGAAATGGTGCGTGCCCTGATTGAAGAAGTGAAAAAACGCAGGAATGTCACCATCATGGAAAAAACCTTTTTGACAGAGCTGTCGAAAACCGCCAGCGGCTTTTTTGCCGAGCTGATTGTTGAGGATACCCTATTTGTCACCACCGCCTCTTATGTGGTGCTTGCCACCGGCGGCATCGGACGGGTTTATAAATACACCACAAATTCCGCCATCGCAACCGGTGACGGCATCCGTCTTGCCTACGAGCTGGGAGCAAAAATTGCCCATCTGGATTATATCCAGTTCCATCCCACCGCCTTTGCCTCCATGGAAGGGAGAGAGCGGTTTTTGATCAGCGAAGCCGTTCGGGGCGAGGGTGCTTATCTGCTGAACTGCTACAAAGAGCGGTTTATGCACCGTTACGACGAACGGAAAGAACTTGCCCCCCGGGACGTGGTTTCCCATTCCATCATGATGGAATACCGGCGCACCGGAAGCGACAAATTTTATCTTGATATTACCCATCGGGACAGCGACTATGTGAAAAACCGGTTCCCCATGATTTACAAACGCTGTCTCTATGAAGGTGTGGATATCACCAAGGACAAAATCCCCATTTTCCCCTGCCAGCATTATTTAATGGGTGGTATCGACGTCGATTTGCAGGCCAAAACCTCGGTGGACAGGCTTTATGCTGTGGGCGAATGCTCTCATACGGGTGTTCACGGCATCAATCGTCTGGCGTCCAATTCCCTTTTGGAAGCCTTGGTCTTTTCCCGCCGTGCCGCCGCCGATATCGTAAGCCGCATGGTCGCCGGTGAGCCAAAGGTCAATTCCCCGCTTTACACCCCCGCAAACGGCACCGCACCCCTCCCGGACGGACTGCGCACCCAAATCCGGGAAATCATGCAAAAAGCCCATTTTGTTCTGCCCGACGCCGGCGCCGCCGAAAAAGGCCTTCGCACCATTGAACAGATTTTGCAGCGGCTGGACAGCAGAATGTACCGCAAAACCCCGGATTACTGTGAAGCCAAAAGCCTTTGCACCGTGGCATATCTGATTTTAAAAGAAGCCGCAAGGACATAACAAACCGAAAGGACACGATTATTATGAAACTGCCCTTATTTTATATTGACAATGTCATCAAAACCGCTCTCACGGAGGACATCAATTATCTTGACACCA
>MKRK01000122.1:2220-4133 GCA_001896915.1 Clostridiales bacterium 43-6
CTCTGCGGCATTGAGCCTGCCATGCGTGTATTTGAGCTGTTGGACCATGACTTTACCGCAGGTGTGTATAAAAAAGACGGGGACGAGCTTGCCTGTGGCGACATCATCGCAGAGGTCACAGGGCACACCGCCGCGCTGTTAAAGGGCGAGCGTACCTCTTTGAATATCTTGCAGCATATGTCCGGCATTGCCACCGCCACCAATGAAGCGGTAAAGCTGGTCAAAGACACCAAAGCCCAGATCACCGACACAAGAAAAACCTTGCCGGGTCTGCGAGCCCTGCAAAAATACGCTGTCACCGTCGGCGGCGGCAGAAACCATCGTTATAATTTATCCGACTGCGCCATGTTAAAAGACAACCACATTGATGCAGGCGGGGGCATTTCCAGTGCTGTCAGAATGCTGCGGGAAAAGCTGGGACACACGGTAAAAATCGAGGTGGAAACCCGAACGCTGGAGGAAGTAAAAGAAGCTCTGTCTGTAAATGCCGATATCATCATGCTTGATAATATGAACAACGAAACCATGAAACAAGCCGTTGAAATCGTCGATGGCAAAGCGGTTCTTGAGGCTTCCGGCAACATTACAAAGGAAACCATCCAATCCGTAGCCGAAACCGGGATTGACATCATTTCCATCGGCGCCCTCACCCATTCTGTCAAGGCATTTGATATTTCGATGAAGATCAAATAGCTTCTTGATTTTTACATCTGAATTGCATGCGGTTGCCGTATTGGGAAGTGGCTGCTATCTTTTGTGAGGATGATATGCCCCCTTTATGATAGATGATTTTTTATTTCATCTGTCTACCATAAAGGGAGCATATCAGAAGAGCCGCTTCCTTTCATTTTTTGAGGTCATTTTTTAACCGTTTTAATCCACGCCGTATGGTCTCTCCGGCAGACACAGATTCTTGTTGACTGTAATTGTCCAACACATCTTTGGATTCCTGATCCAATTTAATTGTTACTCTGTGCATCTTTGGATTGTCGGTTTTTGGCCCCCTCTTGTTCCCTGTTGCCAGATTGATACCTCCTTTTAATAGGGATGACCTAATTATATAATAAGTCTTCCCTATTTGTCAAGAATATTTTTACAAAAGACAAGGACAGCATCCCGATTGATGCTGTCCTTATCCGTTTCACCCATTGGTTGAATCCTTTTCTTCCATTCCGTTATTGAACACCTCTCACAATCTGCTATAATAAACACAACAGCTGTGAATAATCTATGGAGTTGATTGCATTCATTAAATGGTCCATCAGGGTGAATTTATAAAGACAGATACTTTATTTCGACTTGTTAGCATATGGGATACACCCTACGCGGGTTGAACATGCAATGGTTTATTTATCCACTGGGGTATACAATTTGACATCATGGCCATTATAACGAACGAAAAGTTTTGAAAAAAGAGAGTAAGCAATAATTTTTTTTATAAAAAATAACAGAAAAGGAAACCACACGGTTTCCTTTTCTGTTATTTTGATAATCCAGTGTTTCACATATCTTACACTATTTCAATCCACGGTAAATTACCGACAAAATTAGTATACCATAAAATCCAATAAAATGTTATAGAAATTAATAAATTTATTTCAATATTTCAGTGTAAGATATGTGTATATAACATGATGTATAAGAATAGTATTATTTTGAGGTGAGAACATGATGATTCGAGCACCGCCATGATATATTATTTCCCTAGAAGCCTATGCAGTCCCACCATTTTATAGTATAATCGAATAAACTGCGTAAAACATGACATGATACCAATAACACAAAGGAGAGAACCAACATGGAAGTGTTTACTGAATACCTGAATAAGATTGAAAACCCGCAGTATCGGGAAAGAATGCAGACAGTCCTGAAAAGGGTGAGTGAGACCTTCGCCCGTCTGGACCCGAAAATAG
>MKRK01000122.1:4158-10863 GCA_001896915.1 Clostridiales bacterium 43-6
CAAAACACCATATGGCAGTAGCTCCGGAACGGGCAGGGATGGAGCATTTGGCGGACGAAATTATAAAATCAGGCTATGCGTATACCAAGGAGCTTGTTCGTTTCCCTTGGGACAAACCGGTTGACTATACCCTGCTTGAAAGCATGATAAGGTTTAATATTAAGGACAAGGCCCAGTGCACCACCTTCTGGCGGAAGTAAATCCGTCATTTTTTCCAGTAACACAACATTTTCCGTTCTGTTTCAAAAAACGAGCTTGATCTTCCCTCATTGAAAACGCTTGTTGCGATAGATTGATTGTACTGGCTGATTTTAATTTCAACTCAATATTATTATGGTCTCATTTATTTTCTTCATATTTGAGCGGAGTTGAAATTGAATGGGTCCGTTTATTGGTTTTTATTAAATGAACAAAAATTTCATATATCCAATTTCTAATTGTGATAAAATCATTCGGTATGAATGAAGAAAATAAACGCACATCTTCTATGATTGAAAATTGAATGTCATATTCATCCGTAGAAAATTCTATTCCGAGTTCAAATTCTATATCAGGAATAGGAAGATGCGAATTAAAACTAGAAATATTTTTATACTCACAAATATATGTTTTGATTATACTATGTAGCGGAAATTCAAAAGTTTTATTTTTTGGAGATTTTTTCAACAACATATGTCTGTTTGAAAATACAATACGCTTGTCTGAAATAAAAACACTTGTCTTACAAAACCAATTGCCGAAATTGTTTATATTTTCTGAGATATCTATCGACTTGTTTAATATTTTTTCTCCGTCCGGTTTTTTTATTACTACATTCGCATTCCCAGCAATATAAAAAAATAGTTCATCTTCTTTTTTTGTTTCTTTAAATAATTTAAACACATAGTTGCTATTTGAAGCACGTTTCCCGCTTCGTTTTATCAAACGTATGATATCGGCTTTCGTTTCGATTTTATAAGATATTCTATTCGTTTTTTTGCTCATTTTGGAAATAGCAATGAATCTTTCAATCTTATTTATACAACAAAATGTAATATCCAGGATAATGAATATAATGGGAATAAAGAAAAATAAAAATTCATTACAATTGTTAAATTGAATCATTTGAATATTGATTCAACTTAAAAATATGAAATAAATGGAAATTATATAACAAATAAATTTTAGAAGCTTTTTTACAAGTTTCAAAATAATTTTATCCTTTCATTATTGATCAATTTTCATTAAAAACGCTCAATAAAACCAGGTTTTATTAAATAAATTATACCATATTTCAAAGGCTTATACAACAATGTATACCTGTTTTATATGCATATTTCATCAATGCAAAATCCTGATCACCCCAAGATCAATTGGCATGAAAAAAGGGACACAGTAGAAAAATCATTATAACCTAAAAAGATGATCGCAATGGAAAAATCAACGTTTAAACAGTAGGATAGAACATATCGGCTTGAATGTTATTTTCATTCCCAAAACATCATAATTTCGATTTGTGGAAAACAGAAATACTTCACACTAAGAAGGTCTCACTGTTGAATATATCCATTTTAAAATTTAAAGATCAATTGATATAGGCATGACTAATTCCGATCCTGGCATACAGACCTACTGGATATCTATCCTAATACAAGAGAAAACAACTTACCCTCGAAGATGTCTTATGTTCTTTAGCCGTAAAAACAAGAAATAGTCCGGGCACCGTCCATTTTATATAGATTTTTCCAATAGAACATTGCAGTAGCGCGATTTATTCTTGCGTATACAGTCGATTTTTGCTATACTGTGTTGAAATAGGAATATTCCGAAGTGATATAAATGGCTTTCAATTATAAAAAATTCTGGAAATTGCTGATCAATAAAGACATGAAGAAAACCTCAATCAGGCTGCCGGAATCAGCACGGCTTCAGTTACCAAGCATGCCAAAAATGAAAATGTCACAACTGTTGTCCATAGTAAAGGTCTGCAAGTCGTTGGGCTACAATATTGGGGATGATATGGAGATCATCGGCGAGAAATAATTTCACAGGGGGGTTACCCTGACGTTTTATAAAAAGTATCGGTCAATTTGAAGCGAGGGATGTGAGGAACATAAAAAAACAATCTAAAATCAGATTAATTGCAATAATCGTATTGCTTTGTGTTCTGCTTACCGCCGCCATGATCATATGGAAAACCCAGTCGCCCGTTCACCTGGTCGCGCAGAATGGTGTTCTTGACCTGTCGGATGAGGATTTGAAACACAGCCATTCAAATCTATCGGGTGAATGGGAGTTTTACTGGAATCGACTTTATACATATCAGGATTTTCAGACACAGAACATCGATGAAACACAATATATCGAGGTTCCGAAAACATGGAACAGTTATAAAATTGATGGCGAAAATTTGCCTGGTTTTGGGTATGCAACCTACAGGGTTAAAGTGAAGGTTTCTGAAATAAGCGCTCTCAGTTTGAGGTTGGACAGCATGTCCACCGCTTACCGATTGTATGTTAACGATATAGAAATCGCCTCAAACGGAACAGTCGGAACAAGCAAGGAAACATCAAAGCCTTATTTTTGCCCGTCTGTGGTCGATTTTACGCCGCCTGCCAGTGAATTTTACATTATCATACAGGTTTCCAATTTCACCTATGCAAGAGGCGGCATCTGGTATGAAATTAATCTTGGTAGTCATGCACAAATAGATACGCTGGGCAGAATAATCACGTATAAGGACGCAATTTTAATTGGCAGTTTGTTGATTATGGCTTTATATTATGCCAGTTTCTACTTGGTTTTACGCAAAGATAAAACCAGCAAATATTTTATGATTTTATGTATTATCTTTATTGTCCGCACGGCACTTTACGGGGACATGCTTATGATCCGGCTGTTCCCGGACATGCCTTTTAAACTGTTGATTTTCTTGACGTATGCAAGCCTGTACTGGATTCCCGTCGTTATATATTGGATGATAGAGAGTATATATGAATGTAAATTACGTTTTCCATTCAAAAAAGCTTTTCTCCTATACGGAATTTCCGCAACCGTATTTACAGCATTTCTTCCCATTTCCGTTTATACATCTTTTGTTACCTTAATTGAAGCAATCGGTATTTTAATAGTAGCGTTTTCTGTTTATCTGGTTGTCAGAGCCTTTTGTAAGAAGAAAAAATGGGCGTGGCTTATTCTTCTTGCAGCGGTCATCATACTGGCAACAGGAGTACATGATGTTTTGTATCAGGCCAATGTCATTCATCATTGCTTTGGTGAAATGGCTTCTATCGGAATTTTTATGTTCATGTTCGCTTTTGCCTTTATTATTGCCAGCAGACTTTCTTATGATTATGAGCAATCCAAGCTGCTTTCTGCTGCGCTTACAAAAGCGCTCGAAAAAGAAAAAGAATCGTCTGTGGAGTTATTGAAAACCGAGTTGAGCTTTTTACAAGCGCAGATCAAGCCTCATTTTATTTACAATTCTCTCAGTGTCATTGCCGCATTCACTTTGGATGAACCAGTTAAAGCTAAGGAACTCCTTTATCACTTGACGGCTTATCTGAGAGGAAGTTTCAATTTTGAAAATTATAATGGCTTGACGACATTGACCGACGAGTTAGAAACAGTAAAGGCCTATATCGCAATTGAAAAAGCCAGATTCGAAGATAAGCTGCAAGTAAAATATGATATTGACGAAAATATTTCAATCTTCATTCCGATGTTGACCATCCAACCGGTCGTAGAAAACGCTGTGCGCCATGGCATTCTAAAAAAACCTGGCGGCGGGATGGTAATTCTCAGAATTTATCGAGAAGAAAGCTCTGTCGTGATAAAGGTGGAGGACAACGGCATAGGTATGGATAAGCAAAAAGCAGAAAACCTGATGGTAGAACAAGGGAACACCAAAGGGGTGGGTCTCAAAAACATAAACCGGAGACTGCATCTCTTTTATGGATCAGGGCTTACCATCCAAAGCGAAGAAAGCGTTGGAACAATAATAACCATCCGAATTCCTGAGAAAGGCGGAGATCTGGATGAGAGCAATCATAGTGGATGATGAGCTTCCTTTGCTCAATGAATTTAAAAAGATACTTACGCAATTTCCGGAAGTTGAAATTGTTGGAGCATATTCCGACCCGGTTGAAGCCTTTAGCAAGGTGGAGCAAACAAATCCCGATGCAGCATTTCTTGACATAGAAATGCCAGGTATGAACGGCTTTTTGCTTGCTGAAAAGCTGTTGAGCAAGGTCCCCGGTTTGGATATCCTTTTTGTCACAGCATACAACCATTACGCCTCTGAGGCCTTTGAAGCCAATGCTATCGACTATATTTTAAAACCGGTATATCCTGCGCGGCTCCAAATGGCACTGGATAAGCTGGAGAAAAAAAGAGGTGCAGTCAAGCCTGAACTTAATGGGACGTTGCGAATACAATCCTTTGGTAAATTCGGGGCATATAACGGAGACGAACCGTTAAAATGGGCACGCCCGAAGCAACAGGAGCTTTTTGCCTACCTTCTGCAAAACGAAGGTCAATGGGTGGATAAATATAAGATATGCGACGATTTATGGCGTGATAGTGACCCGGATCATGCACTCGCCAACCTCCAGACTGCAATATGGGCCGTGCGGAAGGTTTTGAAGGATGCAGGATTGTCCTGTATTAAAATTGAGTATTCCTGTGACAGCTATATACTCTGTTTAAAAGATGCCCAGTGGGATTTAAGACAGTTTGACACTGCATACAAGGCTTTTTATGATACAGGAAACATTGAGCATCTCAGAGAAGCAATGCTTCTTTACAAAGAAGGGTACCTGTTCAATGATGACTGGCTGTGGTCTGTTTTGGAAAGAGCAATGTATACCCGGAAATATGAAGCATTAAAAAACGCAAAAAAGCGAGAAAATACTAAAATTTAATATTAATTTCAATAAAAAGATGGTAAAAAGCCGTCTTTTTTTATTTTTGTTGAGAATCCGTTGAGATGCATTTTATACAATGATATTAATTTATTTTTTTTATGTGAGTGGGTGATAAATTGCAGAAAATTATGCTGGTGGACGACGAGGAGTGGTGCCTGAAAGAGCTTTCATTGTTTCTCACAAGTACAGGCAAGGATGACTACATTCTAAAGCCTGTTCAATTATAGCGTGTATTAAAAGCTCTGGAACGCAGTAAGCAAAGGAATTTTTCATTAAACAATAAACGATAAATAAGGTAGAAGAGGAGATAATAAAATGAAGCTTGTAAAAAAAATCACGGCAATATTTATGGTCGTATTGCTCACACTGAACATTACGTTGGTCACGGTATTCGCAGAGGATGCTGATCAGTTTGCCAATACATGGCTGGCGGATGGAGTCCGTGCGGAAAGCTTTGCCGACGGTCACACCTTTGGTGATGGTACCGGACAGTCGGCAAATAATCCATACCTGATTTCAAGTGCTGCCGAGTTGGCGTATCTGTCCTATTCGATTATAAAAAACGAAGAGGACAGCTCTGACTGCTATTGCAAATTGACTAATGATATAACAAATCTTGGCGATCATATGTGGGTGCCCATTGCATACTTTTACGGAACATTTGAGGGCGCGGGCAACACCATAAATGGCCTTACTTGCGACGAAACGGTAATGAGCGACGGCGGGGTTGGCGGACTGTTTGGCGCCCTGTTCGGCGCGGTACAGAACCTTAGCCTGACAAACGTTGATATTTCAAGCATCAGTTATACGGGCGACTTTGCTGTCGGCGCAGTTACCCCGTTCAATTTGGGACGGGTCATCAACTGCCGCACCGATGGAAAGATTAATATTACTGCCGAGGGTAATAGCTACATCGGCGGACTTGTGGGTCTAAACTACGGCTTCATCTACAGCAGCTATTCTCAGTGCAAGGTATCCATTACATCCATCCCACATGACAACAACAGCTACTCAATGAGTGTCGCCGGTGGTTTGGTGGGAGCGAATGAATATCAGATTGACGAGGAGAGCGGTAAGAAAACCGGTCTGATTGTCAACTCGTTCTCTGCGGCGACAACAACCGACAACACGAAGGTAGCCGAAGGCGAGACTGCTCCCAATCTTATAGGCACTCTCTGTGGTATATGGGGCGGTGATGGCCCTGTTTCCGACAGCCTTTCTTGCTGCTACTATGTATCAGATAATAATAACACACACCCAATAAATGTTTATAATGAAGATGCGGATGATTATGTTAGTGTCGATCCTATCTCAAACAGCATGTCAGAGCTTACTGCGACTGATGCAAACAAATCCGCCTTTTTCACAAATGCGAGTAATTGGGTCGCTACGACAGCATTTACAAATTACCTCAGTACAGTCGCGTACAGCGACGGCAAAAATACCGTATCCCCCATCGCGTGGGATGCAAAATATTGGCATCAACCAACTTCTGGGCAAACCGGCTATCCATATCCCCAGCTAAAAAATCCTACAGATTTGCCCAGCAGCACTCCGCCAACTACGCCGACAATGAAGAAATCCGACAAAACCGTCACAATTTCAGGCTCAGAGGATGCAGATTCCGATCTTGACCATTATGAATACAAAATCGGAGAGGACGGAAAATGGATTTCCGGCAATAGCATCAACATGTCTGACTTGAGCCCCGGTGCTACAACGCTTTACAGCCGCGCTGTGGACAAGGCTGGCAATATCAGCGATGAGGCAAGCCTTGAGGTGACGATTGCTAATCCTGCTT
>MKRK01000122.1:10904-11376 GCA_001896915.1 Clostridiales bacterium 43-6
AGCACGACTAATGAAACAACCAATACAAATGGCGTGGCGGTGGACAGTAGCCTGACACTGTCGATGGGCGACAACCTCAGTGTAGCTCATGCATACATAACCAATGGCTTTGTATCGGGTAAAGATACGCTTTCGTTCACAAACACAGAAAAAATCATAGGCTCCTACGACAAAGCAAAAGGTGTCCTGACATTAACGGGCACAGACACGTCAGCCAACTATCAGACAGCATTACGGAGCGTTAAGTTTACCTCCACCTCCTTAAGCACAGAGGAAAGAACCATTATATTCACACTGGGCAGCGCTCTGTACAATCCCGATAACGGGCATTTCTATGAATATATTAATAATAGCAATGACATTACTTGGACAGACGCAAAGGCAGCGGCAGCAGCAAAAAGTTTCTATGGTTCGCAGGGATATCTTGTAACCATTACAAACTCAGCCGAAAACGACTTTTTGCGAGACAAGC
>MKRK01000123.1:0-1295 GCA_001896915.1 Clostridiales bacterium 43-6
CTTGTTTTTCGGCGCTGACCGCCAATGCGGTGCCCCATCCTCCGGAACCCAATATACAGATACTAGCCATGTCAATCACCTTATTTCTTTATCGAGAATTTACTTTCCTGTCCTTTGAATAAGCGCTTGATATTATCCTTATGCTTGATAATGACCAGGCATGCAAAAAGTGCCGCAAAAATCGTCATTACAACTTTTTGTGGCATTCCGAATAAGGAAAAGGTTGTGCCGGTTTCTTTTACATTCTGGATAAAAATCGTGGAAATCGGCAAGGATATGGCACCCAGAATGGAACCGACTGAGATATATTTGGTTATGATTACCGAGAGCAGAAATATAACCAGAAGGATCAAAAAAATTCTCCAGTCAATTAAAATTACCGTTCCGAGCCCTGACAGAGCCCCTTTTCCGCCGCGGAAATTAAAATAGATCGGATAGATATGGCCAAGGATGCAGAAAAAGCCGCAGATATAGGCAAGGTACAGCGGGTCAAGATAGTTTTTGATCTGACCGTTTGTCAAATATCCCAATACGGCATATGCAGCATATTTCCCCACTGCGACGGATAACAAACCCTTGGCAAGGTCGCAAATCAAGGTAAATATCCCTGCCTTTTTCCCGGCAGTGCGCAGCACATTGGTCAATCCGGCGTTTCCGCTTCCGTGGTCCCTCACATCGGTTTTTGCAATCAGCCGGGTAAAAATCACGGCGGAGCTGATACTGCCGATTAAATAGCTGATGATGGCGGAAATAATCGTTACGATGATAATATAAAGTTCATATTTCATAAAAGGAGCAGGATATTCTGACGATGAAACCGCACAGAACGTCCGTTGCTCATGTCACCCTTTCTTACATGCATTGGGTCAGTGCTTTTTCTCTATGCTTTTCCGTCGCCCCGTTCACGAATGACAAAACGCAGCGGCGTTCCTTCCAGTCCGAAGGTGTTTCTGATTTGGTTTTCCAAATAACGCTGATAGGAAAAATGGAACAGCTCTTCCCGGTTACAGAAGCAGACGAAAGTAGGCGGCTTTGTAGACGCCTGGGTAATGTAATAAATTTTCAGCCGTTTTCCCTTGTCTGTGGGCGGCTGTACTCTTGCGGTAGCATCTGCCAGGATATCGTTGAGCATTCCTGTTGAAATCCGCATGGTGTTTTGGGTGTGTACATATTTGATCAGCTCAAACAGCCGGTCGATGCGTTGCCCCGTTTTGGCGGAAATAAAGATAATCGGTGCAAAATTCATAAAAGAAAAATCCTTCATGAGTTCTTTGCGGTAGCTATCCATGGTCTTG
>MKRK01000123.1:1481-9753 GCA_001896915.1 Clostridiales bacterium 43-6
TCTCCACGTTTGTGTCAATGGCATCTCTTGTTGTGCCTGCGATTTCGGAAACGATGGAACGGTTCTCACCGGATATTTTGTTGACCAGTGAGGATTTCCCCACGTTTGGTTTTCCGATAATGGCTACCTTGATGATTTCGCTGTCATAATCATCCTCTGCTTCGGGCTGGAGATATTCATATACTGCGTCCAATAAATCACCGGTTCCGTGACCGTGAACCGCAGAAACGGCAATGGGTTCCCCGATGCCGAGGTTGTAGAACTCATAAAAGTCCATCGGCACCTTTCCCAGAGAATCGGTTTTGTTGATGCAAAGCACCACCGGCTTGTTGCTTTTTTGAAGCATCTGGGCGACCTCCAAATCAGTTGGAGTCACACCGGATTTTAAATCACATACAAAGATGATAACCTCTGCGGTGTCAATGGCCAGCTCTGCCTGTCTTCTCATCTGGGACAGAATGATATCATCGGAATAAGGCTCTATTCCGCCGGTATCCACCAACATGATTTTGCGGTCACGCCATTCGCAATCCCCGTAAATACGGTCACGGGTGACTCCGGGCGTATCGTCCACAATGGACAATCTCCGTCCGATTAATTTATTGAACAGTGTTGATTTGCCGACATTCGGTCTGCCGACAACAGCAACGATTGGTTTTGCCATGATTCACAATCCTTTAAGAGAAATGGTTTCTCTGTTTTGTTATACTGCTGAAAAATTCATATCCGTCAACAGGGACGGCCGTTACAGGCACATTCAGTGCTTCTGATAACTCGTCAACGGTTATGTCGTCCAGAAATATGTTTTCCTCATGCTTGAGCATGACGGAGGGGATGAACAATTCGGTTCCGAGATTTTTTCCTTTTAATTGGTTTATGATATCCTGACCGGTGATCAAACCTGCCACATCAATGGACCGACCGAAAAAGTCATTTTCTATCGGAAAAATCTCTATGTTCATATTATCCCATTTTTGGTTCATATAGTCAACTAAACTTTTTAAATATGGTGCAGCACTGATGCCGGTGGCAACGGATTTGTTGAGGGAATCCGGTGTGCCGTCATATTCGTCCACCGCCGATTGAAACTCCGAGCCAAACAGCGAAACCAATCCTACGCCATTTTCCAGCTGTGCATATTCTTCATAATAGCCTGTACCGGGAAGTTCTTTTTCCGCTTTGACATAAAATTCATCTGCCGCAAAAGCCAGTCTTGTGCCATGCTTTTGATAAAAACCCTCTGCAAATTCGTCAATGATGCGGATGACGTCTGATGCACTTTGTTTGTCGAAGGATTCCAGCGGAAATAGCCCTTGCCTGTGCTTGGTCAGTCCCACAGGAACGACAGCAACGCTCTGGAGAGCGGGATAGAGCGCCGACAAGTCCTGAAGGCTCCGTTTCAGCTCTTCCCCGTCATTGATGCCCTTGCAGACAACCAGCTGTGTGTTCATAGCGATTCCGCCTGCAGCAAGCTGGTGTAAATAGGACAGAACCCTGCCTGCACTTTTATTTTTCATCATTTTGACCCTCAGGTCTTCATTGGTGGTGTGAACCGATACATTCACAGGGCTGATATGCATTTTGATGATGCGGTCAATGTCTTTTTGGGGCAAATTGGTCAGGGTGATATAATTACCGAACAGAAAAGAAAGACGAAAATCATCGTCTTTGAAATAGAGGCTTTCCCGCATTCCTTCGGGCAATTGGTCTATGAAACAAAAAACACAGCCGTTTCGGCAGGAGCGCTGATTGTCCATTAAATAGCTTTGAAACTGCAGCCCTATATCATCATATTCCTGCTTTTTAATTATTATCTGTTTTTTTTCTGTGCCAGACAATATCACAATATGCAATGTTTCATCGGTGATGATAAAACGGTAGTCCAGAATGTCGCTGATCTCTTCCCCGTTGATGGTACAGACAATATCCCCGGCTTTTATGTTGTTTTGCTCTGCAATTGAATGTTCCTCAACACCGGTAACAATAACCGACATTTTTTAATCCCCCTCTTTTTCACACAAGGGCATATCCCCGAAAAACAATGCCTTCACATATAAAAATAGAGAAGGATTGCTCCTCCTCTATCCCTAGACATCAATAACAGGTCTTACGCTTCAACCTTTACAACTTCCCTGCCGTTGTAAAAACCACAATTTGCACAAAGTCTGTGTGGTCTTTTATATTCATTACACTTTGGGCATTTGGTAAGTGTGGGTGCATCAAGCTTCCATACGTTTGAACGTCTCTTATCTCTTCTTGTTTTTGATACTCTTCTCTTTGGTACTGCCATTTTAGAGCACCTCCTTATATTATTAACTTAATTTAACAACTTCTTTAATGCTTCGAGCCTTGGGTCAACAGCTTTATCACATTTACAGTCAGTTTCATTTAAATTGACACCGCAGCTGGCACATAAGCCTTTGCAATGCTCGCTGCAAAGAAATTTTGATGGTAGCTGTAATAAAATGTCTGATGTAACAAGCTCGGTAATGTCCAGAAGCATGTTTTCGATCAGAATAAAATCCTCATCGTAGTTTTCTTCATCATTGATTTCGCTCACTAAGATGTGATGGACGGGTAGGTTCATTTTGGTGTTGATATCCGCCGCGCAACGGTCACATTGTGTAACATAGTCAAGTACCGCCGCACCGCTTACGGTGACGATACCTGATTTATTTGAGAGAATGGCTGATGCGGTTACGGGTTTTTGAAACGGAAAAAATCCGCCGATATCAAGCATATGAAGGTCGATGGTTTCTTCATAAACAAGAGTTTCACCCACGCAGGCAAATATATCTTTGAGATCAAGAATCATATAATTAAGCCCTTTCTCAAAAACATAAAAAATGTCACGAAGTATATTATATAGTTCTCCATTCCTTTTGTCAAGAAATTTATTCTTTTCTTAAGGATATTTGTTGTTTTTCTTTGATCGAATAATAAAATCCGCCCATTATGGCGATCAAAAGCATATAATATGCCGTTAGCTTCGGGTCTACAAAGGTATAATTGATAGAACCCTGTATGATAATCCCCAGCATTGCTGCCATAAATGCAAGGGATAGTATCTTTTCGTTGTGTCGGCCTTTTCGGACAATATAAACAGCAAAACAGAAAAACACGACGACCAGACCGAAGGTAAAAATAACTCTCGGTACGCCGCCTTCCAGCAACAGCTGAAATAAATCATTATGGGCATGAGGCTCGTTGATATTATACTGATGTTTGAAAATATCCCACTGGCTGTTCATTCCCGTTCCATAGCCTGTGATCGGTCTTTTGACAAATAAATGACCGGAAATTTCCCATAGGCGTGGACGTGTTACCTTGCTGTTGTCATTGACTAAAATATCCCCCATCCGTGCCTGAACGGAATCCGGCATGATGGACAAAAAAGGAATGGAACCGGTCAGCAATAACGTAGTTCCCGTTACTAGGACAGACCATTTTTTGTTCAATGATTTTGACAAAACCAGAATCAGTACCGTCATCGCCAGCAGAATAATTGCCAAAGCGACATATGCACCCCGGGAAAAGGTCACAAACAAAGCAAGGACGGATATCACAAAGGAAACGATGCCAAAGGTCAACTGCTTTCTTGTTTTTGCATTGTCGATGTAATAGATGGATAAAGGGATTACCACAAGTAAAAAGGTGGAGTATACGTTGGAATTGACATAGGTGGAATTGGACCGCATATTGTCTTCCAGATAAGAAATCTTGTAACGAAAGAAGTGGTCTGTTATGCCGTTCACATGCTTCCAAAAGGGGTTGGGCAAGGTTAAGGGAATCCATTTAAAGTTATTGAAGGTATACTGTAAAACGGCAATGATTCCGCTGAGTAATCCGGCCCACAGGATGGCCTCTATGCTCCGTGAAACGGCATCTTTCTTACGTGCAATCATGAGCACTGCCAAAAAAGCAAGGGTGCACCACAGCCATAACAAAGACATAACAAAAGAGTCCACCATGAATTTTGAAGAAAAAATACATACAAAAACCCAAATAAGGTTTAAGGATCCAAAAATCGCAAGCAGATTTTTGCTTTTATACAGACTCTTGAAATCAGAAAACCAGTTTTTGTTGCACAAAACAAACGCCAAAAACGGAATGATAATAAAAAATGGTGCAAATACATCGGGTAGGATCGGTAACAGAAGCAATGTAGCAAAAAGAAACTGTATCTGCCGTTTTTCCCCGTCAGCATTTTGTGTCATATACAACCATTCACCCCGCCTTTTCGTTTCTTAAGAAATGAGCGGGAAAAATTCCCGCTCAAACGTTTCTTACTTGTTAAGCTGTCAATCATTATGAAATTTTCCGCGCGAATTCGAACACACGGTCGGGAAGCTCGCTTTCGTCACAGGATACTGTGAAAGTAAAGCGTGTGTTGGACTCTTCTGAAATAACCGAGAGCTTTTCGATGAAATCAGCGAAATTATCATAGTCTCTGCCGCCGATTCTTAAGGTTGCGTCTGCGAAAATATCGGTGACATCATAGTTGCCGGCACACAAACCGCAGAGAAAACCGTAATAGGCTTCATAGCCATGAATGCCATAGGTATCGGAATCAATCAATCGTGCTTGGTGACTTACGTCAAAGGTCATAACCTGCCCTTTTTCGATACAGATTACATTGCCCTTTGATGTTTCTGCTGTGGTGTTGACGAGTTCGATCAGATGCTTGGTTTTACCTGTTCCTTTGTTGCCGATGATAAGAGATATCATAACCTCATCTCCTTCTATTTTTTCCGCATAATGCGGTATCTGTTATTATTTCAGTCTTGCTTCCAAAGCTTCTTTTTCCGCTTCAAAGCCGGGCTTGCCTAACAGTGCAAACATATTTTTCTTGTAGCTTTCCACGCCGGGTTGGTCAAAGGGATTGACCGAGAGCATATAGCCGGAAATTGCACAAGCTTTTTCAAAGAAATAAATCAGATAGCCCAGTTCAAATTCATTGACCTCAGGCAGCTCGATGACAAAGTTCGGAACACCGCCGTCTGTATGGGCGAGGATGGTGCCCTCAAAGGCTTTTTCATTGATAAACTGCATGCTTTTACCTGATAAGAAATTGAGTCCGTCACCGTCGGTTTCTTCCGTTTCGATGAAGATTTCTTTTTCTGCTTTTTTGATGACCATAACGGTTTCAAACAGCATCCGTAATCCGTCCTGGATGTACTGACCCATAGAATGCAGGTCTGTGGAAAACGTAACAGAGGCCGGGAAAATTCCCTTCTGGTCCTTGCCTTCGCTTTCACCGTACAGCTGTTTCCACCATTCTGACATCATCGTAAAGCGGGGTTCATAGCTGACCTGCAGCTCGACCTTTTTGCCTTTTCTGTAAAGAATGTTTCTTACGGCGGCATATTTGTAACAGTCGTTTGTAAACATATCTCTGTTGTTAAAATCTTTTTGTGCTTTTGCGGCGCCTTCCATCAATGCGTCAATATCGGATCCGGACACAGCAATGGGAAGCAGTCCGACTGCAGTCAGTACCGAGAAACGACCGCCTACATCATCGGCAATCACGAAGCTTTCATAGCCTTCCCTGTCCGCAAGGCTTTTCAGGGTGCCTCTTGCTTTGTCTGTTGTGCAGTATATTCTTTTGTTGGCTTCTTCTCTGCCGTAGCGCTTGATGAGATAATTGCGAAGCACTCTGAAAGCGATGGCAGGCTCTGTGGTGGTGCCTGATTTGGATATAATATTCAGAGAAACCTCTTTGCCTTCGCAAAGTTCAAGCAGCTCTGCAAGGGCGGTGGAGCTGATGCTATTGCCGGCATAGTAAATTTCCGGAGTGTTCTTTTTCTTGACGTTATAGTTGGGTGAGCTTAAAAACTCAATGGCGGCACGAGCACCGAGATAGGAGCCGCCGATGCCGATGACGATAAAAATATCGGTATCGGATTTGATTTTTTCCGCTGCTTTTTTGATGCGGGCAAATTCAGCCTTGTCGTAATCCTCGGGAAGATTCAGCCAACCCAAAAAATCATTACCGGGACCCTTACCACTGTGCAATAACTCATGTGCAAGCGTCACCTGGGGAGCGATTGCTTTTAATTCATCTTCCTGAATAAAGGGCTTTGCGTATTTGTCAATAAACCTTAGTGCCATTAGACTTCCTCCATCTTTATGTTGAGTCTATTTTACAATATATAGTGCTTGAATGCAACATAAAGTTTCTGTTTTACAAACATATTCTTATAAAGTAAACAGTCTTTTCAGTAATTCTGTCAATGAATACATGAAACTTACTTTATCCACAGAGGAAACCGCATACAAATCAACAGTACCGATTTTTTGATTGTCCATCATAATATCAATATTTCCAAGAATTTGACCTTCTTTAACGGGTGCGCTGATTTCGGTCTGCACATTAATTTTTGTGGTAATTTTCTTTTCATCGCCTTTTTTAATGAGAATACTCTTGTTTTCAGACATATCAATACCGACTGCAGGGTTGGTACCGTGGAGAACCTTGACATCAGCAAGGCTTTTTTCGTCGATTTGCGGTTTTGCAATGTTCCAATTGGCAAAGCCGTAATCAAGAAGCTTTCTGGCACTGTTAAAACGGTCGTCACCGCTGGGACTGTTCATCACAACCGATACCAGCTCCATTTCGCCCCTTTTGGCGGTTGCAGAAAGGCAGAAGCCGGCCTTAGAGGTCGTGCCCGTTTTCAACCCTGTACAGCCCTGATAAAAGCGAACCAGCTTGTTGGTATTGACCAGCTGGGTCTGGCCCCCGCGAAGAGAATCCATCCATACGGTTGAGAACTGTTTGATGGTATCGTGGGAAATCAGCTCCCGGGACGCCAAGGCTACATCCATGGCTGAGGTATAATGTCCTTCGGTGTCGAGACCACAGGCATTTTTGAAAACCGTATCCTTCATCCCCAATTCTTTGGCGCGCTGATTCATCATATCCACAAAGGCTTCTTCACTGCCGGCAATGAATTCTGCCAAGGCCACGCTGGCATCGTTGGCAGAAGCAATGGCAGCAGCACGAAGAAGCTCGTTGACCGTCATGGTTTCTTTCGGCTCCAGCCATATTTGGGAACCGCCCATGGAAGCGGCGTGTGGCGATGTGGCAACCACGTCCTTCATAGAGATTTTACCCTTATCGATGGCTTCTATGATAATAAGCAGTGTCATGATTTTGGTAATAGACGCAGGGCTTAATTTTTCGTGTGAATTCTTTTCAAATAAAACCTTGCCGGTGGATGCCTCCATCAAAACAGCAGATTTTGAGCCCACCTCCGGTGCTGCCGAAGCAGGTACGGCGTTTGCCTGTGCTACCTCCGGCAATTGATAAAGATCGTCGGAATAATACTCCGTTGCCACATTTCCGTTGACATCTGTGATATCGGACTCGCTGGCGGAGGCAACTATCGTAAACATCATGGAGAATGCTATGATACATAGAACAATTCTTTTACCTATCATTTGATACACACCTTTCTGTTTGTTGTTCTATCGAACAAGCGAATGGATATAGTAATAAATATGCAGGGTATGTCCTTACATATACAAAAAAATACCGCATTTTTAGATGCGGTATTCCGGTGTGACAAAATAATACGGCATTCGAGTGTTATCGAATGAAATTGGTCATAATTCGCTGTTCATTTTCCGGGAAGGGAACGGTTTCTTTTCCCGCTTCCATAAGCTTGAGGAGCCAAGCCATTGACCGGGCGTTTTTTCGAATGGTCTGAATGCCTTCTCCGTCTCTCAGAATTTCACCCTTTTCCCTTCCATATCCCACAGTCCAGTACTGGGAGGGCGGAATAACGGTCTCGGCCAGATTGAGATAATTATTGAGCTGATGCACGGTGTCTACCCCGCCGGCACGACGAACTGAAGTTACAGAGGTCGCTACTTTATATTTAAAATATCTGGAGCTGGTATAAAACACACGGTCCAGAAAGGATTTCATAGTTCCTGCGATACCTGCGTAATAGGTGGGTGATGAAAGGATAAACCCGTCGGCTTCCCGCATTTTTTCCGCTGTTTCGTTGACGATATCATCGTTGAATACGCAGCTGTTGTTTTCTGATTTGGCACAATAACCGCAGGCAATGCATCCGTGGATCTCCATTTGTCCGACCTGAATGATCTCCACTTCTATCCCCTGTTTTTCCAGTTCTTCTGCCATGATTTTTAAGGCATGGCCGGTATTTCCCTCTTTGCGCGGGCTTCCGTTGATTGCGATCACTTTCATTCGTGGACACTCCTTTTTTCACCGTATGTTATTATGCGGTATTTAATTTTTGATGTT
>MKRK01000124.1:0-538 GCA_001896915.1 Clostridiales bacterium 43-6
CATCGGGCTGTGAAAAGCACCGCTGACTTTTAAGGGAATGACCTTGAGTCCCGTCCCGGGGGCTTTTTCCAAGAACAGCTCCATAGGCTTATTTTCACCGGCGACTACCGTCTGTCCCGGACAGTTATAGTTGACCGGTAAAATAACACCTTCGCCCTTTGCTTCCTCCAGCACTGTCAGCAGCTTCTCCCTATCACCGAGGACTGCCGCCATTTTGCCTTTTCCGCCGCCGGCCTGTTCCATCCACTGTCCCCGCTTGGTGATCAGTGAAAGCCCGGTGTCAAAATCAAACACACCCGCTGCGGTCAGTGCGGCATATTCCCCAAGACTGAAACCTGCGACCGCTTTGATTTCGGCACTGCAACATTCTTTGAACGCTTCCAGAGCCGCAATGGTGGCGGTATAGATGCAGGGCTGTGTGATATCGGTTCGTTGCAGTTCTTCTTCCGTTCCGTGGAAGCAGTAGCGCTTTATCTGGTCGCCTGCCCTGTCAAAAACCTCTTTTGCGCTTGTGTTGTTATCATAAAGCGATTTTCCC
>MKRK01000124.1:602-1131 GCA_001896915.1 Clostridiales bacterium 43-6
CTTTCAAAAGTTCTTGTGCTTTTGCAAACATTTCTTCAATGATATCCTTGGCGGGCTGGATTTTTTTGACCAGTCCTGCGATCTGACCTGCCATGACGGAACCGTTTTTGATGTCACCGTCCACTGCTGCCAATCGTAAGGTGCCTGTACAAAGCTTTTCCACTTCTTCCGTGTTTCCGCTTTCCTTTTCCAGCTCCACTATTTTTCTGGCAAGAGGGTTTTTGATGACCCTGACCGGGTGACCGGTGCTTCTGCCTGTTGCCATGGTGTCGGTGTCCTTTGCCTCCAGCACCATTCTTTTATATTCCTCATGCACCTTGCATTCCTCGGCACACAAAAACCGGGTTCCCACCTGCACACCTTCGGCACCCAACATAAATGCAGCGGCAATGCCTCTGCCGTCGGCAATTCCGCCGGCTGCAATAACAGGGATAGAAACAGCATCCGCCACCTGAGGCGTAAGTACCATGGTTGTCAACTCACCGATATGTCCGCCTGCTTCTGTGCCCTCTACAATAACGGCGTCGGC
>MKRK01000124.1:1201-7181 GCA_001896915.1 Clostridiales bacterium 43-6
TTCCAGCGCGGAATATATTTACCCGGGTTGCCTGCGCCCGTGGTTACCACCTGAACACCTTCTTGTGCAACCACCTCGGCGATTTCCGGTGCATAGGGACTGAGCAGCATAATATTCACGCCAAAGGGCTTGTCGGTCAGGCTCTTGGCGATTTTGATCTGTTCCCGCACCCACTGAGCCGGCGCACCGCCGGCAGCAATCAAGCCCACGCCGCCCGCATTGGAAACCGCCGCTGCCAGATTGCCTTCGGCAATCCATGCCATTCCGCCCTGTATAATCGGGTATTGTATGCCCAATAATTCTGTTAGTCTTGTATTCATCTTGTAATCAGCCTTTCCGTCTAAATATCCCCATATAAATCAAACCTATAAAACTCATGTGTTATACTCGGTAAAGTACCGCACCGGAGGTAAATCCGCCGCCGAACCCTATTGCCATAACCAGGTCGCCCTTTTTGAGCCGTTTGCTTTGATACAGCTCATCCAGCGCAATGCCGATGCTGGCCGCCGAGGTGTTTCCTGTGTCCTCAATATTCATAAAGAATTTATCAATTCCGATTCCCAGTCTGGTTGCCGTGGATTTTATGATTCTCACGTTTGCCTGGTGCGGTACAAAAACAGCAATTTCTTCAATGGAAACGTTCGCCTTTTCCGATAGCTCCTTAATCAGCTTTGACATGGCATTCACCGCAAAGGCAAAAACCGCTTTTCCGTTCATTTTCACAGCAACATTTGCCTGGGGTGCGTTTGAAAATGGATTTTCGCTTTTGGTTCCTGACAGCGTCAAGGCATTGTCGGTATCGATCTGCCCTTCTAGGATGGAATCAATGATTCCGGCCTCTTCGGACTGCTCAAGTACAGCCGCTCCGGCACCGTCCCCGAACAAAATGCAGGTTTCCCTGTCTGTCCAGTCGGTATATTTGCTCAGCGCCTCCGCTCCGATTACCAGTGCTTTTTGATAGCCTGCGGTTTTCATCATGCTTTCTGCAATGGTCATTGCATAGATGAAACCTGTGCAAGCAGCATTGATGTCAAAGGCAACTGCACGGGTACAGCCCAGCCCTTTTCGGATTTCCGCCGCCAGAGACGGCACACCGCTGGCAGAGGTGAAGGTGGCGCAGATGATCAGCTCGATATCCTCCGGATTTGCCTTGGAAGCCTCCATCGCATGTTGTGACGCTTTCAGCGTAAGATCATAAAGAGTTTCATCCTGTAAAACATGGCGTGCCTTGATTCCTGTTCTGGAAAAAATCCATTCATCGTTGGTATCCACAAGCTTTTCCATGTCGAAATTGGTCACCCGAAGTTCAGGCAGAGCCGAACCGGTTCCCGTAATATGAATAGGCAAAAAAAGACCTCCTAATTTCTTTTGATAGTCAAAAGGTTTGATATTCAAACAATATTAATATAACCCAATATTTTCACCTTGTCAAGTATATTTAGCTTACCCAATCCAAAGAAAATTACTAATTTTCGCCTTTATTTTGTATAAAACGTGCAAGAATGCTTCCTTGACAAGCCAACTGCAATATGGTTAAATAGAATTTGGAATAATTACTGGGAGGACAAAATGAAAATCAGACGCAGAAAAAACAACAAACCAAAAATAATTCTGTATTCCCTACTGTCGGTGATGATTCTTTTAATTATTTTCATCGCAGTATTTAATATCCCCGGGGGTAAAAAGAGCGGTGTTTCTTCCGGCGAAAATACCCTTACCACCACCGTAATCGCAAAAACCGGCACCACTGATCCTACCGACGAGGAAACTACCAAAAAATCAAACTCCCACACCACACAGCAAGCAGAGATAACGACAAAAAAATCAGCAACCGCTACCACCGGAAAAGTCACTTCTCCGTCGGATTGGAATATGATATTAATTAATAAAAACAACTGGCTGCCTTCAAATTTCTCCGTAGACCTGGCTTATGTGGACTCCAATTATCAGGTGGATAAGCGCATTGTTGACAAAGCCAAGAAAATGATCAGCGATGCAAAAGCAGAAGGTGTTTCCCTTGTGGTTTGCTCTGCTTACCGCTCTGTTAAAAAACAGACGGAGCTTTTCAACAACAAAGTCGAAACCTTTTTGAACCAGGGTTATAAACAAACAGATGCCGAAGTGAAAGCGGCGACCATAACGGCACGGCCCAGAACCAGCGAGCATCACACCGGGCTTGCCATGGACATCGTAACCAAAAACTATATGAACCTTGACGATGGCTACGCCGATACCGCTGCCGCCAAATGGCTGTATCGCAATGCTTACAAATACGGGTTCATCCTTCGTTATCCGAAAGACAAGCAGTCCGTCACCAATGTTATTTTTGAGCCCTGGCATTACCGCTACGTGGGGGAAGCCGCCGCCAATGAGATCAAAACAAGAGGCATCTGCCTCGAAGAATATCTGAATAAGCTCGACTAAAAAAATCCCTGCTTCAGCAGGGTTTTTTTACAATTTACAGCATAATAAGCAATTCCATCCATCTTGTTCCGGGGATAAAAATATGCTGTACTATTTACCGATATTTGCTTTTTATCACCAAAAAAGGAGTTGCCCTATGATCCTTTCCGTTTCCAGAAGAACCGATATTCCCTGTTACTACGGCGATTGGTTTATCAACCGATTACAAGCGGGATATGTTCTGACCCGCAACCCCAAGAACCACTCCCAGATATCGAAAATCCCCCTGTCTCCCGACAACGTTGACTGCCTTGTGTTCTGGACAAAGGACCCGCAAAACATGCTGGCACACTTACCGGCTTTGGACGAAATGGGTTACCGCTACTATTTTCAGTTCACCCTGACCCCATACGGAAAGGACATGGAACCAAACCTGCGGAACAAACAAGACATTACAGATACCTTCATCAAACTCAGCAGTATCATTGGCAGTCACCGGGTGTTGTGGCGTTACGACCCGATTGTGTTAAATGATCGTTACGATATAGCATACCACAAAAACGAATTCAGCCGTTTGTGTGAAAAGCTGCACCCTTACACAACATCGGTTACCATCAGCTTTGTGGACACCTACAAAAAACTGAAAACCAAATGGATTCGTGAAATTACAACGGATGAAATAATCGAATTGAGTGATTGTATCGGAAGAACAGCAGCCAAATACAGCTTGTCTGTAAAGGCATGCTGTGAATCGATGGATCTCACCTCTTTTGGCATAGTAAAAGCATCCTGTATTGACAAGGATATCATAGAAGCCGTCACCGGTTCCCCTCTTCTTGCCACTGCCGATAAAAACCAGCGAAACGGCTGCGGTTGTTATGCAAGCACGGACATCGGCGCTTATAACACCTGCCAAAACGGTTGTGTATACTGCTACGCCAATTTCAGTGCAGCTTCTGTGAAACACAACTGCGAAAAGCATGACGAAATGGGCGAATTGTTGATTGGCAAGGTTTCGGAAGGCGAAACAATGAAAGAAAGGAACTAACATTGATATGATTCCAACCATAAAAACCGCCGAACATCTATTGCAAGAAGCCGAGCGGATGAACCCGGGCCCCTGGGCAAACCACAGCCGTGTCGCCGGCAGCTGTGCCAAAACCATTGCCGAGCACTGCGGACTTGACCCGGACAAGGCCTATCTTTCCGGTCTTCTTCACGATATCGGCCGCCGTTGTGGTGTTACCGATTTGCGCCATGTGTATGACGGTTATGTGTTTATGCGCGAACAAGGACATCCCGAAATCGCCCGAATCTGCATGACCCACTCCTTCCCCTACCAAGACATCGGTGCCTTTAACGGGAACAATGACTGTACTCCCGAGGAAGCCGCGGTTATTGTTAACTACTTGAACAGTATCGAATATGACGATTACGATAAACTGATCCAGCTCTGCGATGCCTTGGCGTTTCCCGACGGCGCAACCTTCGTTGAAAAGCGCCTGATCGACGTTGCACTGCGCCGCGGGGTAAACACCCTCACCGTTCCCAAATGGAAAATAATCATGCATACAAAAGCGTATTTTGACAGCAAAACAGGCTGTGATATTTACAATCTGCTTGGGGTAGGTATTTAATCTTCCGAAGGTGAAAGAAGAAGGAAATTGTATGCATTTGATAAAACCGTCAAAACTGAATCCGGGTGATACCATTGCCATCATCAGCCCATCATGGGGCATTGCGGGCGATACCAATGTTTTATGGCGTTTTGAACTCGGCAAAAAGCGGCTGTTTGATGTACATGGTCTGCATGCCGTTTCTGCCCCCCATGCTCTGAAGGGGTCAGACTATTTGCGTAACAACCCAGAAGCCAGGGCGGAAGATATTCTTTGGGCATTTGAAAACAAGGATGTAAAAGCCATCATTGCCTGCATCGGCGGTAATGCCAGTATCAATTTGCTCCCTTACTTGAACTGTGAGACAATTAAAAACAACCCCAAGATATTGATCGGTTATTCAGATATTATGAATGTTCATTTATACTGTTATCGCCTGGGTCTGTCCACCTTTTACGGGCACAACCTTCTCACGATAATTTCCGAAACCCCGCATTATCACGGTTACAGCCAAAAGTGGTTTGAAAAAGCTTTGTTTGACAACAGCCCCATCGGCATCATCGAACCATCAGCCGACTATAGCTGTGACACAATGGATTATTTCAATTATAATTCCGACAAACACTATCATCAAAACAGCGGATACATATGGCTGCAAGGCGAAGGCATCGCACAAGGCAGACTGTTCGGCGGACACACAGGGCTTATGGAACTGGAACATACCCCTCTTTCTGTTACCGCCGAGGATTTTCGTGACAGCATTCTGTTCATTGAAGATATTCCTGAGTTTTTCACCCCCTCGCATCTTGCCGATTTCATCAGATGGTTGGGCAAGCTTGGTGCATTGTCACTTCTGCAAGGCATTTTAATCGGCAAGCTTTCTGAGCCAAGAGAATTTACAGAACACGCAAAAACCATGTTGGTCGTGATCAACTATGAATATAAATTGCCCCATCTGCCCATTGTCGCCAATATGAATTTCGGTCACACTTCTCCTATGTTCATTCTCCCGTATGGCGTAGTTGCAGAAATCAATTGCAAAAACCGCACTGTCTCAATAACCGAAAGCGGCGTTGTATAATAAACCCGATTTTAATTACAATCGCAAATTTGGAGTGAACTCAACCATGAACTATATAAAAAACAAACCGGTTGACGCAAAACAAATAGCCAACCTTCGTGAATCGGTGGGTTGGAACCGAATGGAACATTGTTATTCAGACCCTGACATGCTCTCCTATTTTCATATTGCTGTGTATGACGACGATACCCTCATCGGTTACATTGACACCGTTTCAAACAGGGTCACGGACGCGTATATTCAAGATCTGATGGTGCACCCTTCCTATCAAGCGAAAGGCATCGGAACCGCTCTGATGAATCAAGCAATGTCATATGTAAAGAAGCAAAAAATCTATATGATATCGGTGGTATTTGAAGAAAAGCTGCTCCCCTTTTATCAGCGTTTTGGCTTTTTTAAAATGCTTTGCGGGCAGCTGCAAACTTATGAATCCGAACAAAATGATTGGTATATCACTAAAAGAAATGGGTCATGAATTGTGTATCAATATTTTAACGAGTTGATTATTCGATAAGGGATGGATGGGTTTGATTGTAATCTTTTGTATTAAATGTATCGGGATATCGGATGGGCGTCTCCTTCGCAGCTCTCCTGGAAAATGAAAAATATACAGTCAGTTTCCGAAATTCCGTATGGGCTTTCACTGTCTGGGATCAAAATGAATTGGTCGGCATGGTTCGTGTTGTATCCGACAAAGTGATGACGGAGATGATACAGGATTTGGCAGTCAAGAGTGTTTATCGGGGAAAAGGCATTGGCAAAAAGCTCATAGAATTATGCCTCGCTAAATTACCCCCAATTTTTTTCACCGGCACAACCGGTGGTTATTGTTTGCTGAAGCCATAAAATAACCTCGGATTTTCAAACGAAAATCCGAGGT
>MKRK01000125.1:0-6671 GCA_001896915.1 Clostridiales bacterium 43-6
CACGGCGAATTGCACGGCAGTGGAACGATTGATCTGCCCATCAAACGAAAACCGGGTCTGAGCACCATGCGTCTGGTGGAAGAGGGCGGCGAGCGGGCGGTTACCCATTGGGAAGCGATAGAAGCCAAAGACGGGTACACACTGCTTTCCGTCAGGCTGGAAACCGGCAGAACCCATCAGATCAGGGTGCATTTCAGCCACATCGGCTATCCGTTGGCAGGGGATACCATGTATGGTCAGTCAAATGATTTGTTAAACCGACAAGCCCTTCATTGCGCCAATGTTTCTTTCCTCCATCCGGTTGGAATGAAAAAAGTCATAGTCCGGTCCGATCTTCCCGAGGATATGCGGCTTTTCATAACCGCCCATGGGTTTCGAGTATTTTAACTTGATTTATGTTGAAGATTTATGTATAATGATTAAAAATAATTAGGGGGATTCATATGAAAAAAACAGTTAGAGTTTTAGCGCTTCTTTTCGCAATCATCATGGTTGCTACAGCATTTACCGGATGTCAGGCAAAGAAGAATGAATTGGTTATGGCTACAAACGCAGCCTTTCCGCCATTTGAAAGTAAAGACGGAGATAATATTATTGGTATTGACCCGGATATTGCGCAAAAAATTGCCGATGCATCAGGAAAAACATTAAAAATAGACGATATGGAATTTGAATCAATCATAACGGCTGTTTCCAGCGGGAAAGCTGATATGGGTGTTGCCGGTATGACCATTGATGGAGAGCGCCTAAAGAATGTAGATTTTTCAGATACATATTATAATGCAGCACAGGTAGTTATCGTTCTGAAAGACAGTACTCTTACAGATGCTGATTTAAATGGTAAAAAAATTGGTGTTCAGACAGGTACGACTGGTGAAAAATATGTAAAAGAGAATTATAAGAAAACCACGGCAAGTGGATTTAGTAATGGAATTGATGCTGTATTGGCTTTGAAAAGCAATAAAATTGATGCAGTTGTAATTGACAATGAAACTGCAAAAGCACTTGCAAAAGCCAACCCTGAAGTGAAAGTTCTTGACAAAGAATTAACAGAAGAAGCGTATGCAATATGTGTTAAGAAAGGCAATACTGAGCTGTTAAAAACTATCAACGATACCATTTCTAAAATGAAAAGCGATGGTTCTTTGGATGAGATATTTGCAAAATATATTAAATAATTAGCAATTTGTTATTTAATAGCGGCAGATAAGTACTTATCTGCCGCTATTTTAAAGGATGAATCATATGAATTTTAGTGTTTTGTGGGATAAAATATATTATAATTTTATTTATGAAGATCGATATATGATGCTCGTGAAAGGATTGGGTAACACTCTTCTGATTACATTGGGTTCAATTCTTCTCGGTATCATCATAGGTCTATTCTTAGCATTATTTAAAATTTCTGCGGAAAATAATAAAAAATTTAAAATTTTAGGTATTCTTTCAAATATATATATCACTGTAATAAGGGGAACCCCTGTAATTCTGCAATTAATGATAATATACTATGCAATTTTTGTTTCTGCAAAAGATCCGATTCCTGTAGCGATTGTTGCCTTTGGCGTAAATAGCGGTGCTTATATTGCCGAAATTTTCAGAGCTGGGATTCAATCCATTGACAAAGGTCAAATGGAAGCCGCACGTTCTTTAGGTTTGAATTTTAGAACATCAATGCAATTGGTTGTACTACCGCAAGCATTTAAAAATATACTTCCTGCATTAGGAAATGAATTTATAACGTTGCTAAAAGAGACATCTGTTGCAACAGTTATTGCTGTTCCGGAATTGTTACGCGGTGCTGTGAACATCAGAAATATTACATATGAACCATATATCACTTATATTGCTGCCGCATTGATATATTTAGTCATTGTTGTTCTTTTCACAAAGCTCCAAGGGTTGCTCGAGAGGAGGTTAAGCCAAAGTGATCACCGTTAGAAATTTGCACAAAACATTTAATAACAAGATCCACGTTTTAAAGGGTATTGATTATACCGTCAAACAAGGTGAAAAAATTGTAGTGGTGGGTCCTTCGGGATCAGGAAAATCTACCTTTTTGCGTTGTCTTAATCTTTTGGAGGTACCGACAGAAGGCGAAATCTGGTTTGATGGCAGGTTGATTACCGACCCACGTACCAACATCAACGAAATCCGCACTCATATGGGAATGGTGTTTCAACAGTTCAATTTGTTCCCCCATTTGACGATACTGCAAAACATCACCCTCGCGCCCGTAGAAATGAAGCTGATGGACAAGACCGAGGCCAAAGAAAGAGCAATGCAGCTATTGGAGCGTGTAGGCTTAACGGACAAGGCACAAGCATATCCTGCACAGCTTTCGGGCGGTCAGAAGCAACGTATCGCCATCGTTCGGGCTCTTGCTATGAACCCTAAGGTGATGCTTTTTGACGAGCCGACCAGTGCCCTGGATCCGGAAATGGTGGGCGAGGTGCTGGCGGTCATGAAAGAGCTGGCAGACAGCGGAATGACTATGGTGGTGGTGACCCACGAAATGGGCTTTGCCCGTGAAATCGCAACCAAAGTACTTTTTATGGATGAAGGCATGATTTTGGAAGAAGCACCGCCGACTGAATTCTTCGGCAATCCGAAAAACGAGAGATTAAAAGAATTTTTAGCGAAGGTTTTATAAATTCGCAAAAGAAAAGAGCGGTTGGCACACCGCTCTTAATTGTTTGTATATCCCGTTAGTTTTTCCAACGTGGTTTTGTAAACTTCGGTAGGGTTTTTCAAAAACTCTTCTTTGATGATATCCGCTTGCAGAGAGTCGGATACCAACACCCGAATGCTCATGAGCTCCAGCTCACTGTCCATAATCAAAAGCGTGACGGAATAACCATATTCGCTTTTTTCAATCAGAACTCTGTTTTCTTTTTCCCGTTTGACCTTTGAAGTCATGTTCATGGCTGACTTAACCGCCTTTTCACGAACGGAAAAGGGAAGGGCGGATTCCAGAGTGCGTGCGATTTCATTGCCGCTCTGGGTCAATAGCAGCTCATTGTTTTCATCCGTTTGCAAACTGCCGTTTTCCTTTAACTCATTGACAGAGGTATTCACTTCAAAGTAATTGGCAAGCCCGTCCTCGGCAATGATTATTGCAAGATTTTCTGCGGAAACAGGATTGCGGACAGAATATAAAATATAACAAATTAAAAGCTTGATTTCCGAACGGGTTCTCAATCCGCCGGGTTCAATGCCTGCGGATGTTGCATCAAAATCCATTAATATCACCTCATGCTTGTTATTTTATCATAAAAAATTTATATATGCAATGAAATTTAATACTTGATTTTATGAAACAAATCATGTATAATACATTAGCGTCAATAAGCCGGAATGATGGAATTGGCAGACGTGCTGGACTCAAAATCCAGTCCTGGAAACAGGGTGCGGGTTCGACCCCCGCTTCCGGCACCAAATAAACGACGATTTTCAAAAGAAAATCGTCGTTTATTTATTTTTATATTTTTTCTGATCATTCTATTTGTTATCATATATTATCACTACAGGACTGATAAAAAACCACAGTGAAAGTTGTGGTTTTTTTGTTCTAGGCATAAAATAAGTGCTTTTGCCTATACTAGTAATTACCGAAATCTATTGGGTTCTGATAAACGATATACCCAACAAAGAGGGCAAATCATGATTACGCTTTTAAAAAATATTACATGCTACTGTCCTCGCTCAATCGGCAAAAAGGACATTTTACTGTCAGGAGAAACCTTTGAAACAATCGCCGATTGCGGTGTGATTGCAGCCGACTGTGCAATCCTGCGGGTCATTAACTGCGAAGGATTGTATGCCTTTCCGGGACTGATCGACCAGCATGTTCATCTGATCGGAGGCGGCGGGGAAGAGGGCTATGCCAGCCGAATTGACGAAATCAGCTTTGAAGAAATTATTTTAGCGGGTGTGACAACCGTTGTGGGTTTGTTGGGGGCGGATTCCTATACCAAAAATATGAACAGTCTGCTGGCAAAAGTAAGGGCACTGGAAATACGGGGGCTTACAGCATTTCTTTATTCCGGCAGTTATGCACTGCCTGTGACCACACTGACGGGAGACATCGTCCGTGATTTGGTTTTGATCGATAAAGTGATCGGAACGGGAGAAATCGCAATTGCAGATCACCGTTCCTCCAACCCGAATGCTGAAATGCTACTGGAAACCGCAACAAAGACCCACTTGGGCGGCTTGCTTTCCGGAAAGGCAGGCGTTATGCACATTCATTTGGGAGACGGAAAGCGGGGAATACAACCGATTGTTGATTTGCTCCGGGCAAGCGATTTGCCTGTTGCTATGTTTATCCCTACCCATGCCAACAGAAACCCAAGGCTGTTTGAAAGCGCTCTGGATTATCTAAAAAATGGCGGTCATATTGATCTGACAGCGGGAGAAACAGCAGGACTTACCGTGCCGGATGCAGTAGAGAAAATCATACAGAGCGGCGCTGATATAAGCCGTGTCACCATCAGCTCCGACGCCAACGGCAGCAGTCCTACAGGAGCGGCCGGAACAATCGACTGCTTATATGCCGATACGGTTGCTATGATAAAAAACAAAAACATCAGTCCGGAAACAGCATTTTGTTTTGTAACAGAAAATGTGGCAAACACACTGAATCTATCACCTCGGAAAGGCGTTCTGCAAGAAGGCAGCGATGGAGATATTCTAATTACGGACAAGGATTTAACCATCAAAAAGGTATTTTCCAAAGGTGTTTTGTGTGTGGATAACCAAAGAATAATCAAAAATAATTAGAACAGGAGATTTTATGGATACTATCAAAGGGCATTTGATCATCATCGGCGGTGCAGAGGACAAGCAGGGCGAATGTGTGATTCTCAAGCAGGCGCGGCAAATGCTTTCTGACGATGAATGCTTGACAGTGTTGACAACCGCAACGGAAAACCCTGTTGAAGTGGGCAATAACTATGACGCAGTGTTTCGCCGTCTGGGACTGCAGAACATTCAGATATTAAATATCAATACAAGAGATGATGCAAATGACAATGGGATGTGTGACATCCTCAGAGGCTCTCAATGCGTCTTTATGACGGGCGGTGATCAACTAAGACTAACCAGCATATTGGGCGGCACGGTTGCCTATGACACCCTTAAGGACATGTATTATAATGGAGGGCTGATTATGGGAACCAGCGCAGGCGCTTCTGTCATCAGCTCGACGATGGTGGTTCAAGGCGTTGACAACGAGCCTGCCAGAAAATGCACACTGAAAATGGCGGCGGGGTTGGGACTTTTGGAGAATGTTATCATCGATCAGCATTTTGATCAACGGGGGAGGTTCGGGCGGCTGCTCTGCGGGATTGCAGAAAACCCTGACATGATCGGGATCGGAATTGATGAAGATACCGCAATCAAGGTATATCCGGACATGCATTTTGAAATCATCGGAACCAATGCTGTTACCATCATAGACGGCAAAACCATCAAAGCATCCAATGTATCGGAGCAAAACCAGAATGAGATTTTAGCAATCATCGGCGTGACGGTACACACACTGCCTACCGGCTACGGTTTTGATTTAAAATCCAGAGAAGTGCTGCGACTTAAGGGAGAATCACATTAAATGGAAATACAGGACATTCACATCTATCGGGGCAGAAATATTTACAGCCACCATCCCGTTATGAAAATGGTAATTGACATTGGTGAATACGGTGAAACACCTACCAAGGACATACCCGGGTTTCATGATTTGCTGTTGAAATCCTTTCCTGAGCTGAAGAGGAATTCTTGTGGTTTGGGCTATGAGGGAGGTTTTTTGGAAAGACTTTATGAAGGAACCTATCTCGGTCATGTGACCGAACACGTGATTTTAGATCTGCAGAATTCCTTAGGTTATGACGTGAAATACGGCAAAACCAGAATGATGAACGAAGGCTCGCTCTATTATATCATTTATCAATTTGAAAATGAAGTATGCGGTTTGGAATGTGGAAAAGCTGCTGTTTTTATTCTGAATTGTTTTTTAAATAAGGAAGATATCGATATTGACGAGTTTTTGCGTTACTTAAAAAAGATATCTCTGGACGGTGAGCTGGGGCCCAGTACTTCAGCCATTGTAGAAGAAGCCAAAAAGCGGAATATCCCTGTGACCAGAATTGGTCACGAGAGCTTGATACGGCTGGGTTACGGCAAAAACAGCAGGCTCATAGAAGCGACCCTGACCGATGCGACTTCTTGTATTTCCGCCGATATATCTTCTAATAAACAGCTGACCAAAGCAATATTATATGATAACCAGATTCCCGTACCCTACGGCAAGGTAGTCTATTCGGAAATATCTGCGCTTATGGCAGCGAATCAAATCGGTGCTCCGGTGGTTATAAAGCCCTTCGACGGCAATCAAGGCAAAGGGGTACATCTCAATCTCTATAACAAAAAACAAATCCACGCCGCCTTTGCAGAAGCCTCTAAATACAGCAAAGGTGTGGTAGTAGAAGAATTTATCACTGGTAGGGATTATCGGGTTTTGGTGGTGGGAGACAGAGTTTGTGCGGTCGCCGAACGACTCCCGGCAATGGTGCACGGCGACGGCGTGCATAGCGTAAGGGAGCTGGTGGATATTGTGAACGCAGCACCGGAGCGGGGAGAGGATCACGAAAAGGCACTGACTAAAATCAAGC
>MKRK01000125.1:6701-12239 GCA_001896915.1 Clostridiales bacterium 43-6
AATATATCCCAGAACAAGATGAAATTATTGTCCTGCGGGAAAACGGCAACATCAGCACCGGGGGAACTGCGATTGACTGCACCGACCGAATCCATCCCGAGAATTGTGATATTGCCGTGAGAGCTGCAAAGGCTATCGGGCTGGATGTGGCAGGGATTGATATTGTAACAAATGATATCGGTGAATCAATTTTAGAAAATGACGGCGCTATTGTCGAGGTCAATACGGCGCCGGGCATTCGAATGCACTTATACCCGAGTGTGGGGACCGCTCATAATGTGGCGAAGGACATTGTGGACCTCCTATTTCCTACGGAAGAGTCTGCACAATTTCCCATTGTCTCCGTGACCGGAACCAACGGAAAAACAACCACCGTAAGGGTAATCAGCCATGTGCTGTCATTGACCGGAAAAAACATCGGGTTTACCAGCACCAGCGGAACATTCATCAATGAAACCTGTATTTGCAAAGGGGACAATTCCGGTCCCCTGAGTGCAAGAGCACTTCTGACAAACAAAAAAATAGAGGGAGCAGTGCTGGAGACGGCAAGAGGAGGAATTGTCAGAGAGGGTCTCGGTTATGATCTGGCGGATATCGGGGTTGTGACCAATATAGCAGAAGATCATCTGGGGACAGATTCGATTGATACTTTGGAGGATCTGGCATTTGTAAAGTCTTTGGTTGTGGAAGCGGTGAAAGACGACGGGTATGCTGTGTTGAACGCCGAGGATACCATGACACCGTATTTTTTGGAGCGTATCAAGGCAAAGCCGATCTTGTTCGGAACATTGTCATTTCCTGTTGATGATACAATCATCCATGTGTATGCGGACGAAGGACAAATTAAAATCAAAGACGGGAATTACATTCATAGCATTGTGGAGATCAAAAACATTCCCATCACCTGCAATGGTTCCATTGTCTGCAATATTCAAAATTGTTTGACAGCTGTCAGTGCGTTGTATGGATTGAAAGTACCCACACAAATTATAAAAGAGGGGCTTGAGACGTTTGTTGATAATCAGGGCAGATTTCAACTGTATGAGCTGAATGGCAAAACCATCATGTTAGATTATGCCCATAACAAAGCCGGGTTCGAACAGGCTCTGAATGCCATAAGCAGTTTTGATTATCGTCAATTGATCGGTGTTTTGGGAATGCCGGGAGACAGACCGGATGAGGCGATCCAGTCTTCCGGAGAGCTGTTCAGCCGGTGCTTTGACCGGATATATCTCAAAGAGGACGTAGATTTACGAGGAAGAAAACATGGGGAAGTTGCCGGGATTTTATATGATACTGTCACAAAAAATGGATATGACAAAGAAAAAATCGAAATTGTTTATCAAGAAATAGATGCGTTAAAAAAAGCAATGGAATTGTCGAATGAAAAGGATTTTATTGTTATCTTTTATGAAAAATTAGAGCCTTTGGTGGAATATATTGAAGAACAAAAGAGAAAAAAGTGATTATACAAACAGTATAACCACTTTTTTCTTGTTATTTTCGATGGTTTCTGATAAAATATAAAGAAATCAGATAACATCAAGGATATACAGCGACAATGTGTCGCAAAGGTGTCAATGTGTTTCCGAATATAGGATAAGAAGGTAGATTGCGAATATGGCTGTAAAGCATTTGATTGATTTGGACGAGTTTTCTCATGAGGAGCTCTTTAAAATTCTCAACATGGCAAATCTTATTATGAAAAATCCTGGGTATTACACGGACAGCTGTCACGGGAAGGTCATGGCCACTTTGTTTTATGAACACTCCACCAGAACACAGATGAGCTTCCAAACCGCAATGCTGCGGTTGGGCGGCACTGTGATCGGATTTGATAATCCGCTGAACTCATCGGTTTCAAAGGGTGAGAGCCTAAAGGACACGGTTCGTGTCATCAGTAATTATGCCGATCTCATCACCATGCGGCATGTTGACGAGGGGGCCGCCAAAGCCGCAGCGCTATACTCAAGAAGCCCCATCATCAACGCCGGTGACGGCGGTCATTTACACCCCACCCAGACATTGACGGATATCGTGACCCTGTTAGAAACAAAGGGAACACTGGAAAATCTCACAATAGGTCTTTGCGGTGACCTGAAAAACGGCAGGACCGTGCATTCATTGATCAAAGCAATGTCAAAATTCAATAACAACAAATTTGTACTGATTTCGACAAAGGAACTGACTGTTCCTGACTATATCAAGGCGATTCTGAAAAAGAACAATTGCCCATTTTCCGAATCCACCAGTCTGGCAGACGCCATTGGTGAGCTGGATGTATTGTATATGACAAGAATTCAGAAAGAACGTTTTTTGAGTGAAATCGATTACATCAATCAAAAGGGTGTATTTGTTCTTGATATGGAAAAACTAAATAAAGCAAAGAGCGACTTGAAGATTTTGCATCCGTTGCCAAGGGTGGATGAAATTGATATTGCCGTGGACGATGATCCAAGAGCGGTGTATTTTGATCAGACAGAATATGGAATGTATGCCAGAATGGCGTTGATATTGCATATTCTGGATTCTGACCATAAGCTGATCAATGACACCGGAGATGTTAATCCTGCTTTTACCTGTGAAAATGAAAAATGCATTACCAATAAAGAGATTTATCTGCCAAAGCTGACAAAGGCAGAAGAAAACAAACAGGTCTGTGCTTATTGCGAGCATTGACAAAAGAAAGGAATGTTAATTATGAACTACTTAACAGAAAGCAATTTTAAAGAATTTATCGAAGCCAGTGAAAAGCCGGTATTGGTTGATTTCTGGGCGGAATGGTGTGCGCCATGCAGAATGCTTGGTCCGATATTTGAAGAGATGAATGAAACCTATGGATCCGAGGCGGTTTTTGCAAAGGTGAATATCGATGAAGAATCCTCATTGGCCATTGATCATTTTGTCCAAAGCATACCCACAGTGTTAATTTTTAAAGATGGTAAGGAAGCTGCCAGATTGATCGGTGTCCAACCCAAGGATGAATACGTAAAATATATTACAGAATAAAAAATGCTGCGGTGAACGCAGCTTTTTTATATCTATAAAAATAGGATGGACGGCAATCATGATTGATAGCATCAAGTTCACTGTGTCCGAAGGAAGGAGCAAATCTATTGATTATGCATGAGTCCAGTTCATCTTACATACTTGACTAGCCGGGTAAACTATGATACAATTATACAAAATGATTATTTTGTATAATTGAGGGGATTCGATATTGGGATTATTGCTGGTATGGGGTTCTGTGGTTGAGGCAATCCTGAAGCGACTTAACATATGCATTACCGTTTCAAGCAACGAGTCAGCTCTTTCCACTGTTGCTGAATGCCGGAGTTGTTTCATGAGCGAATTTAAAAATATATTTTCCTTCATGATTTATCATTGGTAAATCGTTAAATCAGTTGATTCAATAAATTTCCCGGAAAATAATTTTGGAGTTGATATTATGGATCATAAAGAAATATTTCTGTCTGCACCGCTGATCAAGGAATTTTTAACTTATACTGAGTCTATCAAAGGAAAATCCAAAAAAACGGTTGAAGAATATTTTCTGGATTTGCGTACATTTTTCCGATTTCTGAAACAAAATTACGGTCTTGTTCCCTCCTCTGCTGTATTTGAAGAAATAGACATCTCCGATATCGACATTGATTTTATCAAACGGATTTCGTTAGAGGATGCATATTCCTTTCTTGTATACTGTAAAAATGAACGGGATAACAATGAAAAAACACGCGCTAGGAAAACATCCAGCCTGAAATCATTTTTTAAATATATTACAAATAAAAAAGGGCTTCTGCATATCAACCCATTGCAGGAACTGGATTCTCCCAAAGCAAAAAAGTCTTTGCCGAAATATCTTACCTTGGAACAAAGCATGAATTTATTAAATGCGGTAGAAGGTAAAAACAGCGAACGTGACTATGCTATCTTGACTCTTTTTCTCAATTGCGGCTTACGTTTGTCAGAGGTTTGCTCTTTGAATCTTGGAGATATCCGTAGCGACAATACCATGCGGGTCACCGGGAAAGGCAACAAAGAACGGATTGTTTATCTCAACGATGCTTGTCTGGATGCAATAAAAAAATACCTGATCGTCAGAAAGGTTGACGGGGTCAAGGATAGGGACGCTCTTTTTTTGAGCTCCAGACTGTCCAGAATCAGCAACAAAACCATCCAGTACATCGTGTATACCTATCTTGAAAAGGCCGGTCTTGGTAATATGGGCTATTCGGTACATAAGCTGAGACACACCGCGGCAACGCTGATGTATCAACACGGCAACGTGGATATTCGGGTGCTAAAAGACATACTGGGACACGAAAATCTGGGGACTACAGAAATATACACCCATTTGTCCAGTAAACAATTACAAGATGCTTCCGGTAAAAATCCGCTGTCGAAAATCCGAAAAAAATAGAGGATGCCGTTATTTTAAACGGCATCCTCTGTTTAATATTGGTTAATATCCACTATTTTTAAAAGCTGTTTCTTAACACATAACAGATCAAGAGCATTCACTTCGCTGTCACTTTCCCTGTTGGCATTTGCTGCCACATAGAAATATCCTGTAAGCATTCTCATACCCAGTAAATGCTTTTTGATTTTGAGCAAATCTGCCGCACCGATCGTACCATCGCCATCCACATCACCGAATAAAATAGCGGTATACTGCGCATAGATACTACCCTCTTTGCTGATTTTCACTACACAACCGGAGCCGATTGTACCGGTTGTGATAGGAACATCGTTTTTGTATACGGTGATATCGAAAGATGACTGATTTCCAAAACGGGATAGAAAGCCCGTTATTGTATTGTTGTGTTGATTGATGCCCCAAAGATATTCGTTTGCTGTAATATAAGGATTCAATAATGTTGTTCCGGTTGTCGAAGAAATGACTGTTGTAGTGGATGTGCTAATGATACTTGATGAAGTTGAGGTGGTTGTGGCAGACATAGAGGTCGAAGAGGTTGTGACATCAGGCTGATATAACATGAAATCATCTACATATATCATGGCTGCATTTGCACCTGTATTGACTTTAATCAGTATATCAGTTGAGTCCCGCAACCTGCCCTGTAAATCCCAGCTTTGTGCTGTGAAATCGGGAAATCCGGTTGCACCAATGGGAATATCAACCCAGCCGCCGCCAGTCGGTACATTCACTGATTTTGACCAAAGCTTATATGTGTATATATTTTGATATAAATCAATACAAACGGTTGCAGAAACCGTGCTTTTAATCCAAAAACGAATGCTCTGGTACTGTGGAATCGTTCCTTGCGAGACTTTTGCCGTAACAGTCGGCCATGTGTTTTTATCGCTTGTGTTCCCTGCCGTTTGGAGTTGCAACGATTTTACCCCATTGATTAAATTGGCCGGGTCGCTGTTGATGGATGCGATTCCATTCTGCGTGTTTCTTGTGTTCGAATCCTCAAAATCACGCAGCATCAGGGATGCACTTGCCGATGAAGGAGCAGTTGTCTGAGTTGTAGAGGCGGTAGGAGCTGTCGTAGATGTGGTAGATGTCGG
>MKRK01000125.1:12293-16043 GCA_001896915.1 Clostridiales bacterium 43-6
TATCCCATCCGGTACTACGAACATTTCAACGTCATCGATATTGATTGTGTCGTTCAATACGGATGTTATATCATTGGTAATCGCTATGACCAATTGTGATGTCTGCTGCAGGTCAGAAATTACACCGGCCGCCCAATTTGTTTTATAAAACTGGTCATTAAAATAAACGTTGACCCAACCGGGTTCGGTAATGCTTTTTGATTGGCTTTGATAAATTCCGTTCGGCGTTTTAAAACTGAATTTAACATTCATCGGTCTGGTTGCCTGTATCCATGTCCGGACACCCAAAGCTCTGTTCAACCGCCCGTTAAAAATGTTCATTTCCACAGTGTAGTTTGACATCGTTGATTTATCATAAACAATCCTTAAGGATTTTCCACTTGATGGTGCATACCCTTCGCCAACCGCCGTAAATGAACCGTTCCATGTGGTGGTATTGCCTGTAATATAAGAAATTTCCGAGCCGTCAGAGCCAATACATTCGGCTTCCCAATTGTAAAGTCTTACAGGGGTTACGCTGTCGTGGTCAAAGCTTACCGGTGCAACTGAAGGGTCGTAAGCAGTAACAGGAAGAGCATCACCGGGAAAATGGGAATTCAGATAATCGGTTACATTATCGGAAACGATTTTTGAACCTTTTTCATTAAAATGAACCTCGTCGCTAAGATAAGTATTGATGTTTTGAATATCTGCCGCAAAATCAGCAGCGTTGTCAATCAGCCCGCAATTCATATCTGCTGCCACAGATCTTGTGATATTATAATAATCCTGTAGCCAATCGTTATAGCCGCGACCACCATACAATGATTTGGCTCCCCAATATGATTTGCCATGGAACACTGCTTCATTGACCAAACCACTGGTCATCAGAATAGGAATTGCATTATATTCGCGGATTTTATTAACAATATCCCTTAAATTCTGTTCCCACTGCGTAAGGCTAACAACAACCACACCATCCGGCTGGACGCGTGCGTCGTTTGTAGCAAACATAACAAGAACAATGTCAGGCGTATTGTTGGTTACCATTCCTGTAAACCCGCCGTAGGTACCCGCATTGTATAATGACTGTGATGTATTCCACCCTGAATTTCCTCCGTTGATGGTAATACATCCGGTATCCCTCTGCACCACATCCAGCCATCTCCATGTCGCACTGTCACCCATTTTGGCAGCAGAACCAATCACGGTGTTGCTGTCGCCGTAAGCAACCAACCTGGCACCTTTGATGGGCCTGTTTTCGTCGGCCTTGCTTTCAATTCTGCTAATAAACATACCGGAAATAATGAACAATACTGTGAAAACAGCAATCATTTTTTTTATTAATCCTTGATGACGTTCAGTAACAACATACTGTTTTGATTTAATATTTCCCATCCAATACCACAACCTTCCTTATTTTATTTCAGTATACAGGCTTATTTAATATTCTGCATTTGATTTTTTACATTGACAAAAATTAAAGGTTTTATAACAATGTTTATAAACATTTAAATATATGTTGTAATTTTGTATGAATTCTATATAATATAAATGATAGAAGGAAGGTGGGTTCGTGAGACTTTTTAAATATCTTCATTTATTTGATGAAAGTGATTTTATCGTTTCCGGGATTCGTCAATTCGGGCATTACAACGGTCTTCAAGCAGCTCCTCCAATGAGTAGCCATATGCATGAAAACTGTATGGAGTTGGTGGTGTTGTTAAGAGGCAGCGAGGATTATAAAATCGAAGATGAGATTTACCATGTGAATGCAGGCGAAATATTTATATCCTTTCTCAACGAACCTCATTGCAGCGGAAGTGATTGTCAGAATCCTGTAGAGAGCATATGGATTCAGTTGAACATGACCACACCCGGTGAATTTCTTGGGTTATCTGCCTCAAAAAGCAATGAGCTGAAGCAAAAATTAATGAATTTACAGGAACATGTCATTCAAGCAGATAAAAAATGTATGGAAATAATCAAAGATTGTTTTTATCTTTTTTTATCAGGGAAACGGGAAAAAATTCTTGTCGGAGAAGCATTGTTCACTGCTTTTTTATACCGTGTTTTTTCACTGCAGGCACAGATCTGTAAAGGCGACAGCGAAATGATGAAAATTAAAAAACATATTGATGATCATATCTATTCTGTTTTGTCTACCGAAGCAATCAGTCAACAATATTTTATGTCATTGTCCAGCTTACGCGATAAATTTATAGAAGAAACCGGAAGGACTCTTCGTGATTATATCAATCACAAAAAAATTGAAAAATCAAAAGAATTATTAAAAAGCGGCAAAAGCATTACCGAAACGGCGATGGCATTGTCTTTCAATACAAGTGATTATTTTTCTGTTGTTTTTAAAAAATATACATCAATTTCACCAAGTGAATATATAAAAAAGCATCAAAAAAAATGAAACGGCAGCCGCAATGATAGCGGCTGCCGTTTCATAATAATATGGATGTCAATAAGACGGGTTAAACATTGTCTTCAAATACATTTTCCTCTTCCAAAGAGCTTCGGTGAACCATTTTACCATTGTGATAAACAAATTCAGGCAGCTCCTTTTCTTTGTATTCGGCCTGCTCACTTTGGCTGAGCTTCATGAGATCCGAAGTTTGCTCCGGATGCTTTTCATAATAGGGATCCAGGATAAAACGCTTGATAGCGGGAAAAGAAACAAAGGAAATGACCAAGAAGCTAAAGCCAAAGGTGATTGCCATAACCAATGCCAGACTGATTCCGGAAATGATTTGGCTGCCTGCCACTATACTGAACAGGAACAAACCAAATACGGAACCGTTGATGAACAAAAGTATAATTGAAACCAAGATGTTTTTTCCCAGACACAAAAATGAAAACAACAAAGAGTTCTTGATAATTTCCTTTATTTTTAAATCCAGAGAAATCACCATCATATAAAGATAATAACCTGAGAAAATAAATATAGCACTGATTAAGTAACTGATACCCAGCGGAATATAATAAACGCTGTCTTTTGTAGCTTGTAAAAAGTAAAAAGATACCGAAACAATCAGCAAAAAAGAGATAATAAACTGATAAAAACCGATAATCAGTGATTTTTTCCAGTTTTTCTTGATCGCTTCCACAAAATCAGACCACAAAAAACCGGGCACTCCCCTTACATAATCTCTGGTCAGTCTTGTAATCCCAGCCATAACAGGAGCCAAGCCGATTAGTGGAAAACAGGAAAGAAAATAGAAAAACATACTGGTGATTTTGTTTGTGCTGAAAAATGACATTACGAACAGTGATAAAGCGGCAAAAAATACAGCGCTCACAAAAAAAATAGCGTTGATGAGGATCAGGCTCCAGAATTTGTGCTTTAATGTATCAAAAAACTTGAAAAAAGCGGTTTTTTCGGGCTCCTTTTTTGAGATACCCGGTCCCGGATTCTTGCCATAAATATCGAATAATTTTGCCAAAATTTACACTCCTTAATGATTTAACGTCCTGCTCGGGGATGAAATTTTTTATAGGTGTTTGCATATTTTTCCCGAATAATATGGGTATACACCTGGGTAGAAGAAATATCAGCATGTCCCAGCATTTCCTGAATGTCCTTGAGACCTGCCCCGTTTTCAAGCAAATGGGCGGCAAAGCTGTGGCGCATGGTATGGGGCGTGATATCTTTTTTGATACCGGCTTTTTTGGCGTATCCTTTGATGATTTTCCAAAATCCCTGTCTGGTCAGCCGTTCCCCGTTCATATTGATAAACAATGCACTGTCGTTTTGTCCCA
>MKRK01000125.1:16112-19142 GCA_001896915.1 Clostridiales bacterium 43-6
TGATATCGTCGATATTTAAGTCAATCAGCTCTGTCACCCGGATTCCTGTGGCATATAAAAGCTCCAACATCGCTTTGTCTCTGCAGCCTTTTAATTCCGATATGTCCGGTTGTGATAACAACAAGTCAATTTCCTTGGGCGTCAATGTTTGTGGCAGCTTTTTCTCTGCTTTGGCAAGCTTGATTCCAACGGCGGGATTACTATCAATGACACCGGAGATGTTCAGAAACTGATAAAAGGAACGAACAGAAGCCAGAGTTCTTGTGATGGTGGATTGGGAACGTCCTATTTCTTCCAGGCTGTGAATATATTTTTGTATGGTATCGGTACCTGCCGAGGTTGCACAGTCAATGTTGCATCTTGTCAAATATCCGTTATAGCCGGTGATGTCCCGTATATATGATTCAAGCGTATTGGCAGATGCATTTTTACGCTCAATCAGAAAGCTTCTGTATTCGTTTTGAAAATCCCTCATTTTTGGTATCCCTTCTATCCTAAAAACTGAAAAAACCGAAAAACGCCGCTGACATCAGAGCATCCATGATAGATGAGGCAAAAAGTATCAGCACTAAAACTAAAAATTTAATGGAATAACGCCTGAATTCCTCATGAAGTGTGTTCGGGCGAACGCTGGGCAATAAAATTTTAAACATTTCCGAAGAAAAACGCAACGACTCTCTTCCGGCCAGTATGAGTACAATGGAAGAGATAAATGCACCGGGTATAATAATGAGTGCAAAAAAGGCAATTCCCTTGAGGGACAGCGTGGCATATAAATAACCGGCAGTAAGGCCAAGCCCAAGACCGCGGAACGCAGGAATGAAAATGCATGCGGGCATGCCAAGTGCACATAAGCCCGAGATATACAGAGCTAATAAAAACGGTAAAACAGAAAAAAAAGAAATGAACAGTGTGTTCAGAAACGGTTGTCCTCTTCTGGCACTTAAAAAGTCGCCAAATAACGAGGAAACATAATTGGTTGTGTATGCATTGGGATTTTTAATAAATAGGGTTCCGATCAACATTCCAAGCAAAAGAAGAAATGCCATCAACAGCATGCCTCTGTTGCCTTTCAGAAAATGGTTCAGCTGCTTTCCGTAGTCCCTTGTTATTATTCTTCCTTTCATAGTTGTCCTCCTTTGCAGATTGCCTATTCCATTCATATGCAAGGAGAAGAAAGGTTATTCACCAATTATGGTTTGTTTGGTCGGCCCAGCTCGTCCGCCCTGTTTTTGGCGGCCGCCACTGCGCGTTTTACAATGGCGTTGAAATCATCGCTCTCCAGGCTTTGTAACGCCGCATAAGTAGTTCCGTTGGGCGAGGTGACCATCCGGATCAGTTCGTCAGCAGAAAAGCCGCTGTCACGGAGCATCACGGCACTACCGATTAAGGTATTGATAAAAAGGTTCGCTGCCTTTTCTTTTTCCATCCCCAGCGTCTGGGCTTCTTCAATCACTGCCTTTGCAAATTGAAACACATAGGCAGGACCGCTGCCCGAAACGGCCGTAACGGTATTGATATCGTCCTCACTGCAAATTTCAGTGATGCCGGAGGACTGAAAAACATCCTTAACAAAGTTGAATTCTTCCGCTGTGACAGGTGGCTCATGCACCAGTGCGGTCGCACCGTATCCCACCAAAAGCGGTGTGTTTGGCATCACCCGAATCACTTTGCAATCAGATCCGATTTCAGCCTGTATGGTTTTGATGCCAACGCCGGCCACGATGCTGACCAGGCATTTATTCGCATTGATGACCGATTTAATATCGGCCAGTGCTTCTTTGATCGTCTGCGGCTTGATACACAAAAAAATAAAATCGCTGTTTAGTGCGATATCATAGTTGCTATTAAAAACCTGCATCCCATATTCCTTATATATGTCCAGCTTCTCGTTTGCAACATCATACAGATTGATATCCGACGGATTTATGTAACCTTTATTCAGAATACCCTTGATGATCGCGCCGGCCATATTGCCACCGGCACCGATAAAACCGATTTTCATAGTTTCCCTCATTTTCAATTAAGTACTAATAATATAATATATTTCTGCCAATATATCAATGCTTTTTCCCGATAAATTTCAGTTTCATAGGATTGTACAAAAATTATGTCAACACCTTTATGTCAATCGTTAAAATATTATGTAAACATATTATGTTAACCACAATTTGTAGTACGTCAACTTCATTATGTCAACTACTTGGAGTGCATTGCCCAAAGAAAAAAACCGGGTCGGTAAAAACCCGGCTTTTTCTGAAAAAACTATTTTTGGTTAATTTGCCAAATCTGCTTTTATCATAACCGCACATTCAATTCTTTTTTTCTCAAGCTCACAAGACAATACATGGGGAGAAAACATATCTCCTGCGTATTGATGGCTGTTGGCGTTACAGCCGCCGCTGCAATAAAAGCGCGCCCAGCATCTGCCGCATTCCTTTTTATTAAATATATTCGCTGTAGAAAAAAACTGTTTCATCTCAGAATTCAAAGAACCATCATGCAGACTTCCCATTTTAAAATCATCCATACCGACGAATTGGTGACAGGGATAAATATCGCCGTTGGGTGTGACGGCAACATACTCGTTTCCGCAGGAGCATCCCCGTAACCGTTTGATTGCACAGGGGCCCTGATCCAGGTCGATCATGAAATGAAAGAAATTAATACTCTCCCCTGCTTTTTTCAGCGATAGAATTTTAAGCGCAAGCGTTTCATATTCTGCCTTGGCTTTTTCAATGTCCTTCTCTGTCAAAGCAAAGGACAGGTTAGAATCGGACACCACCGGCTCAATGGAAAGCTCATGGAAGCCAAGCTCATACAGATGCATCAAATCTGCCGTAAAATCAAAATTTTCCCGGGTAAAGGTACCCCTGACATAGTAGTTTTTAGTTCCTCTTTCCTTCACCAGCTTTTGATATTTGGGGACGATTGTATCATAACAGCCCTTGCCGTTCGGCGTCACTCTTAATTTATCGTTGATCTCCTTCCGTCCGTCGAGAGACAATACCACATTGTCACATTGTCCAT
>MKRK01000126.1:0-6648 GCA_001896915.1 Clostridiales bacterium 43-6
TGTTTACCCTGTTGGAGGATTCGGGCTATTTGCCCAGAATTGCATTTAATCTGGACAATTTCTTTAAAAAGGCCTGCGCCCACGGAAAGCAGGCATTGACCATGTGCATGGGCTTTGGCTGCAATGCCGCCGGTGTTGTGGGATGCAGGATCATTGAATCACCACGGGAGCGCTTGATTGCCGTCATTACCAATAATTTTGTTCCCTGTAACGGCAGATTTCCCACATTGATTGCTATTATCACCATGTTCTTCCTCGGTTCCGTGACAGGGGTATTGAAGTCGGCTCTTTCTGCCTTGATTTTGGTGTCGGTCATTGTCCTCGGTGTTGTAATGACACTGATGATATCCAGAATATTGTCCAAAACCATTCTGAAAGGACTTCCCTCTTCTTTTACCCTGGAGCTTCCCCCCTATCGCAGACCCCAAATCGGCAAGGTGATTGTGCGTTCGATTTTTGACAGAACCCTGTTCGTGCTTCTTCGTGCTGTTTCTGTTGCGGCGCCTGCCGGATTATTGATCTGGATCATGGCAAATGTAACAGTCGGAGGAGCCAGCGTGCTCACCCACTGTGCAGTGTTTCTTGATCCCTTTGCCAAGCTTCTGGGGCTGGACGGGTATATTTTGATGGCCTTCATTCTGGGCTTTCCCGCCAACGAAATTGTGTTGCCCATTATCATAATGAGCTATATGGCAAGTAGCAGTATGCAGGAAATCAGCAATCTTGATACACTTCGCCATTTGCTTGTGCAAAATGGATGGACGTGGCTGACTGCGGTTTGCGTCATGCTTTTTTCTCTCATGCACTGGCCCTGCTCAACCACCTGTCTGACTATAAAAAAAGAAACCAAGAGTCTGAAATGGACCCTAGTCTCTTTTCTTGTACCCACTGTCACAGGCATGGTACTGTGTTTCCTTGTTGCCGGCGGTGTGAGGCTGATCGGTTTGGATGAATCCTCTAGTTTCCTGTCTTTTTTGAAAGCTTAAGCATCCCGAGGCTGCCGAAGTAGGCCGCCAAGAAATAACCCCCGTATATCAAAACAATGAACACTGCGGAAAACAGGGTGTTGCTCAGCACATTCATATTCCCAAACATGGTAATGGCATCATTGACAACCTTCAGTCCCACGATCGAATGGATGATTGCCAAACTGAGAGGCATTAAGAAATAAATTGCAATTTGCATAAACACGGAACGATTAATCAGGGCTTCCTCCGATCCTATTTTACGAAGAAGTCTATAACGGTTGCTGTTATCCGATGATTCCGATAACTGCTGAAGGGCAAGCACCGCAGCACTGGTGATCAAAAACACTATGCCGATATAAATGGCAAGGTAAGAAATAATGGTCCTTAGCCCGGCTCCCTGTTCATACAACTGTGTACGTGTCTGCATATAGGAATAGGGTCTGCCTCCTTTTATATATTTTGAATCAACCAAATTTCGCAGATTCTCATCAGTTACCCCTTCTTTGAAATTAAGGCTGAGTTCTACAGACCCAAGTCTCATTTTGTCTACAGCATGATCGGGAACGATGAGCATGCCGTATTCAAAGGATGATAAATAGGTTCTGACAGAAAAATCAAATACATCCTGATAACCCGGTGTATAGCTACCTGTTTCCAGCTGAATTACTTTATCCTTCATTAAGTTCCTATATGCTGTTTTAGTTTCCCAGAAATCATTGCTGATTGCATATTCAGTTTCTGACAAGGCAATGGGCTGTTTGTTTTGCATTTCGGCAAGCCTGTTAAAATCACTTACAGTCATTGCGGTCACTTTTTCTTCACTCAGAAACAACTTTGTATTTTTATTCTTGATATAGTTACTGCTCTCACCCAACAAATCCTTATAAAGCATTCCCGTATCGTAAATCCTGACCTCAGTATAGCGGGTCGCTAATTTATCAATGTCAATCCCGTCTTTTTTTAATTGATCCGAAATATTTGTGTTGTCATTTTTGATGATTCTCTTATAAAAGGTTGCATCATAGGGTGTTGATTTATTCAGTTCCTTTGTCATTACACTGCTCATGCCGTAACCCGACGCAAGCGTTCCGATTGCAATCAGCAGCATCAGACAAATAAAGGTCATGGAGATAAAAGCTGTGTTGATTTTACTGTTTATCTGCCGTAGGACAAACATATTGAGATTTTTTAAATACAGCTTTTTGTTAGCCTTTACAATTCGTAGTAAAAACCCTGACAATGAAAAGAAAAATAAGAATGTTCCAACAGAACCAAAAACCAGAGAAAGCTTGAAACTCAACCCGAAGGAAGTCATTCCATGCTCCAGAATCAGATAATACGCTGCTGCAATCAGGAGCAATGAAACGATAAAAATCAGAACAGACAACCAGAGCCTTCTCACTTTAAGCTTTTCGCTTTTTTTATCCGCATTGATCAAATCAATCAGCTTATATCTTGAGATCACAATAAAATTAAAAATGATAACAACAAAGAAAATGATACCGAAATACAAAATCGACTTATAAAAGGCGTCCGGAGAAAAGATAAACCGAAACGATTTCATGTTCACTGCAAACATTTTTGCAGTTACAACGGACAAGCCCTGAGAAATCGTTACGCCTGCCAACAACCCGGTGAACAGAGCAATCAGACCGATGCATAAGGTTTCTACAATCAGGAGCCTTGATACGGTACCCTTTTCCATTCCCAGTGTCAGATAAATACCCAGCTCCTTTTTGCGCCGGCGCACCAAAAAGTTATTGGCATATATAATTAGAAATCCAAGGATGAAGGAGATGAAAACCGATACATAACCCATGATGATGGTAAGGGCTTTCAACAAGTCCTGCTGGGCCTTAGAAATTACCAGCATTGCCTGCTGGGATTCGATTGAGTTAAACACATAGAAAATACAAATACCAAAGGTCAGGGTTAAAAAATAAATGGTATAGTCCTTTACGCTTCGTTTCACGTTGCCCAACGCCAGCTTATAAAACATTGCTGTTGTCACCTCCCAGAAGCGTTACAACCTCAATGATTTTATTGAAAAACTCTTTTCTGGTGTCGCTGCCCCGAATCAGCTCGTTGAATATTCTGCCGTCCTTGATGAATAAAATCCGCTTACAATAACTTGCGGTAAACGCATCGTGGGTCACCATTAGAATGGTTGCATGCAGCTCGTCATTTAAGGTTTCAAAGCTTTCTAAGAGCATGCGGGAGGATTTGGAATCCAGTGCGCCCGTGGGTTCGTCAGCCAGAATCAAAGAGGGATTGGTGATGATAGCCCTGGCGCTCGCCACCCTTTGTTTTTCACCACCGGACAGCTGAAACGGGAATTTATTGAGGATTCCATCAATATTCAGCTTCTTTGCAATTTCTTGTATTTTGCCGTCGATTTCCTGATGAGGCTTTTTTAATATAGTCATGGCAAGTGCGATGTTTTCATATGCAGTTAAGGTATCCAGCAAATTGAAATCCTGAAAAATAAAGCCAAGCTCTTCCCTTCTGAATTTTGCCAGCTGTTTTGCGCTCAGCTCGGTGATATCCTTACCGCCGATATCAATATGACCAGCTGTCACGGTATCGATTGTGGAAATGCAGTTGAGTAATGTTGTTTTTCCGCTTCCCGATGCACCCATAATGCCGATATACTCGCCGGACGCTACCTCAATGCTGATATTGTCCACCGCTTTTGTGATGTTCCCCTTGTTTCCGTAATATTTTTCGATATTTTTAACTTTTAATATTGTTTGCATCTTCATTCCTCCTGTGTGCTTTATCATAGCACAGAACAAATTATCCATCCATAAGTTAAGATTGCATTCCACTTACATTTTTGTCACATAACGATGGAGCCGCAATCACTACGGCTCCATCGTTATCATATTGTTTTTCGGGAATATGAGGATAACAGTCGTTCCCTTGCCCGTTTCAGATCGGATTGAAATATTCATCCCCAGCGTATCACAGAGTTTTTTGCACAAATACAGACCAATTCCTGTAGATTTACCGTATCTTCTTCCGTTTTCCCCTGTGAAGCCTTTGTCAAATACACGACCAAGATCGTTCTCACAGATCCCAATGCCGTTATCGGATATCATCAACGACACCTTGTTTTCGGTTTCTTCCGTGTGAAAGATGATTTTCGGAGCTTCGGCCTTATATTTCACTGCGTTGAATAAAATCTGATTGATGATAAAGTCCGTCCACTTACTGTCGGTATAAACAATTTTTTCGATTTCTTCGATTTTTAGTTCGATGCGATTTTCAATAATCAGCTTGGAGTTCTTTTTCACAGCGGAATAGACAATATCCTTCAGGTTTACTTTTTTAATGATATAGTCCTTTTCGGTATTACTGCTTTTGGCATAATACAGGGTTTGTTCAACATAATATTCAATGTTGTCAATTTCATTTTCGATGCTTGTCAAAACATCTGTCCGGTTATTCTCAATCATCAGCTTCGCTGCCGCAATGGGTGTTTTGATTTCGTGAATCCAGGTTTCGATATAATCCCGATATTCCTTGGAAGCACGCTGGTAAACAGCGATTTCGTCATTCATGGACTTGTTTGTTATTTTCAGTACATCGTATAAAATCTGACCTTCTGCAAAACCCGGTTCTTCCGCCAATTCTGATATTAAATATCTTTTATCTAGCTCTTTTAAAATGCTTAACAATCTGTTATAATAGCTTTGCTTCCTAAAAAATTCGTGGATGAATACGGAAGCATTCGTTACTATATAGATAAATACGATAAACAAAGAACCGTACAGATTAATCCCCATTACCGACAACATAAGCACAATAAAAAGAAGCAATAATATATTTCCCAACAAAAAGAAGCTCTTGTCCTTAACAAATGATCTAAATTTCATACCATATACCCAATACCGCGTTTTGTTTTGATATAATCAATCGCTCCGGACTGTTCCAGTTTTTTTCGAAGCCTGTTTATATTTACAGTCAAAGTATTGTCATCAACAAACTCATCTGATTGCCATAATTCATTCATCACAGTCTCACGTGTTACAATTGTGTCTTTATTTTTCATCAACAAATGCAGTATTTTAATTTCATTTCTCGTCAGTTCAATTTCTCCCTTACCATATACAGCAACGCCCTTGGAGGTATCCAGCTTCAAATCCTTCCACTCAATCATACTGATATCATTGTTATATGCTCTTTTTAACAAAGCAGAGATTCTTGCTAGCAGAATTTGTGTATTGAAAGGTTTCGTGACAAAATCGTCCGCTCCCATGTTGATGCTCATCAGCTCATCTGCCTCGCTGTCGCGGCTGGTGATGATGATAATCGGAACAGACGAAGCCTTTCTCAGCTCTCTGCAAACATAGTTCCCGTCGTAGTAAGGTAAATTGATATCAAGTAAAATCAAATGTGCTGTTTCTTCCAAAACAAACTCAACAATATTACAAAAATCATCGGGAACTTTAACATCATATCCATACCGACTCAAAAATATCGTCAACTCTTGTCTCAAACTATCGTTATCTTCAATTAGTACAATTTTCAACGGCAATCACCTGTAATTCCATAATTAATAAAATTAGTATAAATCATGCAAAAATCTTTGTCAAGTATAGCCAATTTCTCTGATTTGTGATTGATATATTAATTACCATAAATTACTTGTGATACTTTTGCACGAAAATTTGCTTTTTTACTAATTATTTATTATAATATAGTAAATCCACGATAGAAAGTTGGTATCGAGATGTTAGCTAACAAACTCAAGTCATTGAGAGTTGGTTGCAATTTAACACAACAGCAGATAGCAGACACGATAAACCTGGACCGTTCAACATATACGTATTATGAAATTGGTAAAACTCAACCTACTATAGATACTTTAATTAAACTGGCAAAAATCTTCAACGTTTCTGTTGATTTTTTGCTTGATTATTCAAATATATCTAACAGTACAGTTTTGAACGATGTTGTTCCTACTTACCAGAAAACCAGGGAAATCGGCGATTTAAGCAGTTTACGGGATGATGAACAAAACCTTCTGCTTATTTATCGGCTTCTTTCAGAAACCAACAAAAAAGAAGTTCGTAAAGCTGTGAAAGAAACAATCGAAAAACAAAATCACGAATAAAAAAGTGTTCCGGGGGTATGTACTCGGAACTTTTTTATTTTTTAATGATTCAATTTATTCTTTTCTTGCTTTTCCTTTTGTGCTATAATAATGCTTACCGATTAAGTATGTATCATATACATCAGTTTTATAAAGGAGACTGCATCGTGGAATATAGAATCAATCCATCCGAATATTGCAGCGTTTTTGCCGTTCCCAGTGCAGTAGTTGATAAGCATATTAAGCTGGCGGGCTCTGCTCAGCTAAAGGTTTTATTGTGGTTTTTGCGAAACAGCAGCACCCCTCTTACTTTTGAAGCAGCCTCAAAAGCCCTGGGTCTTCCCCAAAGTGATATCAAAGACGCATTTGTATATTGGGAAGAGGCAGGGATTATTCTCGGCAATGAAGAGAAAAAAATCGTAGCAGAAGAAAAAAAACCCGAAATCAAAATCCTGAAACCGGCAGCCACACAAAAACCATCACGGGAAGAAGCCATTAAGCGTGGCAGTGAGTGCCCGGAAATCGCCTTTTTGTTCAATGAAGCTCAGCTCAGACTGGGACGCATGATTTCCCATAGTGAGG
>MKRK01000126.1:6671-10890 GCA_001896915.1 Clostridiales bacterium 43-6
ATTTTAATGTCAATTCAATATGCCATATCTCAGGAAAAAACAAGCTTTCGCTATATCGAAAAGCTCTGCATTGATTGGGCGGCAAACGACATCAACACCCTCGAACGGGCGGAACAAAAAATTAACGAGCTGTACTTATCCAGAACCACCTGGAACATTGTCCAGTCTGCATTTGGAATTGACAAACGTAAGCCATCGGACAATGAACTGAAATACAGTGTAAAATGGGTCAATGACTGGGGCTTCAGCAAGGACATGCTTTGTGCCGCTTATAATGAATGTGTTGACAACATTAAAAAACTCAGTTTCCCATACATAGACAAGGTGCTTGAAAAATGGTATAAAAACGGTGTGAAAACAGTGTCAGAAGCACAAGAATGCAAAAATTCAGGCAAAAAGGACAGCAAGAAGAAAGACAAGGAAACCTCATATAGCATCGATACCATTATGAAAAAAGCAGAAAGCTTCTATGATGAGGAGGATTGATCATGAGCTATAGCAAAACGGATTATCAAAAAGCCTTTGGCCAAGTGAACGCATCCAAGGAAAAAGCGTTTCGGGAAGCAGAAATCAGAAGAAACAGGCTCATCAACGATTATCCTGAATACGAAGCCATTGAACATGAAATATCCAAAACTGTGATTGAAGTTACCCGCAGTGTTTTGGCAGGGACCACAAGTGCAGATGAAATTGAAAAGATCATGGAGAAAAATCTGATCCTTCAACGCAAAAAAGAAGAAATACTGCTTGCTGCCGGAAAGAACAAGGATTATTTAAATCCTGTCTATTCCTGCAGCAAATGCAATGACAGCGGCTATTATCAAGGTACCATGTGTGACTGTGTAAAACGCATCGCAATGAAAATCACCTATGACCGCCTGAACAGCATTACTCCCCTTGACCATTCCTCCTTTGATAATTTCAAGCTGGAATATTATCCTGACACAGAGGATGACAACGGCATTGTTGCAAGAAAACGAATGAATAAAAATTATAAATATTGCTACGATTATGCCCATCGATTCAGCACTTCTTCAGAAAGCCTGCTTTTTATGGGGAAAACAGGTTTGGGAAAAACTCATTTATCACTCTCCATTGCCAATGTGGTCATTGAAAAGGGCTATAATGTAATCTATGGTCCCATCAGTCATTTGCTGCGCAGTGTAGAGGAAGAGCATTTTTCACGGGATAAAAACGATTCCTATACCATAAAGACAATCATCAATTGTGATTTACTGATCTTAGATGATCTCGGAGTCGAATTCTTGTCCGGATTTACCACATCCATGATCTATGAAATCATCAACTCCCGTATTCTCAACCACAAGCCAACCATCATCAATACCAATCTGAACTTCAACGAGCTACAGGAACGATATACTCCCCGCATTGTTTCACGGCTGTCAGGCAACTACCAAACCCTAACCTTCTTCGGGACGGATATCAGAGAAAAACTATGAGAAAACCCGCTTTGAAAGCGGGTTTTTTATATCAAAAAGCTGATTTCTGTAAGAAGCAGTCCATTCACCGATGTTTCTGTTATTTATACGAATCGCAATTATGAAAGCCGATAAAATAGAGCGATACATTCTTTAAGAAGAATGTGTTATGAGCGATAATTTTATCAATGCTTTTATTTGAGATTCGTATTATATCTGTTCATACCCCAAAATGCCCGGCGTAATGCGCACTTACGAAATGCAGCCTCCTGATTTTATCAATAGTACTCACGTTTTAAGTCCTTCAGTATTTGATCTATTTTACTACGGCTCATTTCAGCAATCTCTTCTCTGGTATATCCCATATTCTTCAATGTACTCAGCTGCTCATTCGTAAGTTTTAATTTTTTAATTTTTTGATCAAGAACACTTGTATCTTTTGCCGTGTTTCGATAAAACTTTGTTTCGCCGTTATCCTCTGTGGTAAAAATGACTACCTTTCCGTCCTTCGAAATTGCACATTGAGAAGGATTTTTGATGGTTTTTGTGCTTCTCAGTTCAATGGTGTTTGAACCATAGCTATAGGTATAAATCTGTGTTAACGGCTCCGCCTTATCCTCTTGCAACCCCCGAAATGCCGCCAGATACCCGTTGTTAACAACACTGACAGGGTTGGCATCCTCCAGCATTACTCCGTTATAAGTGCCCCGGGAAAGATCAAGAAATCCATAAGGCGTATACTTTTGACAGGAATCCTCATAGAGAAACCCGATAAACTGTGAATTGGATATCACGGGATTGTAAAAATATTTGCGGTATTGCAGCTCGGTGATCGACTTGTGCTTAGTTGTAATATTATATCGTGCCAGAAAGCTTCCTTCTGCCCCGCTTTTATAGGCTACCAATATATTTTCGTTGTCTGCCCACTGCACGCTGTAAACACCTTCAAAGGGCAGTTTTTCCTCATCTGAAAAATCCTCGTTCGCCCAATATGCCGCCAATGAGTACCTGTCAGGATTTTTATTCTTATCTTCACTGTTTTCTTTGGTAAACAACAACTTTTTGTTGTCTTCATTGTATTGTACATTTTGTTTGTTATCATCCGAAAAATCAAGCTTAACTGAAATCTTGTTATTTACGATTTTCAAATAGCTACCCGGTCTGAAAACAGAAAAATGATTTGCGTCCGTAACCTTTACATAAGAGTCGTTGTATAATAAAAAATCTTTACACATAATTGTCAGTTTATTTGCTTTGATATTATATTTGTACAGTGCATTTGTTTCGTCTTCCTCCTTCAGCGATACCAATACAGTATTGGAATCCAGCAAATACAGCTCATGAACAGAGCGGTTCTTAACTTGGTCAGACAGCCCCTTCAGCTCTGTGGTTTCATATTCCTTGGTCTGATCAGTCTCATCCGTATTTTTTATATCGAGAACCAAAAATGGTTTATTTTCATTGAGAAAGGAATATTTCGCCGCTTCGGCTTGAGATTTGACAGGCTCCCTATGGCATGCGCATAACAGCAAAAAAGAAATACAAAGCAGAATACCAATCACTTTTTTCATGCAATCTCCTCATTTCTCCCCTATCATAATCGCCTGTGTATCATTTGTCAATGATTGTAACAAGATTGTAAACGCTAGTTACAAGATTGTAATCAAAACCTCCTTCACCGTTGGTGAAAGAGGCTTGTTTGTTCATTCGTCCATATCCTCGCATGCAATGATATTGGCTCCTGTATTTAAAATGTCGGTGATGATAGGATCGCCGGACTGTATGGGTGGAGTTGCCGTTATTTTTGACAGAGCTTGAATGATATCCATCAGGATGCTTTTGGGAACAGGCTTGTCTGTTCGTACGGGCAGTAAATCCTTTTGGGAGCTGTTGATCCTTACTGTGGTTGTCAGTGTTCTCACAGGGTTGGTCAGCTCGCTCACGGCAAAGTCAATTCCTCTTTTGCAACCGTTTCCTCCCAATCCGCTCACTTCTCCGTCCTTCTGCACGGCTCTCACGTGGCAGCCCTTTGGACAGACAGTACAAATCACGATTTTTTCCTTCATCTACCGCACCTCCAGACTGACGGTGATTTCTCGGCTGCCTGCCAGTTTTTGCAGCAGCTCATGGCATATGGGGATCCGCTCCATCTCGCCAGCGGTAATCCTGTCCCGGTGAAATTTTTGTATCGTCTCCCCGTCTTTTTGTATCAAAACAGATACTCTTTCCGCTGTTTTGGTTACCCGAAAACAGACTGCTGTGTTTTTTTCATAAAAACCCGGATCAATAAACCCCGGAAGCACATAGGATATGCCTTCACCGTGCAAGACAGGTATCTTCTCGGTCTGTTTTAGCGTGCCGTTAATATATGCCGCTGCCCCCGCCCCCGCCGTCTGGGCTTCCAGTGTTACATTGTCCACAAGGTCATGAACATGAGCAACATTGCCGCAGGCAAACACACCGCTGACAGATGTTTGCATGCTGTTATCCACAACCGGTCCCTTTGTCACAGGGGAAAGCTTCACACCGATTTGCTTGGAAAGCTCATTTTCGGGAATCAAGCCCACCGATAACAAAAGAGCATCGCAGTCAAATTTGGTTTCGGTTCCTTTTATGGGTTGGTAATGCTCATCTACTTTGGCAACAGTAATGGCTTCGACCCGTTCCTTCCCGTTGATGTCCGTGACGGTATGAGATAGATACAGAGGGATCCCCCAGTCATCCAAGCATTGGACCACATTGCGGGTCAGTCCGCTGGGTTCCGGTTTCATTTCAATCAC
>MKRK01000127.1 GCA_001896915.1 Clostridiales bacterium 43-6
CGAGGTTTACGGTTGCGCCGCAGACAGAAACCAGGCATCCATTGTTTTCAACGTGGCGGCGGATATGGTACGGATGTGTCCGGCACTCTCCAAGCGGGTTAAAATCCTTGATTCACAAAAAAGGCTTATTTTCCTGCCGACCGGAAGCATCTATCAGGTGCTGTCAGCAGATGTCGGCAACAAGCATGGGTTTAATACGCATGGTGTTGTATTTGATGAACTTCATACCCAGCCGAATCGTAAACTTTACGATGTTATGACCAAAGGCAGCGGTGATGCGCGTATGCAACCGCTGTATTTTCTCATTACCACCGCTGGAGATAACCAAAACAGTATCTGCTGGGAGGTACACCAAAAGGCGCTTGATATTTTAGACGGCAGAAAGCATGACCCCACCTTCTACCCCGTGATTTATGGAGCGGGATCGGAGGATGATTGGTCAGACCCAAAGGTGTGGAAAAAAGCAAATCCATCCCTCGGCATTACCGTAAGCATGGATAAAGTCAAGGCGGCGTTTGAATCGGCAAGGCAGAATCCTGCTGAAGAAAACAGCTTCCGGCAACTGCGTCTGAACCAGTGGGTCAAACAAGCTGTACGATGGATGCCCATGGATAAGTGGGATGCGTGTGCTTTTGCGGTTGATCCGGTATCTCTGTACGGGCGCATTTGCTACTGCGGGCTTGACCTTTCCTCTTCCACTGACATCACGGCTTTTGTACTGGTCTTTCCTCCTCTGGATGAGGATGATAAGTACATCGTATTACCGTTTTTCTGGATACCCGAGGACAACATCGACTTGCGTGTCCGCCGCGACCATGTGAATTATGACATATGGAAAAAGCAAGGCTTCATACAAACTACTGAAGGAAATGTGGTTCATTATGGATTTATTGAAAGTTTTATTGAGGAACTTGGCACGAAGTATAACATCCGCGAGATTGCCTTTGACCGCTGGGGTGCCGTGCAAATGACTCAAAACCTTGAAAACCTCGGCTTTACGGTTGTGCCGTTTGGACAGGGTTTCAAGGATATGTCTCCGCCAACCAAGGAACTGATGAAACTGACCCTGGAACAGAAAATTGCCCACGGCGGTCACCCGGTGCTTCGTTGGATGATGGACAATATTTTTATCCGTACCGATCCGGCAGGCAATATCAAGCCGGATAAAGAAAAATCCACTGAGCGTATTGATGGAGCGGTGGCAACGATAATGGCGCTTGACCGCGCTATTCGTTGTGGCGGTAATGAAGTCGGAAGCATTTATGATAATCGAGGATTATTATTTTTTTAGACTTATTGACAAATGAATTTATTTGTACTATAATTTAAATATAAACTAACAATTAGTACTCAATCTGATATACACCCTGATATTAAAGGATATTTTAGTGTACTAAAATTAAATAAATAATTAGATGGTGGTAAATATGAAAACAGAAGATTTTTTTCCAATACTTATCAGAGCAGGTTTAGACAATGACAGCAATACAATAAGGGCCGTTGCTACTAAAGTTATCAGAAAGATAAAAGATTCAAACCCTGATATAGCACATCAAATTTCTGATGCATTAAAATATAACGGAGCAGGACTTTCGAGCGCTAGGGCTATCGATTATTTTCCATCACCTCAAGACGTTGAATCTAAAATGGATTTATTAATTATAAAAGAACCGATAGAAATTGAAACACCAATTTTTAACGACAACATTTATAAGACAATCAATGTTATTATTGATGAAAGAAATAATTTTTCTAAATTAATGGCATTAGGATTGAAACCTACATCTTCGATATTGTTGTACGGTGAGCCTGGAGTTGGTAAAACAATGCTGGCACAATACTTGTCAAGTGTGTTTAACTTGAAATTCGCTACATTAAATATGGCTTCCGCAGTATCAAGCTATTTAGGTAAAACGGGGCAAAATTTAAAAAAAGTTTTAGATTACGCAAAAAGCGAGCCCACATTGCTTCTTCTTGATGAATTTGATGCCATTGCAAAAAAAAGAGATGACTCTTCAGACTTAGGCGAATTGAAAAGAGTTGTTAATGTGCTACTTAAAGAGTTAGAAGATTGGCCAGCCCATTCAATTGTTGTAGCAGCTACTAACCACTCAGAATTGCTAGACAGGGCTATTTGGAGAAGATTTGATGTAATAGTCGAGATTCCCCTCCCCGATGAAATAACAAGAGAAAATTTATATTATAGCCTGTTCAAAGAGGATTTGTACAAAAACGAAATAACACCGTTGATTAAAGCAATATCAATATTATCTAATAATATGACTCCAGCAGATATTGAAAAAGCAGTAAGCAAATCAAAGAAGAATTCTCTGATGTATAATAATTCAATTAAAAAAGCATTAGTAATTGAAATAGCTAAGATGAATCAAGGAACAAGTTTGGAATTTAATAAAAGGTTTTGTAAATTAGCTAAATCAGAATTAAATATGACATATAGAGAAATGGCCGAAATATTAGGAAAGAGTGTATCGGCAATTCAAAATTATTTGAAGGGCGGAACTGAAAATGAATAATAACAAAAAAAGACCAATTTTAGCAAAAGGTGAAGAGTATATTATACCGCATGACTTGGGTAAATCCTTTCCTACTAAAGATAAAAGACCCACCTTTGATGAAGCAAGACTTCGCTTAGGAAACAACATTAACACAATAATGACAAATATTGATAATAGCCCCAAGGAATATTTGCTTGACGACATTGTTGTAAATGTAAAAATGCATATTGATTATTCTGCCAAATCATATCATCCTTCGGATTTTATTGAAAGTATTGGTGCAGAAGATGTTGGTAGTAAAAAATGGACAAAAAAAGAGACTGATAGCAAAGGCAAAGACAAAACAAGAATTGGAAAAGAAGTATTCGTTAAAATAAAGAAAAATTCACTGCAAGATTTACAAAGAAAGTTGCAATCTAATTATGGATTTAGCAAAGGAACAATTGATAACATCAGAAGTATTGACGACATGTATCTTGATAGTCATTTGGATTTAATTAATAAATTTCCGTTGGAGTGGAAAAACGGACGTGTAGAGTTCGTTTTACATCCATTCTCATTAAATGTTAATGAATCAATAGACCGCTTTTTATTGTTATTAAAATCCAACAATGTAAACATGGAGAAAATCAGATATAAAACTTATGACTCAGGAATTACATTTTTTAGTGTGTTAATTAACAGAACGGCCTTAAACAATGTGGTTAAATACAACCCACTAAGGACAGCAAGACCTATAAGAGTAAGTAGTTTACCTACAATTAGAAGCGGCGGAAGCAACTTGATAATGCCAAAACCTCCGTTAGAAAAAACAAAATCAAGTATAAAAGTCGGAATATTTGACGGAGGACTAGACGGAACCTTAGCTTTCTTGCAAGGATTTGTCACAGAGCATAACCCCGCTTCAACCCCTAAAATAGATGGCTACATAAAACATGGGACGGGTGTAGCGGGTGCAATTTTATATGGTGAATTATCTAACTATTCTGCAAATCAGGTTTTACCCACACCCACTATCAATGTGGAAAGTTTTCGTGTATTGCCCACCTCTGATCCAATGGATGTTGATTTATATGAAGTTATTGATATTATTGAAGATGTGGTACCTAAAAACCCAGATATAAAAGTGTTTAATTTATCCTTAGGACCCGATGGTGCAATAGAAGATGATGACATATCAAGATTTACTTATGCAATCGATGAATTGTCGAAAGATGGTCAAAGATTATTTGTTGTTGCCGTAGGTAACGATGGAAACTTACCAGATGAAAAATTATGTAGAGTTCAATCACCCTCTGACGCTGTAAACTGTATAGGAGTAGGCGCCTATGTTCCTTCAAAAAATGGGAATGTTGATCGTGCTTCATATAGTTCATACGGTGATGGACGCGAGGGATGTAAAATCAAGCCGGATTTCTTAGAATTTGGTGGAGATGAAAACAGACCATTTCAATTAGTACCTCATCATGGAAATAATAAACAGCTATCTGCTGGTACAAGTTTTGCTAGTCCTATAGTAGCAGCAAAAGCAGGAGAAATTATTGGAAGATGTGAAAATGTTAATCCTTTAATTGCGAGAGCCTTATTGGTTCATTCAGCAAAACACCCAGAAGATAAAGCTGATAAATACATGGGACATGGTATTTTAGCAGAAAGCATTAACGAAATATTACTGTGTGATAATCCTCAAATAGTGACAATATATAGTCATAAAATAAGACCAACACAGGCGATAAAACTACAAATACCTTTTCTTAATGATTTATCATATAAAGGCACTGTTGTTATTGAGTGGACTATAGCTGTTGCGACTCCTACGAAGTCAAAAGATAGCGAAGACTACACATTGTCTTGTATAGAGGATACGTTTTATCCTAATATTGATAAATTTACTTTTGTTAAATCAGTTGATGAAAAACAAATCACAAAAGCTGTTGACTGTAGTGATGTTGAAGCTGTAAATAGATTAATAGCTGATGGTTGGATTTCAAGAGAAACTCCTAATTCATTTTCAAACTTTAGTAATAAATATAAAACTGAAGAAGAACGTAGAAACAATTTTAAATGGGATACAATCATTAAGAGAAGGGCGTCGATGAAGTATAGTAGCATTAAAAATCCATATTTGGTTTTGCATGCTATGGACAGAGGAAATTCTAATGTTGATTTCGTCAACTTTGCCGCTGTAGCGAGCGTAAATTATGTCAAGTCTGAAGAAGATATTTACGAATTAACCACTAAAGCATTCAATAAACTTGAGGCAATTAACATTAAAGCAACAAATGAGGTATTGGTTAGAATCTAAAGCAATAAATTGCTTGACTAAAAAGCATCTCGTACGAGGTGCTTTTTTCATACCCATTTTTGAAGGAGAGTAATGTATATGGGAATATTGCAAGGAATATTTAAGGCGCGTGACAAGCCAAAAGACGCACTTGGCGGTAGTCGTTACAGCTTCTTTTTTGGAAGCGCAAGCTCCGGAAAGCCTGTCAACGAACATACCGCTATGCAAATGACGGCGGTCTACTCCTGTGTCAGGATATTATCCGAAACACTGGCAGGTCTGCCGCTTCATGTGTATAAATACAACGATAATGGCGGCAAGGAAAAAGACCCGAAACATCCGTTATATAAGCTGCTCCACGACGAGCCAAACCCTGAGATGACTTCATTCGCGTTTAGAGAAACGCTGATGAGTCATCTTTTGTTATGGGGCAATGCTTATGCACAGATTATCAGAAACGCCCGTGGCGAGGTTATCGCCCTCTACCCACTGATGCCAAACAAAATGTCGGTCGACCGTGACATCAAGGGTCGGCTTTACTACCTTTATCAGCGAGCCGCAGAGGACGCCCCCACTCTCGGGAAGGACAATCAAGTTTACCTCGACCCATCTGATGTTCTGCACATTCCCGGACTGGGCTTCGATGGACTGGTCGGTTATTCGCCCATTGCTATGGCAAAAAATGCTGTGGGATTGGCAATTGCCACCGAGGAATATGGAGCAAAATTTTTCGCCAACGGAGCCGCTCCCGGTGGTGTATTGGAACACCCCGGTACTATAAAAGACCCGCAGAAGGTTAAGGAAAGCTGGAACTCCGCCTACCAAGGCTCTTCAAACGCACACAAGGTGGCCGTTCTCGAGGAAGGAATGAAGTATCAGCCTATCGGCATCTCACCGGAGCAGGCGCAGTTTCTTGAAACTCGAAAGTTTCAGATTAATGAGATTGCACGTATTTTCAGAGTGCCACCACATATGCTCGCGGACCTCGAAAAATCGTCCTTCAGCAATATCGAACAACAATCGCTTGAATTTGTGAAATACACTCTTGACCCGTGGGTGGTCCGCTGGGAACAGTCCATGTGCCGTACGCTGCTGATGGAAAGTGAAAAGCCGAACGTGTTTATCAAGTTCAATGTGGATGGCTTGCTTCGCGGTGATTACCAAAGCCGTATGAATGGTTATGCCACAGCCCGACAGAACGGTTGGATGAGTACCAACGATATTCGTGAACTTGAAAACCTTGACCGCATTCCTGCGGAACTTGGTGGTGACCTATACCTAATTAACGGAGCAATGACCAAATTACAGGACGCGGGTGCGTTCGCAAATAAAACAGGAACGGAGGAAACAACAAAATGAAGAAATTCTGGAACTGGGTAAAGGACGAAGAGTCCGCTACCCGAACACTATTCCTTGATGGCACGATTGCCGAGGAAAGTTGGTTTGACGACGATGTCACCCCAAAAGTATTCAAAGCTGATTTGACTGCCGGAGAGGGTGACATTGTTATTTGGATCAACTCTCCCGGCGGTGACTGTATCGCAGCAAGTCAGATTTACGCCATGCTTATGGATTACAAGGGCAAAATTACCGTAAAAATCGACGGCATAGCGGCTTCGGCAGCAAGCGTTATCGCTATGGCGGGAACCGAGGTGTTAATGGCTCCCACCGCACTCATGATGGTGCATAACCCGCTGACTGTTGCAATCGGTGACAGTGAAGAAATGCAAAAAGCCATTGCAATGCTGGACGAGGTCAAGGAAAGCATCATTAACGCCTATGAAATCAAGACAGGTCAATCCCGCGCAAAGCTCTCCCACCTCAT
>MKRK01000128.1:0-944 GCA_001896915.1 Clostridiales bacterium 43-6
TAACAATAATCTCACTCGCGCCGAACCAAACCTTCAGCGCACCGGCAATGAGACACCAGAGCCCGCCGCCGACAAAGCCTGCGGCGATGCAGAGTAAAACATGCAAAATCGGCGGTAACCCGCTGACGTTAATTCCAATGTACGAGGAAAACAGCGCGCCAATATACATTTTCCCTTCCATACCGAGGTTGGTTAACCCACAGCGGCTGGCAAGCGCATAACTGATGCCGGTAAAGAGCAGCGGCGTCAGCTTGACTAGCGTTTCGCTCAATGCGTTTTTGCTGCTAAACGCTCCCTCAATTAATGCGGAAAACGCTTTGACGGGGCTGATCTTCATCAAAGCGATGAGACCCATGCCTAGTAAAAGCGCTATCACGATTGCAGATACCGATACGAGCATTTGCCGTAACACGTCTGCCGTTTTTGCGTTGATGGGCAGCGGCTTTACCCGCTGCGTTTCTGATGATGTTCGTCTCTTCATATCTTCTCGCTATTCTCTCCAAACGAAAAACTGGAGTTTTTGATATACGCTGGGCGCATGGATACCATGCGCCCAGCATCGCAGAATTTCGGTTAATACTGTCCCTTATAGCCGCCCGAAAAGAGCTTGGAGATAAATTCGTTGATCGCGGTAACCTTCTCCGCGGGCAGTTTCTGATCCCAACCGTGCCAATCGGAAACCAAGGTTCCCTGTTGATCGAGATCATAAGCAACCTTGCCGCTCTTCCAATTGCCGGCAATCATCTGATCGAAAACGTTCATATAGATGTAGCTGAAGTTACGCATAATGCTCAGAACAACCGCTTTGGGCGCGATTTCATACTGGTCGCTATTGAATCCAAGTGCATATACGCCCGCGGTTTCCGCCGCCCAGAGGCAGCCGAGCTGCGCGCTGTTGGCAGAGGCACAAACAACGTCATATCCTTGCGCAATAAAGGCGTTTG
>MKRK01000128.1:964-6600 GCA_001896915.1 Clostridiales bacterium 43-6
TGATCCGTCAGGGTGCCAATATAGCTTGTGGTCGCCGTTGCGGCCGGGTTGGTCAGCGCGACGCCTGCGGCAATGCCGCTGACGATGTCCGCGATGGCTGGGGTCTCGATGCCGCCGAGGAAGACGACTTTGTTCGTCTCAGTCAGGATGCCCATGATGCCGCCAATGGCAACGCCCATGCCCACCGGCCCGACATACGCAAGGTTCGAAATGTCTTTGAGGTTTGCATCGGTAGAACCATCGATTTTGAATCCATAAGAGAGGCAGAACTTCGTGTTGGGATATTTGGGTGCAATTTCGGTAACGGCAGACTCGAACTGCGCGCCATGAACGATGACCATATCATAGCCGTCTTCGCCGTACATGTTGAGGTAATCGCCCATATCGGACACGGCGATATTCTCGATGTATTCGGCTGTGCATTTGTACTTCTCACCGATTTGCTTGACAGCATCATAGCAAATGTAGTTCCATCCGTTGTCTGTAATCGTTCCGGGAAGGAGCGCTACAATACGGATTTTGGAATAGTCCGGTGCTTCGGTTGCGGCTGCTTCAGCAGGGGCCTCGGCTGCAGCTGGCGCTTCCGTAGCAGATTCTGCGGCAGGTTCCGTTGCTGCGGGGGCAGGTGTTGAGCAACCCAATGCCGAGAAAGCCATCAACAGAACGAGTAACCATGCAAGTGTTTTTTTCATCAGATGCGTTCCTCCAAAAAAATCTATTTGCAAAAAGACTTGCCTTTCGGCAAACTCCTCTAGCCAAGGATGCCACTCTAGTATGTCAAGTGAAAAAGTTTTTCTTGGGTCGGTGTAGATTCGTTATCGGCAGGTCATTTCTCATTTTCCGGATCACGGCGAATGCGGCATCCCGCAGCAACAAGGCCTCTGAGGGTCCACTGATCCAGTCGAGCTACAAACCGTCGCTTGAAAGAATAGAGTGATCAAAAAAATGAAAAACAGATATTGGATACGATAGAAGACAGTTACGATGATTGACTACAGTGATCGGAAACGGAAAACGAAGTGTGAGTGGTTTCTTCCAGTCATGAACGCGATCCTTCCCTCTGCGGAATGGATCACGCTGATCTGCCGCTTTACCCAAGCGGAAAATGTGATCATCCTTCGATGAGGATCGGGAGGATGCTGTATGTGTATCTCTGCTTTCGGTGTGATGAAAAGGGCGCAAGCTACGATAGCCCGCCAAGTGAACGCTTCGAGTTGTCAATTTCTGTGAGGTGCAAGTGTGCCGGATGTAACCGCGCGATTGTATCTTTGGCAGTGGCAGGAAGAAAACCATTGTTCAAGCCCATGCTTGCGGCGCTCAGTGACGTACCAGACACGAGCGGGTGTATCTTACCGATCGGAATAATCTTCCATGCGGCAATCATCGACCCCCGGGCTCAACACGCTTTGAACAAGCTTTCGATCAGTTTTCAACCAGCTATCCATACGTTTCAATGAAACGCGTCGTTCAAACGAATTCGTTTTCAAACACCCCTATTATATTTGGACATTCGCGTCCTGTCAATTTTCAAAATGAACAAGCCGAGTTCTCAATGCTGCAAAATTCGCACCATTTTTGTCGGAAATGCAGTTAAATATGCAATAAATGACGTTTATTATCGCAGCTCCCTGCAAAAATGAAGGATTCCATCGTCGGTTTATTCATTTTTCCGCTCATCGTAAATTGGAATTTAAATTCCACATCGTGGAACTATTTACTTTACTTCAAATTTGTGTGAAATTTTTCTCCATAAAGCTGTATTTGTGTTCATCCTGTCGGAACACTTGAGCATATTTACCGATGTGCACTCCCCAATTTAATGAATCATTCTTGCACGGTCGTGAATCACTGCATTGGCGAATCAATTTCAAAATCCAACCGGTGTAACGTGCCGGAATCGGTTATATGGCAGTTGTGTGTCCGCGTCATATATGCGCCGGATTCCTCCCCATCCCTCATCGTAGCAATCGTTCTGCTCGTCGAAACGACAATTCCGAATTGCGGAACGCCAGTTCTTGTCCTTTGTACTGCATTCGATATAATAAAAAGAAAGCGGTCAAGCGCCAGTCTTTGGCACAACACACGCTGCAAATTCAGAAAGGACAACGGAGCGATGCTGATCATTCAAAACGCCAAAATTCTAGGAGCCACACAAACACAGGATATTTTAATTGGAGATAACGGGCGATATCTGGAGATTCGGCCGGGTATCACGCCCGAACAGATTCCCGGCGCTTCCGTAATCGATGCAAAGGGCATGCTAGTTGCCCCCACCTTTGTCAATACACACATGCATTTCGATAAGGCGTATACCGCAATCGGCGGACGCGAAAGTTCGCTGGAAACGCTTGAGGACTCCATTCGGATCATGCAGCAGATCAAACGCGATTATACCGTTGAGGACGTCAAGCAACGTGCGGTTCGCGCCATTCGCGAATGCGTCATGTACGGAACAACGAAACTGCGTACCAATGTAGACATCGATAACATGGCAAATCTCGTCGGTTTGGAAGGCGTTCTAGCCGCGAAAGAGGAGACAAAGGACATCTGCGACCTGCAGGTTGTCGCCTTTCCGCAAGAGGGCATCTTCTGCAACGCCGGAACGGAACGGCTCATGTGGCAGGCGATGGAGATGGGCGCGGATATCGCGGGCGGAATGCCTGCTGCGGAATGGCTGGACGAGCTCAAGAGCAAGCACGTGGATCTCGTGTTTGAAATCGCCGAAAAGTATAACTGCCTGATCGATATGCACATCGATCAATCGAAAGATATGTTTGATCGGACGCTGGAATACACCGCATGGCTGACGCTGCAAAAAGGCTGGGGCGGCCGTGTAACAGGCGGACACTGCACCTCCATCACCTATCAGAATCAGTCGCATGCAATCAAGGTCATGAAGCTTTTGCGCGAGGCAGACGTAAACATCTGCACCAATACGCAGGTGCTCGCGATCATGGGGATCGATCAGGAACCGCGCACCCGCGGCGTAACCCGCATTCGCGAAATGGTGGACATGGGGATCAACGTCGCAACGGCGCAGGATACAATTTGTGATGGATTTCATCTCTACGGAACGGGTGACCCTCTGGACTACGGCCTGATAGGCGCGTATACTGCACAATATAACACACCCAAGACGGCGAGCCAGATGTTTGATATGCTAACGAAGAACAGCGCGCGCATTTTCGCGCCGGATGAGAGCTACGGCGTCGCGGTCGGCAACGTTGCGGACCTGAATATCATTGATGCACCGAATGTACAGGAAGCGCTCCGAACGCGTGCCTCCAGGCCCTATATTCTCAAGAACGGGCGCGTCATTGCGTCCTACACAAAAAGCGCAACACTCTTATAATCAAATAGGCACCAACACATCTTGCGGAAGGGAGGAGGCGAAATATGCCTCTGTCAACTGAGGAAGTTAAATCCGTAGAGAAAGCGATTACGCTGATCGAAACACTCGCTGAGGCAAATCAGTCTCTTCCCTTGCAGGAGATTTCCAAAAGAACAGGATATGCCAAGAGTACCGTTCATCGTTTGCTGTCCACGCTGCGTGCACACGATATCGTTGAGCAATCAACGCAGGACGGTCGTTACCTGCTCGGGATCCGTTTGTTTGAACTGGGCTGCTCTATCAGCAACAACTGGGATGTTGCCGCAATTGCCAGGCCGTATATGCAGAATATTGCAAACGAGCTGAATGAATCGATCTGTCTTTCCATCTTGAGCCGCGGTGAGGCGCTCATCATGAGCTTTATGGAATCCACAAGCGCTTTTCACGTGGTCTCTAAGGTCGGTTCCCGGCTCCCGGCGCACTGCACGGTACAGGGGAAGATTATGCTTTCGTATCTTTCGCCCCTGCAGGTGCGGCATATCATCCGCGAACATGGCATGCAGGTTTACACACCCAATACGATTCATACAATCGAAGCGTTGGAAGCCGAACTGCAACTCACTCGTGAGCGCGGCTATGCCATCGACAACAGCGAGTTCCATGTCGGCTTGCATTCTGTCGCCGCACCAATTTTCAATTATTCAGGCGAGGCAATGTATTCCATCGCGGTCGTGAGCATGTTTCATCCGATCGAGTCGTCGGAATTTCAGCGAGCCAAACAGCTGGTGATTGATGCGGCGGAAAATATTTCACGCGCATTGGGCCATTAACCCTCCGCTGTGCCAACGAAGAATCTTCGATAACCGCGCTGATTCACGGCCTAAATTCCAAACGCAATTCAAACAGAGAGCTTGTTGCGCAACGCCATTCCGCGCGCACGACAAGCTCTTTTTTCTTTCATCTTATTTTTCGTATGCGAAGTTTGGTATTTTTTGCTCTTATTCGGCAGTTCCATTCAGCAGATCAGTTCGTAAACAATCTGTAAGCGTCAAGCCATCATCCCCGCCCCATATCTAATGAGAGATGTTCTATTCATGGACTCAAGAGGGAGATGGTAAAACTCCCCAAGCAAGCGTTTCGTTGCATCTGTTTTGGTTGTTTTAGACACGTAATCTCTCCGAAATAGATACAATATCTGCGGGGGTTTTCTTTGCCTTAAAACGCGAAAATCGCCCTGATTGGGCACTTCTTATGGTCGCGATTTGCAGATCAATCCTGTTCTTTCTATGGCCTTACTCAAGTGATCTGTCCCTGGATTTTTAGCCAGCAACTTTGTTAGTAAATCAGGGGCGGATCAGTATTATCGGGCTATTATCATAAAATCGAAGTATTGTCCAACATTATATACGACATTGCAGTATGATATTGTCAGTATATCCGATTGCTTTGCTGACGTTGGACATCACTTTTGCTTGCCGGAAATTGTTGAGCAGTCGAATGAATTTCTAAATCATATGGAAGTGAAAAATCCCCATCGGTTGAAAACATTCTTCAAGTCTATCAACATGCTAGTTACCACGCGAACTAACCAAAAACGGCACGTACTTTCATGAGGTCCAATTCTTAACAATGCGTGACATTTGAAATCTGCTATTTATTGATCGCAAGGCGGACATTTTGCACATGTGGACGAAAAATACTGAAGAATTTCTTCACAAATAATTTCACTTGGTAGAATTGTAGGTACTATTGCTGGCTTTTCGTAAAATGTATAATCGTCATAAAAACGTTCAATGGAAGATAAGTCCCCACCGAACACCTTGGCATTAAAATTAAGTCCTTCAGAATCTTCTTCTACTTTATTGCGCAGGATTAAATAAGGTTTGCCCATGTAAAAAAATTCTTGTTGATTTCCGCATCCGTCTGATATAACGAACTTACTATGCTCGACCAGACTTATAAAATTCTGATAGCTTCTTCTAGAAAGTAACGTGAAATTTGGATGTTCTGCAAGACTACTCCAAATGCCCGCGCTCTCCATAGCGGCTTTTGTCTGTGTATGATATATGAAAACGCAATGTATTTTTGCGGCTAGTTTAATAATGTGTTCCATTGTCTGACATAAGAAATCGCGATTCAATAAATTTTCTTGCCGGTGCAACATAAACATAAAATAGTCACTTTCGTGTATTGCGGCCTTGGGTACCAGTTTATTATTCTCGAGCGCCCAAAACAGAGTTTCCAAGCCCGTATTGTAAACCGTATCAACCGCCTTACCACGAAACGCTTTAGCTGCATACAGGGC
>MKRK01000128.1:6614-8052 GCA_001896915.1 Clostridiales bacterium 43-6
ATGCATAATATCGATCAATTTCTTCTGGAAAAGGTGATAAGAGATTGTGCGAACGCAGACCGCTTTCGATATGCGCATACGGCACATTACACCGATTCGCAATCCAAGCACCCATCATTGTTGAAAGGGTATCACCATGTACGATAAAAAGATTTTGGTTTAAATCCCTGCCACGATAGTATTTTTTTACGAGCTTTTTTCCATGAATCGCTGTTCTGAAAAACCATGATGCATAGGCGCCCATTCGTTTGTTGTTTGGAAACTTTACACATATATCAAGTTCAATTGACTTTTGAACTTGATCTAAAAAAAGATTCCCGCTAATATCATTCTGCCCGTTTGTGATTATATGGCAATTGATTTTTGCAGCTTCTAGCCGTCTGATTACTGGAAACAGTTTGTATAATTCGGCCTCAGTCCCAATAAAAAAATGTACATGTAAATCTTTCAAATTCCTATACCTGCATTAATTTGATTTGCTAACTTCTTTAGCAGGAACGCCCATAACCAAGGCTCCTGCAGCAACATGTTTGGTTACTACGCTCCCTGCCCCGACCACCGCATTTTCTCCTACAACAATACTAGGCAATATATTCGCAGCGGCTCCAATTCTGGCACCATCGTGTATAACGGGTCCTCGGATGCCGCCTTCGTCATAACCATTCCGCCCCATGGAATTATCATTCGTTGTAATGACATTAGCACCCATGAACACATGATTTCCGATCGTCATATTGCCGGTAATGATGCAACTGTCCATTATCTTAGTATCATTACCAATCGTAGTAGCGTAGTTAATGTTGGTGCTTCTCCCAATAATACAATTGCTCCCGATCTTGCATTCTTCGCGTATGGAACAGTGATCGCCGAGCAAAACATGATCTCCAATCTCAATGCCTGCATATAGGATTACGCCTGGACATAAAATGCTGTTTTCGCCAACAGTTGTTTGACCATAGCTACTCTTTAATGATCGCGCTAGATTTCCTGAAGCAACTGGCATCTTTCCGATTACGCAGTGATCGAACACCTCAACACCCTTTTTCAATATTGTTCCAGGATAAAGCACTACATAATCATGAATGATAACACCGTCTTCAATAATTACATTATCATGAATAATCACTGTTTTTGCAATTGAATTACTACAATTTTTCACATTCTAATCCTTTCTTGCAGCAAAATGCTATCTATAGCTTTCTTTAAGTAGCTAATCCGATAACTTAACCACCAACACATTATTGAGCCAAATACAGCAGTTCTCATTTGGGAATGGTTTGACTTCATCAAGTACCTTTTGAAGTTCCGGCGTCGTTGTCATATATCCCGCTTTCCGGAGAATCTCCGCGTTCTCTTCGGTCGTTGTATAGAAAATTCGGTGCTCATCGATAATCTTCATATCCGATCCGATAATCTGATGGATAATATTGCTGAATGC
>MKRK01000128.1:8123-8573 GCA_001896915.1 Clostridiales bacterium 43-6
CAGATTCATAGTCCTCTTGTGTCTCAACGCGATCAACAATACGGTTTGCAACTAGCTTTGCAGTTTCATATTGTTGATATTTAAAGGTATATGCACTATTTGCCAACTTAACACAAAACAACACGAACAAACTCGTACAAGTTATCAAATACCATCCTGCATACCGTAGGAAGTGACGGGCATTTTTCATATTCAAGGTTTCCGCGGTCATCGAATAAAAAACAATCGCCGCAAGCCAGGGGGTTATATATGCATACATCATCAGTTGATGTGAATACCCCTGTATGATGCCCAGCGTGTCCATTGCTATGGGGATGACAAGAATATTAAACACAAAAAGTAAAATCTCAGACAAGCTTCGGCGTTTTTTTTCACCGAACAACAAGTAAAGCAAATTAAGGAAGACAAAAATCACAATGAGTACTTGAAGTAAAATAGCAAAGGTGGTCA
>MKRK01000128.1:8731-9000 GCA_001896915.1 Clostridiales bacterium 43-6
AAGGTTGCAGCAAGAGACGTCCCCAGAACAAGAACGTCACGAATTTGTTCTAGCGCTAGTTTCTTGAGCGGCCTTTCCTTAATCAGCAACCTTCGTATCCAAGCAAGTATCATTAAACAAGCAGCAAACGAAAGATATGCTGTGTAACAAGCGTCCGTTACTAGCAGGCAAAGGAACGCAGCAATCCACCCATGAGGCTTTAATTCAATAGAATATACCGCAAGGCACGCCATCATAAGCGCTAAGCAATATGTCGGTCCACTCGGAAG
>MKRK01000129.1:0-4679 GCA_001896915.1 Clostridiales bacterium 43-6
CGCTGTTGTGGTGAATACGCAGTGACCGAAACAAAACTGATAGCCATAAAGGGTCTGGAGCTGATAGAATCGGGCTTTAAAATGACTTATCGGGGCAAGATGTGCGAGTTAAGCAAAAACGAATGCAGACTGCTGAAGCTATTGTTAAGCAATGCTGATAAAATTGTGACAAGAGAGGAGCTGTTGTCCCAGCTGTGGGACGACAGTGCTTTTGTGGACGACAACACCCTGACGGTGAACGTGACCAGGGTAAAAAACAAGCTGTCTGAGCTGGGGGTTGAGGATGCCGTTAAGACCAAACGGGGAGTCGGCTATTTGTTTGACACCTCCCAAATGGCGGAGTAGACTATGAAACGATATATTATCGCATTTGCTAAGGACAATCTATTGTTCAGCGTCCTGTATTTTACTTCTAATTTCATGATAATTCTTTTTTATTTCATTCTGACAAAGGGTGAAATAGAGATCGTTTATCCTGTTCTGATTTCTGTATTTCTGTTTATTGTCATGTTGCTGATCAAATGGTTTCGATTTTACGGCTTTCAGAAAAAACTGAAGAATGCGGTAAAAAATAAGGACTATGACCTTTCCCCGTCCTCCTGTGAGCAAAGGGAAACGGAACGGGTCATTCACCACATTCATCAATATTATACAGATCTGCTGGAGCGGGCGGATTTTGAGAACAAAAACAAAAACCGCTTTATTTCCTTGTGGGTTCACAACATGAAAACACCCCTGTCGGTGATGGATCTGATTTTACAAAAAAGCGAAATCGGAGCGGAAGACCATATCAATATCAAAGAGGAAAGCGGTCGTATGGCAGCGGGCTTGGAACAGGTTCTGACACTGCTGCGGCTCATGGAATTTGCAAAGGATTATGAACCTCAAGGTGTGAATTTGACGGAAAGCCTGAAAAGCATCATCAACCAGAAAAAGAGACAGTTTATTTACAGCCATGTGTTTCCGAAAATGATGTGGGAGGAGGATGTTTTTGTGCTGACCGATCCCAAATGGAACGAAATCCTGTTGGATCAGATTATTTCCAATGCCATCAAATATTCCGCCGAAACCGAAAAGACAAAAAACATTTATTTCACACTGGAGAAGGAAAAGGGAAGCGTGACTTTAAGCATTCGGGATGAGGGAGCGGGCATTCCCCCCTATGACATCGGACGGGTGTTCGAGCCGTTTTTTACCGGCGAGAATGGCAGAAGATATAAAAACAGCTCCGGAATCGGTCTTTATGTCTGTCATGAAATTGCAAAAAAATTAGGCAATCACATTGCAATAGAATCGGAAGTCAACAAGGGCACTACGGTTAAAGTGGATTATCTTTCAAAACTGTAAGGTTTGTTTAGGCGGTTCGATGGTTCCATAGAGAATATCGAGATATACTGGGAACAGAACAAAACAAAAACAAACGTTACAGGAGGAATTATCATGAAGGTTTTAAACACAAAAAATATAACGAAGGTATACGGCGGAAAGGAAGACGCAGGCTCTACCCGAGCGCTGGACGGTGTGGATCTGTCTGTGGAAGCCGGCGAGTTTGTGGGCGTCATGGGTCCGTCGGGAAGCGGAAAATCCACACTGCTGAATATTTTAAGCGGGATCGATATCCCCACCACCGGCAACATTGAAATTGACGGCAGAAGCATTACCACCATGAGCAAGGATGAGCTGGCGCTGTTCAGAAGACAGAAGCTGGGGTTTGTGTTTCAGGAATTTAATCTGCTGGATAGCTTAACACTGAAGGAAAACGTGATGCTTCCTCTTATCTTAGACAAGAAGGACAGCGCTTACATGGAAGAGAAAATCAAAGAAATCATGTCGCTGTTTGAAATCTATCACATCAAGGACAAATATCCCCATGGGGTTTCCGGCGGTCAGCAGCAGCGCGCCGCTGTCAGCCGTTCGCTGGTCAGCGATCCTGCCATTGTTTTTGCAGATGAACCCACAGGAAATCTGGATTCAAAATCATCAAACGCCGTAATGAGACTGTTCACCAAAATGAATACAGAGAGGAACAGTACGATTTTAATGGTGACCCATGATGCCTTTGCCGCCAGCTTTTGCAAACGCATTATTTTCATCAAGGACGGCAAGGTATGCATGGAAATCGTCAGTAAGGGTGACCGAAAAGAGTTTTTTGACAGAATTCTCGATTGCCTCGCCGTCATCGGAGGTGAGAAGAATGAAATTTAGCACCATTGCGATCAAAAACTTTAAGGTCAACTTGAAAAAGTATTTGTCCTATTTTTTATGCTCCAGCTTTTCCATTATGTTGTTTTTCATGTATGCCACGCTGTTATTTAACAAAAGTCTGAAGGACGGCGGCGAAAAGGAAGTGATCAATATCATTTTCTTTATGTCCCTGACCGTCATAGCACTCTTCTCGGTTTTCTTTATTAACTATGCCCACACGGCGTTTGTCAAATCCCGCTATAAGGAATTTGGAATTTATATGACGCTGGGCATGACGAGTAAGGATATACGCAAAATCATTTTGATCGAAAACTCCTTTATCATCGCCTCTTCTTTTGTGACCGGTCTTGTGTCCGGCGTTATTTTTTCGAGACTGTTTCAGATGGTGGTTGCTTCCATTCTGGATTTACAGGGCATTGAATATTCCCTGAGCTTATTCAGCTTTGCCCTGACGGTGGGCGTGTTTGCAATTGTTTTTCTTTTGGTGCTCACTTTGAGCAGGCTTCATACCAGGAAGCTGGAAATCGGTGAGCTGCTTTCCGCCGCACGCAAAAACGAAAAGGAAATCAAAGCAAAGCTTCTTCCGGGGATCCTCGGTTTTGTCATTCTGGTGGTTTCTCTTGCGGCTTTTGTTATTGTATCTGACAATGATACATTAAACACAAATCCTGTTTTTGTAATCATCAATATTCTGCTCATCTTTACAGGGGTTTACCTGACCATTGCCAATGCTGGTATGGCAGTTCTGGCTATGATTAAGGGCAACAAAAAAAGCTACTACCAAAACGTTTTGCTGGTCACCGAAATTACTTCAAAATTCAATCAGAACAAAAAAATTATTTTCGTGTTAAGTATTTTAAGCTCCATGATCGTATTTTTTGTGGCGTCTCCCTTTTCTCTGTTCAGCCTGGCTGAAAAAATATCCGGCATGAATCAGCCCAATCATATCGAATATGCATCGGTGTATGGCGTAAACAATCTCAGTGATGCAAAGCTTGCAGAAATCCTGAAATCATCGCCGACCCCGCTGGAGAAGCAGAACCGCATTGAATTTCTGGCACTGGGCTTTCATAACGACGCAGGGGTAACGGACAAAATGAACGCAAAGCCGGTCATCAATGTATCCGCTTACAATCAGTACACCAATTCTTCCATTACCGTGACCAACGGACAGGTTTATAACGCCATCATATCCTGGGAACCGGGCAATTTCGGAATCGCACCGGGCAGCATGCTGACTGTGGGAGGAAAGAAGCTTACGGTGACAGAATCCAAGCGGGCGCCATGGGTCAGCTCCTCCAGCAGCTTTTTGTGTAATTCCGGATTGGTGGTCAGTGACGAAGATTATCAGGCATTGAGAAGCGCCAACCAAAACAGCGTCGGTGTGTTCCACACCTTTATGTTCAAGGATTGGAAAAACACACAGAAAACCATTGATGAGCTTACCGCCGCTGTAAAAGCCGAAAATGCAAAAATTACGCCTGCTGTGGCAAACGGCGACAAACTGATTACGGTCATTTCACGAATACTGGCTTATACAGAACTGAAAAAAGCCTATTCACTTTTCATTTTCGTCACCGCCGTTATGGGGCTGTTGTTCTTTATTGCTGCGGGGAGTGTGTTATTCTTCAAGCAGTATACAGAGACGGAATCCGCAAGACAGAAATATGATAAGCTTTATAAAATCGGTCTGGTCAAAAAAGAGGCGAAGGGGATTATCACAAAGGAACTATTGGTTACCTTCTTCTCTCCGTTGATTTTCGGCAGTGTCATGGGCTATTCATTTATCTATTACATGACCCATTTGGTAGGAGGTCAGGACGTGATGAAAGAATTCATGATTTTTGCGACAGTGGTGGTGGCGGCATATTTCCTGTTCCAGTCTGTGTTCTTCTTTCTCACCAGAAAAAAATACATGGATGAGGTTTTAAAAAAGTATTAAAAAATCCTCTGGCTGTGATGATACAGTCAGAGGATTTTCATACCGGTTCCATCCATAGAGTGCAGATCTGTTACCTAGTCAGCTGTTCAAAGCTGGTTTTCAGAATGGGATAGAGGGTTTTATAAATGGCATACTGTTTTTCATAAACAGCCGCGGAAGCATCGTCCGGCCGGGTGACGTCCTTTTTCCGAACAATGGCATCACAGGCTTCCGGAACATTGTCATAAGCGCCGGTGCCTACCATGCTCAGAATAGCTGCGCCCAGAGCGGGACCTTCATCAGATATGGTGGTTACTACCGGACAACGGTATACATCCGCCTGCATTTGCCGCCACAGCATAGATTTTCCACCTCCGCCGGAAGCAACAATCTCGTCTGCCGAGACGCCCGTTTCCCTCAGGATTTCCAGGCAATCACGAAGGGAAAAGGTTACACCCTCCATGACAGCGCGGATCAAGTCAGCTTTATTGTGGAAGGTAGATAGACCGAAAAAGACGCCCCGTGCCTTTGGATCCAGATGGGGGGTGCGTTC